>CALLUO010000086.1 GCA_938010425.1 uncultured Elioraea sp.
GGGTGCGGAGAGGATCCGCACCAGCTCCTCAATGCTTTCGATATTGTGCGCGGGCCGGAAGTCGTCCACGTGCGGCAGTATCGCGCGAATGCCCGCCGCGCGCGGTTCGAACCCCTCGTAACGCAACAGGGGATTGAGCCAAATCAGGCGTCGGCACGACCGATGCAGCCTGTCCATAGCCTCCGCAAGGCCCGCTCCCCCCTCGCGGTCGAGCCCGTCGGTGATCAGCAGCACCACCGCTCCCTGGCTGAGCACGCGCCGTGCCCAGTCGCGGTTGAAGCGCGCAATCGCCTCGCCGATCCGCGTTCCGCCCGACCAGTCGGGCACCAAGGCAGCGACCATGGCGAAGGCCGCTTCCGGGTCGCGGTGGCGGAACGCGCGCGTGATGCTGGTGAGCCTGGTTCCGAAGAGAAAGACATGGGTGCGCGTGTGCGTGGAAGCGACCGCGTGCAGGAAATGGAGCAGCATCGGCGCATAGCGGCCCATGCTGCCGGAGATGTCGCAGAGCGCGACGAGGGGAGGCGTGCGCGTGCGCCGTGCCCGGCGCGCGATTTCGACCAGCGCGCCGCCTCCGCGCAACGACTTGCGCAGCGTGGCGCGCAGATCAGCCCGCTGGCCCCGCGGGTTGGGGCGGAAGCGCCGAGAGGGGATGGCATCGAGGGGCAAGCGAAGACGGCGGATCGCTTCGCGCGCGGCACGGATCTCGGCCTCGCTCATCGCCTCGAAGTCCATCCGCCGCAGCCGTTCCTGATCCGATACGGCAAGAAAGGCATCGACGCGTGTTGCCTCACACCGCGGTGCAGGGGCGTTCCGCGGACCGGTCGTTTCGGCGAAAGCCTCTGCTGCACGGCGCGACCCCGGTTTCGCCTTTGCGGCCTCGGCCGGTCGGCGCAGGCCCTCGAGCGCGGCCATCATCGCCTCCGCCACGTCACGGTCGGGGTTGCGCCAAAACAGGGCGAAAGCGGCGTCGAACACTTCCCAATGCTCGCGCCGCACCGCCATCACTGCGCGCAGCGCTGCGTGCACCTCGGCCCGCCGCGTGAGGTCGATGTGACCGAGCGCCTCTGTGGCGTCGAGGATTTGGCCGGGGCCCACGGGGAGCCCCGCGCGGCGCAGCAGGCGCGCGAAGTGCATCACGTTGAGCGGAATGCACCCGGATCGTTCTCCGGCCGGGATCATTCCTTCATCCTCGCTCAAGCTGCCGTCACTACTGCGCCTGCGCTTCTGCTACCAGTGCTGCCACCTGCTCGCCGCGGATGCGGGCGATGTCGTCTTGGTACTTCAGCAGCACGCCGAGGGTCTCGTCCACGCGAGCGGGGTCGAGTTCGGTCGCGTCGAGATGGGCGAGTGCGGCACACCAGTCGATCGTTTCCGCTACGCCGGGCATCTTGAACAGGTCCATCTGGCGTAGCCGCTGCACAAACGCCACCACCTGGTGCGCCAGGCGTTCGCCTGCCTGCGGCGCCTTCAGCGCAAGGATAGCGCGCTCGCGCGCGGCATCGGGGAAATCGACCCAGTGGTAGAGACAGCGGCGGCGTAGAGCGTCGTGGATCTCGCGCGTGCGGTTGGAGGTGATGATCACCACTGGCGGTTCGGCGGCGCGGATGGTGCCAAGTTCCGGGATTGTCACCTGCCAGTCCGCCAGCAATTCGAGCAGGAAGGCCTCAAAGGGCTCATCCGCCCGGTCAAGCTCGTCGATCAGCAGCACGGCAGGGCCACCCTCGGGGCTGATTGCCTGCAAGAGGGGGCGTTCGATGAGAAAGCGGCGATCGAAGATGCCACGGGCTAGGCGGTCCTTGTCGCGTTCACCGGCCGCTTCCGCGAGGCGGATTTCGAGGAGCTGGCGGGTGTAGTTCCAATCGTAAAGGGCGGAGGCGAGGTCGAGCCCGTCGTAGCATTGCAGCCGGACAAGCCGCCGCCCGAGCGTGCGCGCCAGCACCTTGGCGATTTCGGTCTTGCCCACACCCGCCTCGCCCTCCAGGAACAGCGGGCGGCGCATGGCGAGTGCGAGATGCACGGCCGTGCCCAGCGCGCGGTCGGCGACGTAGTCGCCGCGCGCCAAGAGCGCGATCGTTTCGTCTACGCCGGCGGGGAAAGGTGTCGTTCCGTCCATGCGGTTCCTCTACCCCAGCGCACGGCCGAGGGCGAGGAACAGCCCCGTCAGGGCAATGACCAGGGTGATCCAGAGGGGGAGCGGCAAGCGCCGGTCGTTCGGTGGTGTTGGCTTGGGCCCTGCGTCCACCGGCTCGCTCACGGCCGGATCACTCGTTCACAGCACCATCATCAGGACGATGAGCACCCAAACCGCGATCGAGATCTTCACCCACACCGGCTGGCCTGCGAGTTCCGCCTTCCAGTCAACCCCGGCGGTGGCTGCAGGGGCTGCCGCCACTTCGGGGGCAGGCGTCTCGGGCGCGGGGGGCGGCGGCGCGACACGGTTGGCAAAGCGGGTGAAGAACTGATCGCTCAAATTCTTTGCCGTGCTGTCGATCAGCCGTGCACCGAGCTGGGCGATCTTTCCGCCAACCTGGGCGGTGACGTTGTAGGTGAGCAAGGTCGCGTCCGGCCCGTCTTCGGCAAGGCGGACCTTTGCCGAGCCCTTAGCGAAGCCAGCGACCCCGCCCTGGCCCTCCCCAGTCAGCGTGTAGCTGTTGGGCGGGTCGATATCAGAGACGGTAACGGTGCCAGAGAAGCGCGCGTACATCGGCCCGATCTTCAGCGCGATCCGTGCATTGTACTGGTTGTCGCCTGCCGGTTCGATGAATTCGCAGCCGGGCAGGCTCTCTTTCAGCACTGCAGGATCGTTCAAAGCTTGCCAAACCTTGTCCCGCGGCGCAGGGATGCGCCGCTCGCCCGTCATTTCCATGGGTTAACCTCGCTGCGGGAGTGGGAACAAAGCCCTATAGCGGCGGGGGAAAGGACCGGCAAGGCAGACCCGCCCTTGTCGGCCATCACCGGCGCGATAGGGTGCTAGGCCACAACCGAAACGTCCCGCCCGTCACCATGCACCTGTTCCGTCGTCTCTGTGCGCCCTCCGTCGCAGCGATCGTCTTCCTCATCCTCGTCGGGCTTGTTGCACCGGCCCGAGCGGCGGAGAGCGCGATCGACGCGCGCACCCTCTCGCTGTGGTGGGTGCTGCCTTTTGCCGGGGTGCTGCTCTCGATCGCGATCATTCCGCTCATCGCGCCGGATCTCTGGCACCGCATCTACGGCTTGGTCATGCTTGGTTGGGCAGCTGCTTTTCTCGTTCCGGCCGCGCTTCGGTTCGGCTTCGATGCGGTGGCCGACCTTGTCCTGCACACGGCTTTCCTCGAATACATCCCCTTCATCATCCTTCTCTTCGCCCTGTTCACCGTGGCGGGTGGGGTGCATGTCGGGGGCACGTTGCGCGGCACGCCAGGCACCAACACGGCGTTGCTCGCCATCGGAACCGCGATCGCGAGCTTCACCGGCACCACCGGTGCTTGCATGCTGGTTGTGCGCCCTGAGCTGCGCGCCAATCGCGAGCGCAAGCACCGCGCGCACACCATGGTCTTTTTCATCTTCCTCGTCTCCAACAGCGGCGGCTCGCTGACCCCGCTTGGGGACCGGCCGCTTTTCCTTGGCTTCCTCAAAGGGGTGGATTTCTTTTGGCCAACACAGAACCTGGTCGCGCCAACACTCTTGATCGCAGCCTTGCTGCAATTGATCTACCACCGCCTCGATCTCCACTACTTCCGCAACGAGGCGGAAGAGGTGCGCGACAGTGGCGAGCCGGTGCAGCCGCTGCGCATCCAGGGCGCGGTCAACATCCCCCTTCTCATGCTCGTCGTGCTCGTCGTGCTGATGGAGGGCGTGTGGCACCCCGGCGCGGTGACCTTCCTCAAGCAGGAGATCGCGATCGAGGTCGTGGTCGGGGATTTTCTCCTGCTCGCCATCGCCGCCTACTCGATCTGGGCCACGCCTGTACTGGTGCGCAACGCCAACGGCTTCACCTGGGGAGCGATGATCGAAGTGGCGAAGGTGTTCGCCGCCATCTTCGTCACCATCATTCCGGCCATCGCCATCCTGCGCGCAGGCCATGAGGGGGCGCTCGCCTGGCTTGTTGCGCTGACCTCGAACGCCGACGGCACGCCGAACCCGACCATGTACTTCTGGCTCACCGGCGGACTGTCGTCGTTCCTCGACAATGCGCCCACCTACTTGATCTTCTTCAATCTTGCCGGCGGCGACGCCGAGACGCTGATGGGACCACTGGGCAACATCCTGGGGGCGATTTCCGCCGGGGCGGTGGACATGGGGGCGAACTCCTACATCGGCAATGCGCCGAACTTCATGGTGCGTGCCATCGCCGAGGAGCAAGGGGTCAAAATGCCCTCATTCTTTGGCTATTGCGGCTGGGCCGCGGTGTTCCTCCTGCCCTGCTTCGGCCTGCTCACCGCGATCTTCTATCGCTGAAGCCGCCGCGGGCCCAACCGCCGGCCGGGGGGAGGTTTTGTCCTGCGCTGTCTGCCCCGCTAGGCTGACGACCGCGCAGAAGGAAACGCCGCCATGCCCTATCTCGACGCCGCGACCGTGCCGATGGAACCTGCCGGGGTGCGCTTCCGCGCCCTGGTCGCGCGAGGGCGCATCCTGCAGATGCCGGGCGCGCATCATGGGCTCGCCGCCATCCTCGCGCGCGACGCGGGGTTCGAGGCGCTCTACCTCTCGGGGGCGGCGATGAGCGCCTCGATGGGCTTGCCGGACTTGGGGATCCTCACCGTCGATGAGGTCTGTTTCTTCATCAGAACCATCGTGCGCGCCTCGGGGCTTCCCGTGCTGGTCGATGGGGACACCGGCTATGGCGGCGTGCTGAACGCCATGCACATGGTGCGCGCGTTCGAAGAGGCCGGCGCGGCGGCAGTGCATATCGAAGACCAGGAACTGCCGAAAAAGTGTGGTCACCTCAACGGCAAAAGGCTGGTCGAGCCGGCTGAGATGGCGGCGAAAGTGGCGGCGGCGAAGCGCGCGGCACGCCACCTGTTTATCATCGCGCGCACCGATGCCGCCGCCGTCGAAGGGTTCGACGCGGCAGTTGCGCGCGCGAAACGCTACCTTGAGGCCGGGGCGGACGCGATTTTTCCCGAGGCTTTAACCAGCCGCGAAGAGTTTGCCCGCTTCGCTGAGGCCGTGCAGGCGCCGTTGCTCGCCAACATGACGGAATTCGGCCGCACGCCCTATATGTCGGCCGCCGAATTCGAGGCCTTGGGCTACCGCATGATCATCTGGCCCGCCTCCAGCCTGCGGGTGGCGGCGAAAGCTGTGGCCGAACTTTACGCCGCGATCCGCCGCGACGGCGGCACCACGAGCATGCTCGATCGTATGCAGACGCGCGCCGAACTCTACGCCGCCATCCGGCTTGCTGAATACGAGGCGCTCGACGGGTCGATCGCGGCCACTGTGCTGCCGCCCGAGGTGCGTCCGGCGGCTGAGTAGCCCAAAAGCTGTGCCGGTGACGACGAGGCCTCGACGCGGTGCGGGCAGCGACCGATACGGCCGCGAGGCGGAGGAGCTCTGTGCCGCCGCGCTGGCCGCAGAGGGCTTCGCCGTGTTGGCGCGACGCCGTCGCACCCCGGTGGGCGAAATCGACCTCGTCGCCCGCCGGGGCGCGTTGACCGTCATCGTGGAAGTGAAGGCGCGGGCGCGGGCTGCCGAGGCGGCCTTCGCCCTCTCACCCCGGCAGCGCGCCCGGCTTGTTGCCGCCAGCGAGGCCCTGATGGCCGAGGAACCCGCCTGGTTTGGTGAGGAGGTACGGTTCGACGTGATGGTGGTCGGGCGCGACGGCACGGTGCGCCGCATTGCCGACGCCTTCCGTGCCGAGCAGTAGGAGAGCTTGATCTCGCGCCGGCCAAGCCCCTCAGCCATCCGCCTCTGAAGCGCGGTAAACTTTGCGCGGGTGGCGCGACTTGCCCGCCGCCTCCAGCTCCGCAAGATAGCGAGCCCAGCGTGTTTCGTGATCCCGTCCGAGCTCGTAAAGATAGTCCCAGGAGTAAATCCCGGTGTCGTGCAGGTCGTCGAACACGATGCGTACTGCATAGTTGCCCACCGCTTCGACCTTGAGGATGCCAACCTCTGCCTTGCCCCACACCAGCACCTTCTGGTCGGGGGCATGGCCCTGCACCTCGGCCGAGGGGCTTTCCACGCGGAGATATTCCGCTGGCAGCACGAAACGCGCGCCGTCGTCGAAGGCTACGGTTAGCGTGCGCTCCGTTTTGGAGACGCGGAGTTCCAGCGGCTTCGGCATCAGGCCTCCGGGGCGGCGTCGCCTAGGCCCTTTGGCAAGGGTGCGGGTGCCTCAAGCGGGCGTGCCTCCTCGGGCAGCATAATCGGCACCCCGTCGCGGATAGGGTAGGCTAGGCCCGCCCGTTCGCTGATTAGTTCGTTCCGCTCACGATCGTAACGCAGCGGACCCTTGGTGAGAGGACAGACGAGGATTTCAAGCAGGCGCGGATCAATCTCTTGGTTCATCGCACCGCCTCACGAGAGCGGAGAGCGCGGCCCCCCCTCCGACCCGCCATGAGCGCCAATCTCGATCAAGGCGAGCAGGAGATCGGCCCTGTCATCAACGGTCGGCGCTTCGAGCAGAGCCTGTTTCTCGCACGGCTCGAACGGACAGACCATGGACAGCGTCGTAACCAAGGACGCGTTCGACATCTCGCGCACCGCTTGCCAGTTGGCTTCGATTCCCCGTGCCCGGAAGAAGGCGCGCAAGCCGCGCTCGAGCCGGGCGCGATCGAGGTCGGGCCGCTGCGCGAGGTCAAGATCCTCAGCGAACGCCGAATAGTCCACCCGCACCCGGCGGTAGCCGCGGCGCATGGGAAGTTCAGCGATGATCTCGAAGCGGATGATCCCCGTGAGCGTGATCAGGAGCCGCCCATCCTCTGTTTCGCTGAAGGAGGAAAGACGGCCCAGACAGCCGACGCGATACAGCGCTGGCCCCGTTTCGCCAGGCGGTTCCGACGGGTTCGGCTGCACCATGCCGAACATACGCCCCTCCGAGAGCGAATCGAGTGTCATGGCGAGGTAGCGCGGCTCGAAGATATTGAGCGGAAGCCGCCCCTGCGGCAGCAGCAATGCCCCGGTGAGCGGAAAGACCGCAATCTCACCCGGCAGGTCCTCATAAGCCGGGTGCCAGGCAGAAGCGGTCATCACTGGAAGCGCGCTCAACTAAACAGCAGCGACGAAAGGCGTCGCCGGGCCGAGACCGTCACCTCATCTGTCAGGCCCCAGGCCTCGAAGAACTTGAGCAGCTGCAGCCGCGCCGCCTCATCGTTCCACTTCCGATCGCGCCGGATGATTTGCAGCAGCTGTTCCGCTGCCTCCTCGCGCTTGCCAAGGCTGTTCAGCGCGATCGCGTAATCGAAGCGCGCCTGGTGGTCGTTAGCGTTGCGCGCAAGCCGCTCTTGCAGCTCGGTAAGCTTCGCTTGCGCCTCGCGCCCCTGTTCGGCGAGCTGGAGTGCTGCTTTTACGCCCTGGATTTCGGTATGTGCCTCGATGTTGGAGGGCAGAGTGGCGACAAGCGCGCGCGCCTCCTCGAGCCGGCCCTGAGCGATCAGCGCCCGGCCGAGCAGGCCGATCGCCTCGGCGTTCTCCGGCTGCTCAGCGAGAAGGGCGCGCAGCATGTCGGCCGCCTCGCCATGCGCGCCACGCGCGGCTGCCTCCTTTGCTGCCGCGATCACCTCCTCGGCAGGCATGGCGCCTCCGGTGAGCTGCACCAGCCTCTCAACCCAGGCCCTCACTTGGCTTTCCGGCAAAGCGCCTTGGAACCCGTCGACCGGCTGGCCCTGGTAGAACGCGTAGACCGTGGGCACGGACTGGATGCGCAGCTGGGCGGCGAGGCGCTGGTTCTTGTCGATGTCGACCTTGACCAAGCGAACCTTGCCGCCGGCGGAGCGTACCACCCGCTCTAAAGCGGGGGTAAGCTGCTTGCAGGGGCCGCACCAGGTGGCGAAAAAGTCAACAATCACCGGAACGTCGCGGCTCGCCTGAATGACGTCGGCGACGAATCTCGCCTCCGTCCCGTCCCTGATGACATCGGCCGTCCCACCGCTGCCGCGCTGGTTGGTCTGTCCCTTTGGGTCGAAATGAATATCCATCTCGCCTTCCGCGCGCCTTTGGTTGAAGACCCGGGTATCCCCGTACGCGCCCCGATAACATGAGATGGGCAGGCGCGCGAACAAGCCCCGCGCCCTGGGGTTTAGGCAGCGCGATCGAGCGCGTCGAGATCCACGAGGCGCGGCCTGTGACCGACCCGCTGAAGGAAGGCGCGGAAGCCCTCGATCGTAACCCCCGTCGTCGCCCGATTGGTCAACGGGTGGGCGTTGATTCGCGCATAGCGGCCATCGGCCAGGGCGGAGTCAAGCACGAAAGCGACGCGGCGTGCGGTCTCGTTGGCAAGCGCGAAGGGGGTGACGGAGCCCGGTTCGACGCCAAGGGTGGCGCGCATCTCCTCGGCCGAGGCGAAACTCATCCTCGGCGCCCCGAGTGCCCGGGCGAGCGCATTCACCGAGACGTGCCGAGCCTCCAGCATGGTGATGAGCCAAAACGCACCGGCCTTGTCTTTTAGGAAAAGGTTCTTCACGTGCGCGCCGGGCAGGCGTTCGGTCAGCCCCAGCGCCTTAGTTTCCGCCACCGTGAACACGGGTTTGTGCCAGATCGTCTCGTGCGCAATCCCCCAGGTTTCGAGCGAGGAGAGAAACTCTTCGGGCGTGAGCGGCATGGGGCAAACCATGCCACGTCTGGTGCCGACGGTCAGCGCCCGAACGGCACATAGAGGCCGAAAGAGAAATGTCCGGCGGGGGCATGCGGGACCAGAGGGTAGGGACGGTAGACTGGGTGGGGCCGCCAGGCGGGGGAGGCGTAGGCACCGGGTGGAACGACCGCGACCGCCGGCGGCCGTCGCGACGGGATGACGATGACGGGCGGTGGCGGGCCATAGCCCGGAATCACCACCACGTTCGGCGGCGGCTCCCAGCCGCGGTGGGGCTTGCCGTGCCTGCCCCACCAGGGGTCGGCCGAGGCAGTTCCGGCGGCAATCAGGCCGAAGGCGACAAGGGGGGCGAGGAGCAGGCGCATGGATAGCCTCCGCAAGGACGATGCCTCATGTGGCACTGCGCCGGCGGCAGGGCGAAGGCGCAACTGTGGCAAGCCAGCCGTCAGGCCGCCCGCAAAGCGCCCAAAGGGCGAGAAACCCATCGCGGTGCGCATGAAGACCTTCTTCAGCCCGGGCATGCGGTCAACCGCGGCGAGGCCGAGATCGCGGATGAAGCGAACCGGCGCGACATCGGTCGAGAACAGCCGATCGAGCGCGTCTGTGGCGGCAAGCATCAACAGGTTCGCCGGCCGCCGTTCCGCCTGGTAGGCGGCAAGCAGGTCGGGCCCGCCCGGGTCGCGCCCCTCGCGCACGGCGTCGATCACCAAGCGGCCAAGAGCGCCCGCATCACGGAAGCCGAGATTGAGCCCCTGCCCGGCGATCGGGTGAATGCCGTGGGCAGCGTCACCGACCAAGGCCAAGCGCACATCGATATAGCGATGGGCAAGCAGGGCACCCAGAGGATAGCGCCAGCGCAGCCCGATCGGTGTCACCGCTCCCCAGTGGTCGCCGAAGCGGCGGGAGAGTTCGCGGGCAAAGCGATCAAGACCGAGGCGCCAAATGCGCCCCGCCTCCGCTCGCCCCTCCGTCCACACCACAGCCGAGGTGCGCCGGTCACCGTTCTCGCCCGATAGGGGAAGAATAGCGAAGGGGCCGGCGGGTAAAAAATGCTCGATCGCGACATGCCCGTGCGGTCGGTCGTGCCGCACCGCGCACACGATGGCGTCCTGGCCGTAGTCCCAGCGTGTGACGGGAATGCCCGCGGCCTCGCGCGTTGCGCTCTCGCGCCCCTCAGCTGCGACGACGAGCCGGGCAGTGATCAGTGTGCCGTCCTCGAGACGGAGACTCACACCGGTCGCGTCGCGACGGATGATTTCGGCCCGGGCCGGGGCGAACACGGCAAGGCCTGGGATGCGCGGTAGTTGAGCATTGAGCGCGATCCGCAGGTAGCGCGCTTCAACCATCCAGCCGAAGGCATCGACCTCCGCCTCGGCTCCATCGAAAGTGAGGGTGAGGGGGCTCGCGCGCTCCCCGGGCCGGCCGTCCGAAACCCGGATGCGGGTTATCGGGCAAGGAGCATCGCCGAGGCGGGCCCAAACGCCAGCGTCGGTCAGCACCTCGCGCGAGGTGCGGGCAATGGCATAGGCGCGGCCGTCGAACTCGGGCAGTTCCATCGGCGGCAGGGCAGCGCGGTCGATCACCGCCGTCGGCACCCCGGCTTCGGCGAGCAGGCAGGCGAAGGTGGCACCGACCGGCCCTGCCCCGAGCACGGCAACCTCAACGGAAAGTCTCGCGGACATAGCCTGACTGTCGGGGCGAAGGGCAGGAAATCAAGCTGCGTTCTGCACTTTGCCCATTTCTTGTGCACGGGCATGCCAGACCCAAACCGGGATCTGGCCCTTTTCACTGCCAGCGCTGGCCGCGTGCGCTGTGGCACGGCTCTTGGATCGCTGCATCTGCCGAACAACCGGCGGAGATGGACAGGCGATGAAACTCATCATGGCGATCATCAAGCCGTTCAAGCTCGACGATGTGCGCGAGGCGCTCACTCCGCTCGGCGTGCAGGGGCTGACGGTGTCCGAAGTAAAAGGGTTCGGTCGGCAGAAGGGCCAGACCGAAATCTATCGCGGGGCAGAGTACCACGTGAACTTCGTGCCCAAGGTGAAGATCGAGATCGTAGTCGAGGACGCGATGGTGGATGCGGTGTGCGAGGCGATCGCGCGGTCGGCGCACACTGGCAAGATCGGCGACGGCAAGATCTTCGTCCTCGATGTCGGCCGGGCGATCCGCATCCGCACCGGCGAGACCGACGCTGCCGCCCTCTGACCAGACCTTCCGGGAGCAAAGATCGATGACCAAACGGTTGCGTCTGCCGCACGCACTCGGCTTCGGCCTCGCGGCGGCGATCCTGATCACCGCCGGGCCCGCTCTCGCCGATCAGAACGAGTCGAAGATCGACTCGGGCGACATGGCCTGGATGCTGACCTCCACCGCGCTGGTGCTGATGATGACTATCCCCGGCGTTGCCCTCTTCTATGCCGGCATGGTGCGCAAAAAGAACGTTCTCGCCACCATGATGCAGTCTTTCGCCGCCTGCGCTCTGATCACCATGGTCTGGACGGTGGCGGGCTACTCGTTGGCCTTCTCCGGCGATGGGGCCTATCTCGGCGACCTCGGGCGGCTGTTCCTCTCCGGCATGATCGAGGCGTGGAACAAGCCGAAGGAGGACATGACCATCACCGAGCCGATGTTCATGGTCTTCCAGATGACCTTCGCGATCATCACCGCTGCGCTGATCACTGGCGCGGTGGCCGATCGCATGAAGTTCTCCGCCCTCTTGCTCTTCCTCGCCCTGTGGTCGCTCCTTGTCTACAGCCCGGTCGCGCACTGGGTGTGGGGTGGTGGCTTTATGAGCGAGGATGGGGTGCTCGACTTCGCCGGCGGCACCGTCGTGCACATCAACGCTGGTGTCGCTGGGCTTGTCGCCTGCCTCGTCATTGGCAAGCGCAAGGGTTACGGCACCGAAAACATGGCGCCCTACAATTTGGGCCTGTCCGTCATCGGCGCCTCGCTTCTGTGGGTGGGCTGGTTCGGCTTCAACGCGGGCTCAGCAGTCGCTGCCAATGCCAATGCGGCACTCGCTATGGCAGTGACCCAGATCGCGACCGCCGCCGGCGTGCTCGCCTGGATGTTCGCCGAGTGGGCGGTGAAGGGAAAACCCTCGGTTCTGGGGGCTGTGTCTGGCGCAGTGGCGGGACTTGTCGGCATCACCCCTGCGGCTGGCTACGTCGCACCGTCAGGAGCGCTGATCATCGGCGCGGTTGCGGGCTTGCTCTCCTGGTGGGCCTCGACCGAACTGAAGAAGATGCTCAAGTACGACGACAGCCTCGATGTCTTCGGTGTGCATGGCGTCGCTGGCATCGTCGGTGCCATCCTCACCGGACTGTTCGCGGTGGAGGCGATTGGAGAGACCACGGGCGGTGTGGGCCAGATGTTGATCCAGGCCTACGGCGTGGGCGTCACCGTCGTCTATTGCGCCATCGTCTCTTTTATCCTGCTCAAGATCGTCGACCTGATCGTCGGCCTGCGTGTGAGCGAAGAGGAGGAGATCGAGGGGCTCGATACCGCCTTGCATGGAGAACGCCTCGCCTGAGCGGGCAGGCGGGGTGGGGTCAGATCCCGCCCCGCCCTCGCTTTTGGCGGACGATCTACGCTCTGGCCGGGTTCGGTTAGGGCGCGTTCCGTTTCAGAGGCGGATCAGCGTTCCCGCCCCCTGTTCGGTGAAGAGTTCAAGAAGGATCGCGTGCGGCACTCTCCCGTCGACGATCACCGCTGCCTCGGCACCGGCATGCACGGCGGCGAGGCAGTGCTCAACCTTCGGGATCATGCCGCCCGAGATCGTTCCGTCTTCGATCAGCCGTTCCGCCTCTGCGGCAGTGAGTTCGGGAATGAGCTTCCCGTCCTTGTCCAACACCCCTGGTACGTCGGTCAGCATGAGGAGGCGCTTGGCCTTGAGCGCGCCCGCGATCGCGCCCGCCACGGTATCGGCGTTGATGTTGTAGGTCTTGCCATCCGGGCCGAGACCGACGGGGGCGATCACGGGTACAATCTCTGCCCCGCGCAGCGCCTCGAGCACGCGGGTGTCGATCGCCTCCGGTTCGCCGACGAAACCGAGATCAAGCACGCGCTCGATGTTCGATCCCGGGTCGCGCTTGGTGCGGGTGAGCTTGCGCGCGCGGATCAGCCCCGCATCCTTGCCGGAGATGCCAACCGCCATCACGCCCGCCCGATTGATTAGAGCCGCAACTTGCGAGTTAACGGTGCCGGCGAGCACCATCTCCACCACTTCGACCATCTTCTCGTCGGTGACGCGCAGCCCGTCGACGAAGGTCGATTTGATATCGAGCCGTTCCAGCATCGCGTTGATCTGCGGCCCTCCGCCATGCACCACAACCGGATGCAGCCCGGACAGCTGCAGCCAGGCCACGTCACGGCCAAAAGTGATGGCAAGTTCATCATCACCCATGGCATGGCCGCCATACTTGATCACGACGGTGGCGTTGTCGTAGCGCAACAGGAAGGGCAGCGCCTCGGAGAGGATGCGCGCTCTCTCCTCGCCGGTGTGTTGCCGAGTCTCGTTTCGCGCTGCGCTGCGCCCGTCCGCCATCGCCCCCTCCGTTGCAATCCCGCGCGCCTTAGGCCCCGTGCGGGGGCGGGTCAAGCGCGAGCAACAGAGGCAAGCTCGGCGCGCAAGGCGGCGATCCCCGCCCCCGTCTCGGCGCTGGTCGCGAGCACGAGCGGGTGGGCGGCAGTGTGTTCGCGCGCCACTGACTGAGCCCGCCGCCGCATCGCTTCCAGCACGGGAGATTTGACCTTGTCGCTCTTCGTCAGCGTAATCTGGTAGGCGACCGCCGCTTCGTCGAGCACGCGCATCGCCTCCTCATCGGCCGGCTTGAAGCCGACGCGGGCATCGATCAGCAGCACCACCCGGCGCAAGGAGGGGCGGCCGCGCAGGTAGGCGAACATCGTGCCTTCCCACGCCTCGCGCACCGATTTCGCCACCTCGGCATAGCCGTAGCCCGGCATGTCGACCAGTATGAGGCGCGCGCCAAGGTCAAAGAAGACGAGCTCGCGCGTTCGCCCCGGGGTGGCCGAGACGCGAGCAAGCCCCCGACGCCCCGTTAGCGCATTGAGCAAAGACGACTTCCCGACATTGGAGCGGCCGGCGAAGGCGACCTCTGGCAGGCCGGGCGGGGGCAGCTGGTCGAGCGTGCGAGCGGCAGCCAGAAAGCGGGCCTCAGTCGCGAACAGCACGCGCCCAGCTTCGAAAAGTGCTTCCCGCTCGGCGTCGCCTTTCGCCTCCAGAAGCCCTCCGGGCAGGGCGATCACGTCTTTGCCGGCTGCGGGGCTTGCTGCGCTGCAACACGCCGCATGATGAGCCATTGCTGGGCGATGGAGAGGATGTTGTTCCACGACCAGTAGATGACGAGCCCCGCCGGGAAGGAGGCCAGCATGAAGGTGAAAATGAAGGGCATCAGCATGAACACCTTCTGCTGGATCGGGTCAGGGGGGGCGGGGTTCAGCTTCTGCTGCAGATACATCGTCACCCCCATGAACAGGGGCCAGATGCCAAGGTGCAGGAACGGCCCGATGATGGGGATGACCGTGGGGTCGAACGGGATGAGGCCGAAGAGATTGAAAATGTTGGTCGGATCGGGCGCAGAGAGGTCCTTAATCCAGCCGAAGAACGGCGCATGCCGCATTTCGATGGTGACGAACAACACCTTGTAAAGGGCGAAAAATACCGGAATTTGCAGCAGGATAGGCAGGCAACCCGAGACGGGGTTCACCTTCTCACGCCTGTAGAGCGCCATCATCTCCTGCTGCATCTTCGTTGGGTCGTCCTTGTACCGCTCCTTTAGCTCCTGCATTTGGGGTGCAAGGAGCTTCATTTTGCTCATCGAGCGGTAGGACTTGTTCGCGAGCGGGAAGAACAGGACTTTCAGGAACAAGGTGAAAATCAGGATCGCCACCCCGTAGTTCCCGGTGAGTTCGTGCAGCCAATGCAGCGCGGCGAAGAACGGGCGGGTGAGGAAGTAGAACCAGCCCCAGTCGATCGCCTTGTCGAAGCCCGGCACATTGAGCTGGGCGGCGACGCGGTCGATCACCGCCACCTCTTTGGCGCCAGCGAATAGGAAATTCCGCGAGGAGGTTGAAAGCCCCGGGCCGATGACCTTGTCGCCGGCGAGAAAGTCGATCTGGTAGCGCGGTTGTGCGCCCTCAGTGATGACGCGCCAGGTGAAGGTAGTGGTCTGCGTCTGGTCGGGGATCAGAGCGCCGAGCCAATACTTGTCCGTGAAGCCGGCCCAGCCGCCGCGACCTTCGCGCTGGAACGAAATGCCCCCTCGCTTTTGCGCCTCGTCACGCGCCTCCTGGTAGGTCTGTTCTGTGAGCCTGCCGTCGAAGACGCCAGCTAGCCCCTCGTGCGAGATGAAGAACCCGCCCGTCTGCGGTGTGTATTCGCGGCGAACCCGCGCCCATGGGTTCAGCGCCACCGTGCCTGCCGCGCTGTTCGTCACCCGCTGTTCGACCGTAAATAAAAAGTGGTCGTCGACCGCGAGAATGATTTCAAATCTCTGGCCGTGGCCATTGTCCCAGGAAAGGGTGATCGGCCTGCCCGGGGTGAGCACGCTGGCCGAGGTTTGCCAGATCGTGTCCGGGCCGGGCACGGCGACGTCACCGCCCACCGCTGCCCAGCCGAACTGGGCGAAATAGGCCTCCGGGGTGCCGCGCGGGGTGAACAGCCGCACACGGTCCGAAGCAGGGTCGGGGGTGACACCAAAGCGGCGGAGTGAGATGTCGTCGATAAGGGCACCGGCCAGGTTGATGGAGCCCTCGATCTCCGGCGTCTCAATCCGCACGCGGAGCGACGCCGGAACGGAGGGGACAGCAACAGCGGCCGGGCCCATGCCGGGCGCCGGCGCAGCCAGCGAGGCGGCGGTGCCGGGCGCTTCTGCGCCCGCCCTTTCGGCCTCAATGCGTGCAATCTCGGCAAGCTCCGCCTGGCGGGCGCGTTCGGCCTCGCGGATGGGCTGGTTCCAGAAGATCTCGAACAAAAACAGGATCACGATGGAGATGCTGATCGCAAGGATCAGCCGCTTCTGGTCGACCATCTCGTCGGCGCCTTCAGGGGCTGTCGCAGCGTCGTGGCGGCACCGGGTCGTGCCCGCCCGCGCACCAGGGGTTGCAGCGCAGGATGCGCCAGGCGGCAAGCCCCGCCCCCTTCACTGCGCCGTGGGTGGCGATCGCTTCCTTGGCGTATTCGGAACACGAGGGCGTGAAGCGGCAGTTGGCGCCAATCACGGGCCGGATCGTCCATTGATAGGCGGTGATGCCGCCGCGCAGGAGATGGGCGAGAGGGTTCATGCCGCGCCGATCCGTGCCAGGCCCTGGCGAAGATCGTCGACCAAAAGGGCGAAGGGTCGATCGAGGGTGGCGGCGCGGCCGATCAGAACGAGATCCCACCCTGCGGGTCCCGGGCGAAGCACGGCATCGGCCGCTGCGCGCAGCCTTCGCCGCGCCCGATTGCGTTCGACCGCTCCTCCCACTTTGCGCGAGCATGTGAAGCCGAGCCGCGTCGCTTGCCGGCCTTCAAACCGCAGCCCCTGCAGAACAAGACCCGGCATGGATGCCTTCCGACCTTTCTCTGCCACCGCCAGGAACTCCGCGCGATGCTTTATCCGCTCGGGGCCCGGGGGGCGGCCAGCGGAGCCGGGCTCAGGCGGAGAGGCGTTTGCGCCCCTTGGCACGGCGCGCGGCCAGCACCTTGCGCCCGCCCACCGTGCTCATGCGGGCACGGAAACCGTGTCGGCGCTTGCGGACGAGCTTGCTCGGCTGATAGGTGCGCTTGGGCACAACAAACTCTCCATTCCTGCAAGAGCGGCAAGCACGATGAGGCGACGTGCCGCGGGTTTGCCCTCGCCGCCGCCCTCCATTCTTTGTGGGCGATATAGCCGCGACCCGCGTGGGGGGTCAACGCTGGCGGCAGCACGACGGGTTCGGCGGGGATGACCGAACGACCAGCGCCGCCACCTCGCCGTCGGCAGCCGCGCCTGCGGCTGCCGTTTCGGTCCGGCGGGCAGGTGTCGCCATCGCAGGGGTGGCGGGCTGTGCGCCTGCGCTGGGCGCTGATCATTCCGCTGGTGGCTGTCGCGCTCGGGCTGGCGATGAGCGGCGCGCTCGAGCACCTCTCGCTCGATAAGCTCGCCACCCGGTATGCTGCTCTGCGTTCGGCGGTCGCCAATGCGCCCGTCCAGGCGGCGGCTGCGTTCGTCGTCGCCTATGCAGCGGTGGTCGCGGCCTCGTTTCCCGTCGGCGCCTTTTTCACCGTGGCGGGTGGGCTGCTCTTCGGCCTCTGGTGGGGCACGGCACTTTCGGTGGTGGGCGCCTCAATCGGCGCGATCGTGATTTTCCTCGCCGTGCGCACGGCCTTCGCTCCGCTTGTTGCGCGCCGCGCCTCGCGCCTGCTTGCGCGCATTCGCCCGGGGCTTGAGCGCGACGGCGTTTACTACCTCCTATTTCTCCGGCTCGTCCCGCTCTTTCCCTTCTGGCTCGTCAACATGGCGCCCGCGCTCGTCGGCATGCGGCTCACTCCCTATGCCTTCGCCACCTTGGTGGGCATTGTGCCCGTCGCCTTCGTCTATGCGGGGTTCGGGGCAGCAGCGGGCAAGGTGCTCGCCAGCGGGGGAAGGCCTGATCTCGACCTCGCCCTCTCGCCTGCCGTGCTGCTGCCGCTTGCCGGGCTTGCCGTGCTCGCCCTGGCGCCCGTCCTCTGGCGGCTCTTTGCCGCCAGCCGCGCGGTGCGCGATGGTTGAGGCGGATCTTGTCGTCATTGGCGCCGGCGCGGCGGGGCTTTCGGTCGCGGCCGGAGCCGCACAGCTCGGCGCACGCGTGGTGCTGATCGAGCGCGCGGCCCTTGGGGGGGAGTGCCTGAACGCGGGCTGCGTTCCGTCGAAGGCGCTTCTTGCTGCCGCGAAACGGATCGCACTTGCACGAGAAGCGGAACGATACGGTCTGCGTACGGCAGGCGCGATCGATGTCGCTGCCGTCATGGCCGACGTGCGTCGCGCCATCGCCGACATCGCGCCGAACGACTCTGCGCATCGATACCGGGGGCTTGGCGCGCGCGTCATCTTGGGCGAAGCGCGCTTTGCGGCGCATGATCGCGTGACCGTCGGAGATGAAAGGATCGCGGCGCGTCGTATCGTCATCGCCACAGGTACGCGCCCTGCGATTCCTCCGATCCCCGGTCTCGAGGGGGTGGCGTTCCTAACCAACGAGAACCTTTGGTCGCTCGAGCGTCTGCCGGCGCATTTGCTTGTGCTCGGCGCAGGCGCGATGGGGCTTGAGATAGCGCAGGCCTTCGCCCGGCTTGGCTGCCGCGTCACAGTGCTGGAGGCGGGGCGGGCTCTCGCGCGCGAGGATAGCGAATTGGTAGCGGGGCTGCTGGTCGCTCTCCAACGGGATGGTGTTGTGGTGCGCGAGGGCGTGCGGGTGTTGCGCGTGGCGCCTGATCCGGTCGGCCTCGCCATCCTGCTTGACGCGGGCGAGGGGAGGGAAGAGCGCATTGTCGGAAGCCACCTCCTGCTCGCTACCGGGCGGACGCCAAACCTCGAGGGGCTCTCTCTCGATCGTGCAGGCATCGAAGCAACGCCACAGGGCATCCGCGTCGATCGAAGCTTGCGCAGCCTCTCCAACCGCCGCGTCTTCGCCGCCGGCGACATCGCCGACATCGAGGGGGTCGGGCCGCAGCGCTTCACCCATACCGCCTCTCACCATGCGGGGGTGATCCTGCGGCGCGCGCTGTTCCGTCTGCCTGCGAAAACCGCTCCTGAAACGATTCCGCGCTGCCTCTATACAGACCCCGAACTCGCCTCCTTAGGCCTCACCGAACCCGAAGCACGAGCGCGAGGGCTTGCCAATCTCGCTATCCTGCGCTGGCCGATCCCCGAGACCGATCGTGCTGCGACCGAGAGGGTGCGGCATGGGCTCGTCAAAATCATCGCTAGCCGGCGCGGGCGCGTGCTGGGTGCTGCCGTGCTTGCTCCGCACGCGGGCGAGATCATCGGCCTGCTTGCGCTCGCCATTCGCAAAGGCGTGTCGGTCACCACGCTCGCCGATCTCGTGCTGCCCTATCCGACATATGCGGAGGGCGTGAAGCGGGCGGCGGGGAATTTCTTCGCCCAGCGTTTCCTTTCGCCGACCATTCGACACGTTGTGCGCGTTCTCTCCCGCCTGCCTTGAGCAGAGGCTTTAGTTGAGGCGTGTCGGGCGCTCCGTCACATCCAGCGCGAAGGGAGGGATCACGACGTCGAAGGCCTCCCCGGTCTCACACACCACCATGTGGTAAAAGCCGCGCATAAAGCCAGACGGGGTGGACAGCGGCGTGCCGGAGGTATAGCAAAACGCCTCGCCAGGGGCGAGAATGGGCTGTTCGCCCACCACGCCGGGCCCGTGCACGCGTTGGGTGCGCCCCTGCGAGTCCGTAATGATCCAGGTGCGGCGCATCAGCTGCACCGTCTCCACCCCTTCGTTGGCGATTGTTACGTGATAGGCCCAAACCCAGCGACGCTCGGCGGGTTCCGACTGGTCGGACAAGTAGTCTGGGCGGACGGTGACGCGAATGCCCCGCGTCACCTCGGTGTAGGTTGGGCTGGTCATGGTCTCACTCCGCCGCTGCCGCGGCCCGCGCGGCGTCGAGCGCCTGGGCGATGTCCTCGATCAGGTCGTGCACGTCCTCAAGCCCGATAGAGAGGCGCACCAGACCATCGCCAATGCCGAGGCGCGCGCGCTCCATGGCCCCGATCCTCTGATGCGTCGTCGTCGCCGGATGCGTCGCCAGGCTTTTCGCATCGCCGAGATTGTTGCTGATGTCGATCAGGCGCAAAGAATCGAGGAAGCGGTAGGCGGCCTGCTTGCCGCCGGCGAGATCGAAACTCACCATAGTTCCGCCCCCTCCCATTTGGCGCATGGCGAGCGCATGCTGCGGGTGGTCGGCGCGTGCGGGATAAAGTACCCGCGCGACCTCCGCCCGGGTTGCGAGGTAATCGGCGATCGCAGCTGCCGAAGCCTGCATGGCGCGCAAGCGGACGGGGAGGGTTTCGAGGCCCTTGAGCAATACCCAGGCATTGAAGGGAGAGAGGGCTGGGCCAGTGTTGCGCAGGAAAGGCTGCAGCGTCTCCTCAATCCAAACGCGGGGGCCAAGCACTGCACCGCCGAGGCAGCGGCCCTGCCCGTCGATGTGTTTCGTCGCCGAATAGATCACCACGTCCGCTCCCAACTCCAGAGGGCGCTGCAGGAGCGGGGTGGCAAACACATTGTCCACCATGACGAGAGCCCCTGCCCGGTGCGCGAGGTCGGAGACGAGGCGGAGATCGATCACCTCCAAGCAGGGGTTGGAGGGGGTTTCCAGGAACACGGCCTGCGCGGGCCGCGCCAGCGCCTCGCGCCACTCGGTCTCCTTTGTGCCGTCGACGAACACCGTTTCGATGCCGAACTTCGGCAACAGGGTCGAGATGATCCAGTGGCAGGAGCCGAACAGGGCGCGCGAAGCGACCACGCGGTCTCCTGCCTTCAGGTGGGCAAGCAGGGCGGAGGCGACGGCCGCCATGCCGGTGGCCGTCGCCCGGCAGGCCTCAGCGCCTTCGAGCGCGGCGAGGCGGGCTTCGAACATGGCGACGGTGGGGTTGCCAAAGCGACTGTATTGAAAGCGCGAAACCTCGCCGAGGAAGGTGGCTTCGGCTTCCTTCGCCGACCCATATACGAAGCCTGAGGTGAGGAAGAGAGCCTCGGCAGTCTCCATCCACCGGCTGCGCGCGAGTCCGCCGCGCACGGCAAGCGTGGCGGGCCGATCGCGGCGCGGGGCGCGTGCAGGGGCGTCGTCTGCCATGGCGGCGAGGAGGCTTGCGGCCGGGCGAGCCGGAAATCAAGCGCCCCTGCCCGGGTCTTGCCCGGCTAGGCTCTGCCACCTATACAAAAAACGTTGGGTGGGCGGGTATGATGTAATGGTAGCCTGCCAGCTTCCCAAGCTGGATGCGCGGGTTCGATTCCCGCTACCCGCTCCACCGTGAGCCCGCTTGCGTTTCCCCACGCTCCACAAGACCTTCCTGTTCGCCACGCGCTGAAGGCGCTGGATGAGGCGCTGGCGCGCGGCAACGCCGTGCTCGTCGCCCCACCCGGCGCGGGCAAGACCACGCTGGTCCCCCTCGCTCTGCTCGCGGCACCCTGGCGGGCCGGACGAAAGATCCTTCTGCTCGAACCGCGCCGCCTGGCCGCCCGCGCTGCCGCGAGACGCCTTGCCGACTTGCTCGGCGAACCGCTCGGCCGCAGGGTCGGCCTTGCCACACGTCTCGAGCGTGTGGTGTCCGACGCGACCGAGATCGAGGTTGTCACCGAAGGCCTTTTGGTGCGCCGGCTGCAGAACGATCCCAGCCTCGAGGGGGTCGGTGCCGTCCTGTTCGACGAGGTGCATGAACGGTCGCTGGAGACCGACCTTGCGCTCGCCCTTGCCCGAGAGGTGCAGGCTACCCTTCGTCCCGACCTTCGGCTGGTGGCGATGTCCGCTACGTTGGATGCGGCGGCCTTCGCTCGCCTTCTTGACGCCCCGGTGGTCGAGAGCGCGGGGCGGACGTTTCCGGTGGAGATCGTCTGGGCCGTGCGCGACCTCGCCGATGCGCGTGAGCTGCCGGAAGCGGCTGTCGCCGCCATCCGTCGCGCGCTCGCCTCCGTTGCGGGCGATGTGCTCGTCTTCCTCCCCGGTATGGCGGAGATCCGCCGTGTCGAGGCCATGCTCGCGGAGGATCGGGGGCTCGGCGCCGTTGTCCGCCCCCTGCACGGTGATCTTTCCCCCCAGGCGCAGGACCTTGCCCTCCGGCCCGATGCGGCAGGGCGGCGGAAGGTCATCCTCGCCACCTCCATCGCCGAGACCTCGCTGACCGTCGAGGGCGTGCGCGCAGTGGTGGACGGGGGCTTCCGCCGTGCGCCACGCTTCGACCCGGGCACGAGCCTGACGCGTCTGGCCACGGTGCGGATCTCAAGGGCCTCGGCCGAACAAAGGGCTGGGCGGGCGGGCCGTCTTGGCCCCGGCGTGTGTTTCCGCCTGTGGACCGACGCGTTGCACCGCGGCCTCGCAGCGCGCGATCGGCCCGAGATCCTAGAAGCCGATCTCGCTCCCCTCGCCCTCGACCTCGCCGCCTGGGGGGCGGAGCCCTGGGCGCTGTCCTTCCTCGACCCGCCTCCTGAGGGGGCATGGGCTGCTGCCCGCGACCTTCTCCGTCGCCTTGGCGCAGTCGACGCACGGGGCGCGATTACCCTCAAAGGGCGTCGGATGGCGCGGCTTGGAACGCACCCGCGGCTTGCCGCCATGTTGGTCGAGGCGGATGGCGAGGAGGCGGGGCTTGCGTGCGATCTCGCTGCCCTGATCGAGGAGCGCGATACGCTACGGGTTGAGCCGGGTGAGGTGCCGCCCGCCGACATCCGGCTTCGTCTTGGGCGTCTTTCCGGCCCGGCCGCACGCGCTGCCGCCCTGCACCGGCGCCGCTTGGGCCTGCGCGAGGGCGGCGGTCCGGTCCGCGCCGAACGGGCAGGGGCCCTTCTTGCCCGCGCCTTCCCCGACTGGGTGGCGATGGCGCGTGGCGAGCGCGGCGCCTTCCTGCTTGCCTCAGGCCGCGGGGCGCGGCTTCCGCCCACCGATGCTCTCGCTGACGAGGCTTTCCTCGCCGTGGCCTCCCTCGATCTCTCGGGGCGCGAGGCGCGGATCCGGCTCGCCGCCCCGCTCACGCGCGAGGAGATCGAGCACCTGTTCGGCGCCGACATCGTGACCGAGGAGGGCGTGTTCTGGGACGAAGCGGCGGGGGCAGTGCGGGCACGGCGGCGGCGCCTCCTTGGCGCGCTTGTCCTCGAAGAGAGCCCCATCGCTCGCCCTGAGCCAGCGCTGGTCGCGCGCGGGCTCTGCGCGGGGGTGCGAGCGCGTGGCCTTTCTGCCCTGCCCTGGACGGATGCTGCGCGCAACCTGCAGGCGCGCGCCAACCTCATGCATAGGCTCGATCCCGCCTGGCCAGACCTTTCCGACCAGGCTCTACTCGCAAGCCTGGATGACTGGCTCGCCCCCTTCCTGGCTGGCCTGACACGGCTGGAAGAGCTTTCGTCTCTCGACCTCGTCTCTGTTCTGCGTTCTGTCCTTGGGTCGGATCGGGTGTCCGAACTGGACCGCGCCCTTCCCACCCACCTCGCCCTGCCGAGCGGGGGTAGGGGGGTGATTGACTACACGCGCAGCCCGCCCACCCTTTCCGCCCGCGCTCAGGCCCTGTTCGGGCTCAGCACGCTGCCGCGGCTCGTCGGTGGACGGATCCCGCTGCAGGTCGAGCTCCTCTCGCCGGCCGGACGGCCAATCGCGGTGACAGGGGATCTCGCCGCCTTCTGGCGTGGCGGCTGGGCGGAGGTGAGAAAGGCGATGCGCGGTCGCTACCCCAAGCACGCCTGGCCTGAGGACCCCTCTGTTCCGCTCAGCCCCGCCGCGAGGCCAACCAGACGGCCATGACCAAGGCGGGGGCGGCGAACACTGCCCAGGCCGCCCGATAGCCGATGGTGGAGGCGGCAAGGCCGAACAGTGCGGGAAGCGCGATCTGGCCAATCTGCACGTAAAAGAGAACGCCGCCCGTGGCAGGCCCCGCCCTTCCGGGCGGTGCAAGACGCGCAACCTCTGCAAGCATCAGCCCGTGAAAGGCCATCACGGTCGCCGAACCAAGGAGCAAAGCGGCGAGAATCATCCCCTCGCCCGCCCCGCTCGGCAGGGCGGCGAGAGCGCCGAAGGCGGCCGCGGTGCCGACGCCGATGCCCGCGAGCACGGCTCGCGTCGGCACAATGCGCCCGCCAAGCCAGCCCCAGAAGATGCGGCCCGGGATCGCAATCAGCGTGGCCAGGCTGAACAAGGCGCCCGCGGCGGAGAGGCTGCGGCCCTGCACCTCGACAAGGTAGACGACGGCGAAGGTCATGTGCACGATCTGCAGACCCACATACACCACTGCCATCGCGGTGATGGGGGTAAGGGCGGGAGACCAGACCATGCGCAGTGTCTCGCCGAAGGCGGCGATGCGCAGGGGTGCGGAGGGGTCGCGGTCTGTGTCGCAACGTGTCCGCCAGGGCTGGAGAGCCACAGCGAGCAGGCCGCAGAGCAGGCCCGAAAGCAGGAGCGCGCCGCGCCAACCGGCGGCTTCGGCGAAGCCCGGCGCAAGCAGGCCCGTAAGCGCAGCGCCCAAGGGAACGCCCGTCTGCTTGATGGAAAAGTAGAGGGGCTGCTGGGCGGTCGGCACAACGCGCGCCAAGACGTGCGAAGACGCTGGGGTGGAGATGACGGAGCCGACGCCGACCAGAAGCGCGCCGAACGCGACCAGGCCCGCCCCGTCCGGCGCGCCCATGGCAAGCCCAGCCCCGGCAAGCGCCAGCGCGACCTGGGCCACGCGGAACCCGCCCCAGCGCCTGAGCGGGGCGGCGATCGCCACCGTGCCGGCCATGGCGGCGGCCGAAGCGAGCGCTGCGTAAGTTCCGGCATGCGACGGGTCGATGCCAAGATCGGCCCCGATGGCGGGGGCGAGCACCGGAACCACGCCGCGCGAGTAGGTGGCGAAGGTCTGCTGAACCAGCATCGCCAAAGTGGCGGTGAGAGCAAGCGAGAGGTGCACCGGGCGGCCTCGACAGGAGCCGCCACGCTAGGGCCATTCCTTCGCCTCCGGAACCCGCCCGGTTGGCAATCCACCTCGGCGATGAGGCGCGATCAGGTCAGCCGGCGAGCCAGGACCTGCGCTTCGGTTCGGCGCTCTCCCCGGCGGCGAGGGCGCTGTCGGCAACCGCGGCACTGGCCTCGGTCGTCAGCTGTGCACTCGCCTGCGCCAGGGAACGAAATCAAGCCTCCATCAGGCGGGCCTGGTCGGCGCCGAACTCCTCCACCCGCTCTGCCATCCAGCGAGTGAACACGTTGCCCGCGCGTACGGGTAAGGCGCAGCGGGCGAGGTGGCCCAAGAGCTTGATGCGGCTTTCCACCATGTGCAGCCCCATCGTGATCCAAGCCTCCGGCAGGACGGGACCGGTTTCGTTCCCGCTCTCCTGCTTCATGAGGACGCCCTCCTTCCTCTTTTCGTGAGCTGGCAGGCTAGCGGAAAAACCCTTCCTGTGAGACGGGAATCGACGGGCGAGCCTTCGGCTGCCGGACCATGCGCGGTATGATGGCGGGTCGCTCGCAAGGGCCGCATCAGATGCGCATCCTGCTCGTCGAAGACGATCCCGAGGTGGCCCGCTTCGTCGCCAAGGGTCTGCGCGAGTCTGGCCACGTTGTCGATTGGGCGGACAATGGTCGAGATGGTCTGTTCCTTGCCGCGAGCGAGTCCTACGACGTGATCGTGCTCGACCGCATGCTGCCCGCTGGCATGGATGGTGTACGGCTGGTGGAAACGCTCCGTGCGACTGGCTCGCGCGTGCCAGTGCTGTTCTTATCAGCGCTGGCACAAGTGGATGAGCGCGTGCGCGGGCTGAAAGCGGGGGGCGACGACTACCTGACCAAACCCTTTGCGTTCGTTGAACTGCTCGCGCGCATCGAGGCGCTCGGGCGCCGCCCGCGCGGAGAGGCGCCGCTGACCCGGCTCGTGGCCGGAGACCTTGAGATGGACTTGCTTGCGCGCACGGTACGCCGGGCGGGCCAGGTGATCGAGCTCAAGCCGCGTGAGTTCCGCTTGCTCGAGGTTCTGCTTCGTCACGCTGGCCAGGTGGTCACACGCACCATGCTGCTCGAGGCGGTGTGGGATTATCATTTCGACCCGCAGACGAACGTGATCGACGTGCACGTCTCGCGCCTGCGCCAAAAGGTGGATAAAGGCTTCGCCTATCCATTGATCCACACCGTCCGCAACGCCGGTTACATGGTGCGGGCGGACCCGTGAGCCCCGGCATGGAGGGGGCTGAGGCGAACGAGTCTGGTTGGCGCTCGGTGCGCTCCATAGGCTTTCGCATCGCTGCGCTCCACGCCGCGTTAATGGCGCTTTCTTCCGGCGCGCTCGTCGCCTTCCTGTGGTGGAACACGGGCGGCTATCTCGACCGCCAGGTGGAGCGAGGGCTGCGTGGCGACTTGGCGGCTTTCGCTGCGGATCACCGAGCGGGCGGCTCTGCCGCCGTGGCAGCGGCGATCGAGGCGCGGCTTGCCGAGGACACCGACACCGAAGCGATTTACTTGCTGATCGACGCGCGCGGGGTGAAGCTGGCGGGCAATCTTGATGCTTGGCCTGCCTTTCTCGCTCCGGGGTCCGAGGGTGCAGAGGGGCGGCTTGCGCGCGAAGCAGGCGAAACGACGGCTCGCCTGCAGGCGCTCACCTTCCCTGACGGGTCGCGCGTTCTTGTTGGACGCGACGTTGGGGCGCGGCGCCAGCTGCAGGCCTTGGTTGCGGAGTCCGTGTTTTACGGTCTCGCCCTGGCCGTCGTGCTCGCCGCTTCGGGTGGGCTTCTGGTGGCGCAAGTGCTGGCGCGTCGCACGGCGCCGCTGCTCGCCACTGCGGCCGCGATCGGTCACGGTGATCTCGCGCGGCGTGCGCCCCTTTCCGGCAACGACGATGAATTCGACCGCTTGGCGGGCAGCTTCAACGCTATGCTCGATCGCTTGGCTGGCCTCATGGAGGGCATGCGACAGGTGTCGAACGCGATTGCGCATGATTTGCGCACGCCAATCGCGCGCACGCGGGCAGGACTTGAGGAGGTGCTACGGGAGGCAAGCGACGCTGGGGCGCTGAAAGCCGGGATCGAGCGCGGGATTGAGGAGCTTGATCGGGTGATCGCGCTGTTTGAGGCGCTGTTGCGGATCGCCGAAATCGAATCCGGGGCCAGGCGGTCCGCCTTTGCGACGTTCAACCTTGCCCAGGCGGTGGAGGATGTCGCCGCGCTCTACGAGCCGGTCGCAGAAGCGAAGGGGATCCGGCTCGAGACCGAGGGCCCGTCCGTGCTCAACATCCTGGGCGATCGTAACCTCGCTGCGCAGGCTGTGGCGAACCTGATCGACAATGCGATCAAGTTCACCCCCGAGGGAGGCTTGGTTCGGGTCAGGGTGGCAGGCTCAGGCGGGTGGGCCGAGGTGTCGGTGACGGATACGGGCCCGGGCATGCCTGAGCCTGTACGCGCGCGGGCAGTGGAGCGCTTCTTTCGCGGCGAGCCATCCCGATCCACACCCGGTTTTGGGCTCGGGCTTGCTCTCGTTGACGCCGTGGCGCAGCTGCATGGCGGGAGGCTTGACCTCGTTGCCGGGCCGGATGGCCAAGGCCTCACCGCCACCGTCCGCTTCGGCCGGGAGGGCGAGTGAGGCCGCATGCCGCTGATCAATCGTCTTTGCCGGCTTCGTCCGCTCCGGCATGGCCAGAGTTAAGCTGGATATAGTTTTGGATACCGACACGCGCGATCAGGTCGAACTGGGTTTCGACGAAGTCGATATGGTGTTCCTCGTCGCGCAAGATCGCGGAAAAAAGGTCACGAGAGACGAAGTCGCGCACGCTTTCGCAGTAAGGAATGGCCTCGCGCAGATCGGCGACGGCCTTTTCCTCGAGCTTCATGTCGCAGCGAAGAATTTCTTCTACGCTTTCACCGACTAAAATTTTGTTCAACCTCTGAACATTTGGAACTCCTTCAAGGAAAAGGATACGCTTGATCAGATCATCAGCATGGCGCATTTCTTCAATGCTTTCCTTGTATTCATATGCACCCAGTTTCGTCACACCCCAATTATCCAGCATGCGGGCGTGCAAAAAATATTGGTTGATTGCCGTCAACTCGTTCGTGAGGACTGTGTTGAGATATTCGATAACCTTCGGATCACCTTTCATGGTACACCCTGTTCATGTGAAGACGACACGAGATCTAACCTGATCCGCCTGAGCGGCCGAAAGTGTCTACGCCCCCTGCGACATGGTCGCAGCGTTCAAGCTGACAAGGTGTTGCGCGCGAAGTTGTCTGCGCACCAGGCGCCGTGGTCGCAGCTCTTTGGCTCACGGTCAAGCATTGGCGCGTCCTCGGTGGGGCGCCGACGGCAGCACCGCGGCCGAACTGTTTCGCTATCAGAACGCCGCCCTTGTTCACGCCGGGCGTTGGTCAGGACACGCTTGCCCAGCCCGCGCTGGCTGGCAGTTGCCGTGGGCTGCGAGAATCTCCTTGATCGCGGCACCGCAGTGTCCGCAGTCCGGGCGGCAGTTGCAGCGTTGCCAAACCTCTCTGCAGCAAGTGGCGCCGTTTTCGACGGCGCTGCGGATGGCACGGTCGGAGAGCGCGTTGCAAAGGCAGACGAGCATGGCGTGTGCGACCCTTGTGGTATTCGGCGAATGCCGCGCACTCGGTTGCGAGTGGCTCGCATTCGCACCGAAGGTATCGCCGAAGCTCGGTCTGCCGCGTTGTGCTAGATCAAGCCAGCCTCGCAGTGCTGTCCAATCGCAACGGGAAGAGGTGAGGGGCGGGGCGCGTCATGCCCCACCCCCCCCACACTCGCGCGTGCGGCCTGTTCGACCTTAGGCTGCCTCTTTGGCCTCCTCCTTGGCCTCTTCCTTCGCCTCCTTCCCCACCTCAGCCGGCGCCGGCGGGGCGTCGCCCTCATAGGACGGTGGCGGGCGGAAGCCGCGCACCGCCTTCTCCATCAGCGTGGCAAGGTGGATGGCCTGGCGGTCCTGGTAGGGGCCAGTGATGAGTTGCACGCCAATCGGCAACCCCCCCTTGACGGCGCCGATCGGGGCAACCGTCGCTGGCAGGTAGGCCAGCGTGGCGAGGCCGGCCCAGAACAGCTGCGTCGTCACAGGCTGCGGCTGGCCGTTCACCAGGATGGTTCGTTCGTGGCGTTCGCCTGCCTGGTCGTGCGGCACGGCAGCGGTCGCAGCAACAGGGCAGATCAAAGCGTCCCAGTCGCGGAAAAAGGCAGCGAAGGCGCGGCGAATTTTCAGCCGAGTCTCGTTCAGCCGAAGCCAGAGCCGATGCGGTAAGGTATACCCGCGCGCCATCAGCGCGACATAATCGTCGCTTGCTTCGCCGAATTTGCGCGCCTCTTCGGCCCAAAACGCGGCTTGCTCGTCGGTTAGCCGCAGCGAGGTCGCCGCACGCAGAAGCAAGATGTAGGTGCGCCAAAGCTCCGCCCAGTCGACCTCGGGGCGGGCGGTGAGGTCGACCTTCGCCCCCTCTTTTTTGAACGTGCGGGCGAGCGCCTCGACCTTCTTCGCATACTCCTCATCAACCGGCGCGACGGAACAGTCTGCCATGATCGCGATCTTGAGCCCCTTGATGCCGGGTAGGCGTGGCTTGGGCAGGTTCACCTTCCAGGCGACAGAGTTGATCTCGTCCGGGCCTGCGATCACATCGAGCGCGGTCATCAGGTCCGCGCCCCCGCGAGCCAGCGGGCCAATGACCGACATGTCGGTCTCGCCGAGCGTGCCAAGGCCGTGGCCGCGCGGTGAGCACACGCCCCAGCTCGGCTTGTGCCCATACACGCCGCAATAGTGTGCTGGATTGCGGATCGAGGCGCCGATGTCAGAGCCGAGTTCAAGCCCCGTCAGCCCCGCCGCCAGCGCTGCCGCTGACCCACCAGATGAGCCGCCCGGAGAGCGCGCATGCTGCCAGGGGTTGTTCGTCTGCCCATAGATGGCATTGTAGGTCTGCCAATCGGCCAACATCAGCGGCACGTTGGTTTTGCCGAACACCACCGCTCCCGCAGCGCGCAGGCGCGCGACCGCAAGCGCATCTTCCTTCGCGATGTTGCCTCTGTTCGCCGGGTCACCCCACGTGGTGGGGAGCCCCTCGACATCGAAGGACTCCTTCACCGTCATCGGTACGCCATGCAGAGGTCCAGCGATGTCGCCGCGGGCGAGGCGCCGGTCCAAAAGCGCGGCGTCTTTGCGCGCACGCTCGACATCGAGGACGACGATCGCATTCAGCCCTGGGTTGAAGGCCTCAATCCGTTTTAGGTACAGCTCAAGCAACTCTAGCGAGCCGATTTTCTTCTGGCGAATCATGGCGGCGAGCTTCGTCGCCGAGGCGAACGCAATGTCGTTCATGCGGCTTTGTCTCCGGGAGTGATGGGCAAGCGCGGAGCTTTGGCCGCAAATCGCGCGCCGCGCAACCCGGCGCACATGCATGGTTCGCCTGCACCGCGGGGCTGCCTGCCTCGCGCGTGCGGCCGGTCCGCAGCGCGCGCTCATGGCACCTCATCTCCACGGCGAGGAGAGGGGGAGAGGGGGAGAGGGGGTATTCCTCACCCGCGCCCCCTCAGCCAGGGCCGCGCGCACACCGTGGCGAGGGGGCTGGGGCGGGCGAAGTAGCAAAGAAGGCGCAGCCTTTGCCTCCCTGCCGCCAGCTCTTCGTCGTCAGCGTCTGCCGACCCCTCAGCCCTTGGCGGTGGAGGCGTCGATCCAGCCGATGTTCCCGTCGTCGCGGCGATAGACGACGGAGAGGCAGCCGGTTTTGCGGTCGCGGAACATCAGCACCGGGGCATGCGCGAGGTCGAGCCGCATCACGGCCTCGCCTACGGTCAGGGTCTCGATCTCGGTCGGAAGTTCGGCGACGACGGTCGCGTGGTCGCCGTTCAGGTCAAGCGTCTCCACGTCATCGGCGCCGACCAGTTCTGACACTGGTTCGGGCGAGAGGACAAACTGGCGCGCTTTTTCTGGCCGTTCGCGGAGAGCGAGGTCGCGCGCATGGTCGTTCACCTTGCGGCGGTAGCGGCGCAGCCGTTTGGCGAGGTGTTCGGCCGCAGCGTCGAACGCGGCGTGAGCGTCCTGCGCCTCACCCTCGCCGCGCAGGATGATGTTGCGCCCGGCATGCATGGTGATGTCGCACATGAAAAAGCTGCGGGCGCGCGAAAACACGACGTGGGCCTCGAGGGCGTGGTCGAAATACTTCGCCGCGATGGCGTTGAGCTGGTCGGACACGTAGGTCGAGAGGGCCTCGCCCACGTCCACCTGCTTGCCCGAGACGGTGATATGCATGGCGTGCGTTCGTCCTTCCTTCTGGTCAACCCGCCGAGAAGACGGTGAGGGCGGGCCACAGGGTGGGCTTAAGCCGGGACGGCCTTCTCCCGCCGCCGCTGCACGGAGGAGGGGATGCCCAACCCCTCGCGATATTTCGCCACCGTGCGCCGCGCGATGTCCACTCCCTCCCGGCGCAGGACAGCGACGATCGCATCGTCCGAGAGCACGCTGTCAGGGTCCTCGGCGGCGATCAGCGCCTTGATCCGCGCCTTCACCGCCTCGGCCGAGTGCGCCTCGCCGCTTGCGCCGCCGACGGCGTTGGAGAAGAAAAACTTCATTTCCAGCACGCCGCGCGGCGTGGCGATGGACTTGTTCGCCGTCACCCGGCTGATCGTCGATTCATGCAGCCCCACCGCCTGTGCGATGTCGCGCAGGGTGAGTGGGCGCAAGTGGGTAATGCCGTGGCGAAAGAAAGCGTCTTGGCAGCGCACGATTTCGGCCGCGACTTTGAGGATGGTGCTCGCTCTCTGAGCAAGGCTTTTCACCAGCCAGGTCGCGTTCGCCCAATGCTCGGCGATAAAGGCACGCTCCTCCTTGCTGCGCGCTGCCCCCAGCACTTTGGCGTGATAGGCCCCGTTGGCAATCACGCGCGGCAGCGTCTCGGGGTTAAGCTCGACCACCCAGCCGCCATCGTCTGAGGGGCGCATTAGCACGTCGGGCACGACGGTGGCGACGGGATCGGGGTCGAAGCCCGCACCGGGCTTGGGGTCGAGCCGCTTGAGCTCGGCGATCATCTCGGCGAGATCCTCGGCATCAACGCCGCACACCTCGCGCAGGCGCCTAAGGTCGCGTTTGGCCAGCAGGTCGAGGTTGTCGAGCAAAGCGGCCATCGCTGGGTCGTAGCGGTTCTGCTCGCGAAGCTGGATTTCAAGGCACTCACGCAAATTGCGGGCGAACAGGCCCGGCGGGTCGAACCGCTGCATGCGCGCAAGCACAGCCTCGATGCGCTCGCGCGGGCAGCCAAGCCGCGCGGCCAGCGCCTCGAGATCCATCACCAGACGCCCCGCACCGTCGAGGCCGGCGATCAGGCAGGCGCCAATGAGACGGTCGGTCGCGTCGTCGAAGGTGAGGCGGAGCTGTTCGGCGAGGTGTTCACGCAGTGAGCGGCGTTGGGGGGCGAGGTCGCCGAGGTCGCGTTCATCCTCCTCGAAGTCGCTCCTACCTCCGCGGCCAGCGACGCCGAACGCCGGCGCGTAGCCGTCGGACACCGTGCCGGCGTCGTAGACATTGCCAAAATCGGCATCGAGCGGAGGGCCGTCGCCAGCACCCAGCGCCTCGCGCTCGGGTTCGCCAAGCGGGGGCAGTGGCTCGGGCTCAGGGGGTGTGAGGGGGGGCTCGCCACCCTCAAGCCGGGGGCTTTCGTCGCGCTCAAGGAGAGGATTGCGCTCGAGCTCCTGCTCGACCCATGCCTGCACCTCAAGATTGGAGTATTGGAGGAGTTGAATTGCTTGCCGCAGTTGCGGCGTCATCACCAGCGTCTGGCCAAGGCGAAGATCGAGCCTGGGCGCGAGCGCCATCGTCCTCGTCCTCCTCGCCTAGGGTCAGAGCCGGAACCGGTCGCCGAGATAGACCCGGCGCACGCCGCCGTGGGCGACAATTTCGTGCGGAGCGCCCTCCATCAGCACGCTGCCATCGTGCAAGATGTAGGCGCGGTCGATGATCTCGAGCGTTTCGCGCACGTTGTGGTCTGTGATCAACACGCCAATCTCACGGTCCTTGAGATGGGCGACCAGGTCGCGGATTTCGCCGACCGCGATCGGGTCGATACCCGCCAAAGGTTCGTCGAGAAGGATGAAGGATGGGTGAGTGGCGAGAGCCCGCGCGATCTCCACCCGCCGCCGTTCGCCGCCCGAGAG
>CALLUO010000087.1 GCA_938010425.1 uncultured Elioraea sp.
CGACGGCGTCTGCCTGAACTCTAGGCCAGACGCCCTCTCCGTGCTGTAGCGCCTCGCTGAATGGATCTCCACCCCCATCCGCCCTCACAGCGGCTTGCCTATGCCCTCGCTGCGTGAGCTCACCGTTGCGCAGTCAGAACCAAAACCGTCTGTCCGGTTTCATAAGGCAACTTTAGACTGAAGGCGCCGCATTCGAGCCGAGATGGGGAGAAGTCGAGCGACCATCACGCCGCCTCTGCCCCGTTCAAAGCTGGGTTAGCCCGCATGGCCGCGGAAAACTTTGTCAGGCCGAAAACGTCATGTGGACTGCGCAGAGGGGAGCCACGCTGTGTTTGCCTCGATCTGTCACGGCACAGGCACCCCCTTTCGACGTGCAGAGGCAAGACCACGAGACGTGTCAATTAGCGTCCAAGTCTCGACCAGTCCTTCTGCCGACCACAACGCCATCGTCTCCATCTCAGCCCGCCGCCAAGCGTCGTCAAGGATAACCAGGCCGCCTGGCCGGAGAAGGCGCGCGATCACGCCGCCCGCCATGGCGCGGTTATACATGCCGGGCCCCCCAACAGACGACCTCGGCCCGTCGATGAAGATGGCGTCAAACGGCCCGTATGGACTGCATCTCTCTTCCAGGTGCTGATAGAAATACCCTCGCCGGTCGCACCACTGCTCCAGCACCAGTGGTGCGATGAAGGGTACAATGCGGGCGACGGTCTCGCTGTTTCTCAGCACGCGCTGTTGCCACCCTGCATGATCGTCCACCGTCACGAGGAGTTTGAGGCCAAGGCGGTCCGCCAAGTGTGCCAGCAATCGCGTTGACAGACCGGAGCCAAGCTCGAGAACGCGCTGTGGCTGTGCCCCTGCCAACAGCGAAATCAGGGTAACCGCAGCGTCGTCGGCGATCGTGAAAGGCGACTCAAAAGACGGTTTGTCCTCCTCGCGCAGTTGCCGCGTTGTCTTGCGGGTGAGATGCAAGAGGGAAGGCGGGCATTTGGTTACGATTTCATCGGGCTTCACGACTGTAAGGCGCGGGCGGCTATCCTGTCTCTCAGCAATCAGCGTCTCCAGCGCCGTTCCGAGCCCACGCGCGAACGTTTCTGCATCGCAAAGCCCACTCTCAAGAAGGAGGCGATGGCGCAAGTCCCGACGCAGCGCACGCAATTTCGTGACGTCACCTGCGAGAGAGACGGCCTTCGCAACGTAGGTGTCGATGTTGTCGGTACAAAGCTCTTGCAAGCCGAGCCGTGTCAGATGGGTTAAGCTGTGCCGTGATGCAAAGGTCGTTCCGTACTTCGCGACGACCGGAACGCCCATCAAGGCGCACTCAAGGGTCGTCACGCCCCCGCTGTACGGAAACGAATCAAGCGCAAGATCCGTCTCCGCAATCGCCTGGAGATGCTCGAGATGCTGGGTCTGGCCGAGCAGGGTTACGCGCGTTGTATCGATGCCGAACTCTTTCATCCGCATCAGGAGGCGAGCCCGATCATCCTCTCCAGACAAGCCCCGCGTTTTGATGACGAGGCGCGAGGAAGAAACAGCACGAAGAATGCGCGATGCTGCCTGGAGCCATGGGTCACTGAGCTTCTGCAAATTATTGAAGAAGCCGAACGTAATGAAACCGTTGCGGTCATGGGGTAGAGGTGTGAGGTCCGGGATTGGCTCCGGCGGCAAGTAGCAGATGTATGAGCCTGGAAGGCGTATGACCCGTTCAGTATAGAATGGCTCGAGCTCAAGCGGCACTTCCACCTCATCCGCAAGCATCGCGTCAATGCTGGGCAGCCCATAGCTATAAGCCTGCATCCCCACCCATTTGATCACGACAGGAGCAGGCTTGCGCACAATCAGACCCATCATCGAGTGCGCGCTATAGCCTTGCAGGTCGATGAGAAGGTCACAGCCGCGCAAGAGGATTTCCCGGCACGCCTCGTCCTCGCTTTTGCCATCCAGCACCACATACTCGTCTGCAGCGAGACGAAACCGCGCCGTGAGCGGATCTGCGGCCCGCTCATGGGTCGAAAAACAGACGAGCGAAAAACGGGATTTGTCGAGAGCTTCAAAGGCGGGCAGGGTCAGCCAGCCAACAGGATGGCGACCAAAACCATTCGACAACAAGCCGATGCGGAGGCGTTCGCGCTCCTGCCGTGCAACGACAAAAGGGCAGCTGGGAAGCCCTGAGACGGCGTTGCGGATCGCATGCGCCCGCTGGAGAAGCCGTGTTGCATCATCCGTGGCATAGGCCTCCAAGTTTATGACCATAGCGAGCTCAGAAAACGACTTCTCGCCACCGCTCTGGTCAAAGGCCGCTAAGGCTTCCAGTGCTTCGCGGTGCTCACCCTGACGCGAATGCAAGTACGCTTTGAGTGCAAACACCTGCGGGCGGTGGTCGTCGCTGAGCTGCGGCAAAACTGAATCGATCGCAGCCAACGCCTCGCGCGCCCTGTCGAGATCGCGAAGAATGCCAATTCGTCTCAACTTCAGAGCGGTGTTGGCGGGTCGAAGCGCGCAGGCATGGTCGAGGAGATCGAGGGCTTCCGCCTTGGCCTCAGCCGCAGCCAAGGCCTCTGCTGCAGCATCGAGGATGCTTACAGGCGTGTCGTGCGCTTCCGCCAGTGCAGCGCGGAATGCCGATGCCGCACCCTGCGCATTGCCTGCATCGACAAGGAGCAGGCCGAGACACCAGGACTCGGCCAACTCCAGAGGCCTCTCAGCTTCAACAGCCTGCAGAGCGGCAAGCATCTTCGCTTCGCGACCGTGGCGTCGCGCGAACCGGTGCGCCCGGAAGGCAGCCGGTGCGTGGTCGCCACAGGAGAGGGCGGCAAGGAAGGCTTCCTCGGCTGCGGCGATGTCGTAGGCAGCCTCCAACGCTTCGGCGAAAATGACCCAGGCCGCGCCCTGATCCGGCGCGACGAGGACGGACCGTTCGGCATCGCGTCGTGCGTCATCGACGGCACCGCGCCGAAGCCGCGCCTCAGCCCGAATGGCGAGCAGGCGCGGTTCGTCAACGAACACATTCAGCCACTGGTCGGCCAGCGCCTCGGCTTCAGCAGGGGCGCCCTTTCCCAAAGCGGCGTAGCCGAGGACGGCAGGCGCATCCGGGTTCGCCTCCTCTGCAAGCCATGCATCGGCAAGGCGTGCTGCGTCGTCCCATCGTTCCTCTTCAAGAAGCAGGGTCAGCTCGGCCTTACGATCGGTAATGGGGGGCGCGAGGGCAGTGATCGCATTCATGGCCGGCGCGCCACCACCAAAAGGCCATGGACAACTTCGCCGCGATCCACCCGCAGCACGTCATCCCTGACTTCGAGGCTTTCCCAGTCGGCAAGAAGACTCTCGATGTAGTCGCGGCTGTGCGCGAACCGACCGGTCGCCTGCTTCACCCAAGGTTCCGCACCGTCATGACGTTCGACAGAGAAGATAAACAGCCCACCTGGCTGCACGACCCGGCGTACATGAGCGATGGTGGAGGCAAGGTCGCCGAAGTAGCAAAACACGTCGGCTGCGATGGCCACGCGCCACGTCTCGACCTCGTTCTCGAGATAGGCCGTGAGCTCGGCAATCTCGAGGTCCGTGTAGATCCCTTTCGCCCGTGCCTGGTCAATCATGCCTTGCGACAGGTCGACGCCTTTGAGCCGGCCCTGCAAGCGATCGTGCAGAACCACTCCGATCAGGCCCGTGCCGCAGCCAAGATCGAGCACGTCGCCGACGGTCCCACCCTCCACGAAGCCTGGCAGGTGCCGCTCCAGCGCCCGCAGGATCAGCCCAGGAACGCGGTAGCCAAGCGAAATCAGGCTTTGTTCGAAGCCGCCGGCATAGGAATCGAAGAGAGAGCGCACATACTCATCGGCGGCTCGGGATGCGTCGCGCGACCCAGCGACGTGGCGCAGAAACGCATCGTTGGGGTTGAGTTTGAAGGCTTTGTCGAACCAGTGCCGCGCCTCCTCATCCTCGTGCAGGGCGAGCGCAACCTCAGCAAGGCCAACGCAAACT
>CALLUO010000088.1 GCA_938010425.1 uncultured Elioraea sp.
AGCCACGATATGGAACGCGCGAGATGATGGCGCTCGGCGAGGCGATGGCTAGGGCGGCGAAGAGAGGGGAGCTGAGGGCAGTGTGAGGCGCGGGATCGACGCCGACCGCGTCGCCGAACTGGAGCGGCAGTACGACAGCGAACTCGCCTTCCGCGATCCCGGCGCTTTGCTGAAGCCGCTCGCCTCCCTGGTCCTTGTCGCCCTCTCCATCTACCAGATTTATACCGCTGGCTTCGGCCTGCCGCCGGAGCATTGGCACAACGCAACCTACCTCGCTGCTGTGCTGGCTCTGGTCTTCCTGTTCTTCGATCCGCGCGTGCCGCTCGGCCCGCGCCTCGGCGGTGTGGCGCTGATCGACTGGCTGCTCATCGCGGTCTCAATCTCCGCCGTGCTCTACCTCCCGCTCAACTTCGAGGCGCTCACCTTCCGCATCGGCGTTCCCAACACCTGGGACCTGGTGATGGGCATCGCACTGATCGTTGTCGTGCTGGAAGCCACCCGTCGCACCATGGGCGTGGTGCTGCCCATGATCGTGCTCGTCTTCATCGGCTACGGGTTGTACGGCAACCACGTGCCCGGCGTGCTCGCCCACCCCGGTGCGACGGTCGAGAACTTCGTCAGCCAGATCTACATGACGCAGGAGGGCATCTTTGGCATCCCGCTGAAGGTGGTGGCGACGTTTGTCTTCCATTTCGTGCTGTTCGGCACGATCGCCACCAAGATGGGGCTTGGCCAGTTCTTCATCGATGTCGCGACTGTCATCGCCGGGCGGTTTCCGGGCGGGCCCGCCAAGGTGTCTGTCGTCGCCTCCGCCTTCTTCGGCTCGATCTCCGGTTCCTCCATCGCCAACACAGTGACGACCGGAAGCCTCACCATTCCGGCGATGAAGCGAATCGGCTACCGGCCGCATTTCGCGGGCGCGGTGGAGGCGGCCGCCTCAGCGGGCGGACAGATCACCCCACCCATCATGGGTGCGGCCGCTTTCGTGATGACAGAATTCCTTGGCGTGCCCTACACCACCATCATCACCGCCGCGCTTGTTCCGGCAGCGATGCATTACCTTGGCGTTCTGATCCAAGTTCATCTGGAAGCCAAGCGCGAGGGCCTGCGTGGGCTCACGGATGAAGAGATGCCGAGGCTTGGCCCCGTGCTCTGGCGCGGCTGGCCAACCGTTATACCGCTCGTTATCCTGATCGCCACCATCATGCAGGGCTACACGCCCTATCTCGCCGCTTTCAACGGCATCGTCGCTTGCGTGCTCGTCGGCCTGCTCAACCCATGGCAGCGGATGACGCTGCGTGACCTATGGCAGGCGCTGGAGACGGGGGCGAAGTACGCCTTGGCGGTGGGTGTCGCAGCCGCCGCCGTCGGCATCGTGGTCGGCGTGATCACACTAACCGGGGCTGCGTTCCGCCTCTCCTTTATGGTGACGCAAGCGGCACAGAACCTCGCTGCAAACGTTCTGCTCTTTCTGTCCTGGGTTCCGTTCGAACTCACCTCGCTTTCGGGGCTCACGCTCTTCTTCACCCTCGTCTTCGTCGCCTTCACTTGTATCGCGATGGGCGCAGGCGTACCGACGACAGCGCTCTACATCGTGCTCGCCGCTATCGCTGCACCGGTGGTGACGCAGCTCGGTGTGCCGGCGATCGCCGCCCATCTTTTTATCTTCTACTATGGGCTGCTGGCCGACCTCACGCCTCCTGTTTGCGTGGCGGCCTATGCCGCGGCGGGGATCGCCGGGGCAAACCCGTTCCGCACCGGGCTCGCTGCGTTCCGCCTCGGCTCCGCCAAGGCGCTGGTGCCGTTCGTGTTCGCCTATTCGCCGGCGATGCTGATGGTTGTGCCGGGGTTCGCTTGGGGCGACTTCCTGCTCGTCACACTTTCTTGCGCCATCGGTGTCTGCGCGTTGGGGGCGGCGTTGACAGGCTATGCTTTCGCGCCGCTGGGCTGGATTGCGCGCGCGCCTCTTCTTGTCGCTTCGGTGCTGATGATCGCGCCCGGAACGACGCCGACTCTGCTCGGCCTTGCGGTGGTCGCCCCTGTGGTCGCCGCCAACTGGTTTGCCGGTCGCCGCCGCGCCGCTCAGGCCTTGTCGGGATAGAGCGAGAGAAGCCCCGCCTCGGAGGCTGGGCAACGCCCGCGCTCCGTGATCAGACCGCTGACGAGGCGGGCAGGGGTTATGTCGAAGGCCGGGTTCGCCGCCCGGCTTCCCGGCGAGGCCACACGCACGCGGCGCACCCCGCCATCCTCGGCAAGGCCCGCCAACTCGGTCACTTCGGCAGGGGATCGTTCCTCGATCGGGATCAGCTCGCCCGAGGCAAGCGACCAGTCGATGGTCGAATGAGGCAGAGCCACCCAGAACGGCACACCGTTGTCGGCCGCGGCCAGAGCCTTAAGATAAGTGCCGATCTTGTTGGCGACATCGCCGTTGCGCGCCACGCGATCCGTCCCGACGAGGACGAGATCGACCTCGCCGCGTCGCATCAGGTGCCCGCCCGCATTGTCCGCCACCACCGTGTGCGGCACGCCGTGGCCAGCGAGTTCGAAGGCGGTGAGCAAAGCACCCTGGTTGCGTGGTCGCGTTTCGTCCACCCAGACGTGTACCGGAATGCCCGCATCGTGCGCGCGATAGATGGGGGCGGTGGCGGTTCCCCAATCCACCGTAGCGAGCCAGCCCGCATTGCAGTGGGTGAGGATGTTGACGGGGCTCCCCCCTTTGCGTTGGCTGATGCCAGCGATCAGGGGCAGCCCGTGGTGGCCGATGGCCTCGCAGCAAAGCGCATCCTCATCGGCGATGGCGGAAGCCTCGGCCCAGGCGGCCTCGAAACGATCCCCGCGCGGGAGGTTGCGCACGGCCCTCACCACGCGCGCCACCGCCCAAGCGAGGTTGACCGCCGTTGGGCGGGTGGCGATGAGGCGTTCGGCGGCTTCGTCCAGCGCGTCGTCAGACGGGTCTGCCCGCAGCGAAAGGGCGAGCCCGAAGGCGCCCACAGCACCGATCAGCGGCGCGCCGCGCACCCGCATGGTGCTGATCGCTTCCGCCGCTTCCTCAAGCCCGGCCAGCCGGATCCAACAGACACGCCAAGGGAGCAGCGTCTGGTCGATAATCTCGATCGCGGATCGATCCTCTATCGGACGAATGCTCCGCGTCCATTCGCCACCAAGCCGCATCAGTGGCTGATCCTTTGGTGTAGCACGCAGATCAGGGTGAACAGGCGACGGGCGGTGTCGAAATCGACCTCGATCTTGCCCTCGAGCCGGCGCTGTAGGAGTTCGGCTGCCTCGTTGTGCAGACCGCGCCGGCCCATGTCGATCGCCTGGATGCGCGCTTCGGCGCCATCCGCCACCGCCGCGTGGTGCGCGCCAACAAGCATGAGGTAGTCTTTGATCAGGCTGCGAAAAGGACCAAGGGCGAGCACAACGGCGGTGATCGGTGTGCCGTCGAGGCGGCGGATGTCGAACACGAGCCGCCCGTGATCGAGCCCGAGACGGAGCGAATAGGGCCCTTCGGGTGCCCCTTTCGGCACAAAGCGATTCTCGTGCAGCAGGTCTGCCACCGCAGTGGCGCGGTCGGCCTCAAGTTCGGCGGAGAGGCGGGTGAGGGCCTCCGCCTCCAGCACGATCTCCGCGATGCGCGTGTGCTGTGGCACCTCGGTCAGGCTCCGCATCAGCCCTGGCTATCCCCCGTGATGCCAAGAGGGAGCATCAGCCCGATCGTCGCTCCCTTTACCGGCCGGATGAGACCCAGCGACAGCAGGGCGGTGAGCGGCAGGAACAAAGCCACCATCAGCTGCCATGGCGGCGCAAGGTCGCGTTCAACCATCAACATCAGCGGCACGACGATGTGGCCGACGATGAACAAAGTGACGTAGGGCGGCGCGTCATCGGAGCGGATGCGCGCAAGGCCCGTACCGCAGGCGGAACAGCTGGGAGCGGGGCGAAGGAAGCCGTGGAACAGACGGCCCTTGCTGCAGGCCGGGCAGGCACCGGCCGCGCCGCGCAGCAGGGCGGGGAGCAGAGGCGGAGGCGGTGGACCGCCGGTGGGACGGGCCGGGGCAGGGGGCGGAACCATGCCGTCTCGCGTGTTGGTGTTGCGTTGCAGCAGAGTGACGCCTGACCGCGCCGCGATCAAGCGCAAGGCTGCCACCACCTGCGGCCGACCCCGCCCTCAGACCATCGGTGGCTCGACCGCGCCGACCTGCGAGGTGATCCGTCCGTAATGTTCTGGCCGGCGGTGGCGGGCGAAGTCAAAGATGGAGATGCGGCCGAGCCGGCAGCGGTCAAGGTCGATGTCGTAGGTGACAAGCTGGTCCTCCCAGGTGTCGGCCATGGCGACGATCTCGCCCTGCGGGTTGACGATGATGGAGTGGCCGAAGAGCTCTGCCCCGTCCTCGATGCCGGCCTTAGCGACGGCAACCGACCAGCAGGCGTTTTGATAGCAGCCGGCCTGCACAGACAGGTGGGAGTGGAAAACGCGCAGATGGTGCGCCTCCCACCCTTTCGCCTCCTGGTTGATCGAGGGGGTGTTGTAGCCGACTAGCACGAGCTCGACGGACTGCAGCCCGAGCACCCGCCAGGCCTCCGGCCAGCGGCGGTCGTTGCAGATCAAAAGGCCGACATTCACCCCCTCCTCGCGCCGACCAAGCCGCGTCTTGACCACCGGAAACCCGAGATCGCCCACTTCGAAATAGTACTTCTCGAGATGCTGCACCTTGCGCGCGGGATCAAAGGCCGCGTGCCCGGGGAGGTGCACCTTTCGGTACTTGAGCACGATGCGGCCTTCAGCGTTGACGAGGATCGCCGTGTTGAAGCGGCGCGTGCGCACCCCACCCGTTCCGTCGGGCTCCCGCACGAGTTCGGCGTAACCGAGATGGAAACCCATGTTCAGTCGCCGCGCGGCGTCGAACAGGGGCTTGGTTGTGGCAGAAGGCATTTCGGTCTCATACCAATGGTCGGCTTCCTCGATCCGTTCCACCCAATGGCGGGGAAAGAAGGTGGTGAGCGCAAGTTCGGGAAAGACGATGAGTTCCACCCCGCGGCGGTGCCCCTCCTCCATCAGCGCCAGCATGCGCGCGACCGCTATCTCGCGCCCTTCGCTCTTCTGGATGGCGCCGAGTTGGGCTGCACCCACGGTCAGTCGTCGTGCCATTCCCGCTTCCTTTCCATGGCGTGTTCAGCGACGCGCTTCCTTGCTCTGCGCTCAGCGCCCCTGGCGCGGCACGAAGCGGCCCTCGCCCGGTGCGTTTAGCACACGTTCACCATCCCAGATCGGCCGTCCCCGCAAGTAGGTGGCGGCAACACGGGCGCGCAGGGTGCGGCCGTGGTAGGGGCTCCAGCGGCATTCGGGGCGGTCGAGGATAGTACGCTCGTCGAACACGAACGCCCCTCGCTCCATCACGCAGAGATCTGCATCCGCCCCCACCGCGAGCCGGCCCTTCTTCGGTGCGAGGCCATGCAACCGGGCGGGCTCCTCCGCGCAGAATTTCACAAGCAGGGTGAGCGGCAGCCCGCGCTCCTCAAGAAGCGTGGCCATCAGCGGGGCGAAGGATTGCAGCCCAGTAAGCCCCGCCGCGCACGCGAAGATGTCGGGGCTCGTCTTGCGCTCGATCGGCCAGGGCGCGTGATCGGTGGAGACGTAGGCGACCTCGCCAGCAATCAGGCTTGTCCATATCCGCTCCACCTCCTCGGCCGTGCGTAGCGGCGGGTTGCATTTCGCCTTACCGCCTTGGCGGATCAGTTCCTCCTCAGTGAGGCAGAGATATTGGATGCACGCTTCGGCCGATGCCTTCACACCCATGGCGCGGAAGGTGCGGGCGAGATCGAACCCGCGCGCAAGCGAGGAATGGGCGATGTGCGCATGCGCCCCGGTCGCGCGGGCGAGTTCGAAGATCAGCACATCGGCCAGGGTCTCAGCGAGTGGGGGGCGGGTGCGCGCGTGCTGGATCGGATCCACCCGCCCTGAGGCCTTGGCTTCCGCCGTTAACGCCTCGACCAATTCTTGGTCTTCATTGTGCACCGCGACCATCAGCCCCGTCTCCGCGATCAAGCGGAAGGCGTGTTCCATCTCGCGATGGTCGATTCGAGGGAACCGCACAGGATCATACTCGTAGGTAGAGAGCTTGAAGGCCGAAGCACCGGCGATGGCGAGTTCCGGGATACGCGCCACACCGCCGCTTTTGGTGATGGTGGCGTAGAGCGCAACGTCGACATGCGCGGTGCGGTTCACCACCGCCACCTTCTCGGAGAAGATCGTCGCATCCGTCACCGGCCGAGGGATGTCATAAGGCATGTCGCAGAGGGTGGTCACCCCGCCCGCCGCTGCGGTGCGCGTCGCGTGTTCGATGCCGCCCCAGCCCATGGCGGAGGAGGTGTGCATGTGCCCATCCACCAGGCCGGGAAAGATCAGCCTTCCGGCGTGATCGTCGATCATGCGCGCGGGTGGTGGTTGGCCCTGGCCGATGGCGGCGATCGTCTCGCCGCGGATGGCGACGAAGCCCTTCGCGACGATACCGTCCGAGGTGACGAGATCGCCGCACACCACGCGGTCGAAGGGCGCGGAGAAGTCTGTCATCGGCGCGGTGAACTCATGGTCGGCGGCTTGCGTGCTGCAGGCGCGAAGTCTAGGAAGGCTGCGCTAGTCAAGACCGGCCGTCTTGCATGTTCAAGAGACCGTGCAGTCGTTGCGCGGCCGGTCGCTCCAAGACAGAGGAAGACCGATGGAGCTCCATCCCGTCCGCGTGCACCGCTCGAAGGACCTCCTGCCGCGCGAGGCTCAGCTCGCCTGGAAGATCGCGGGCGTGGCCGTCGACCGTGTCGCGGTGCAGAAGGACGTGGCGGAGATGATCATCAACCGGATCATCGACAACGCTGCAGTGGCGATCGCGGCGATCAACCGCGGCCCCGTCGTCTCGGCGCGGATGATGGCGCTCGCCCACCCGCGAAAAGGGGGTGCCACTCTGTTCGGCCTTCCGCCCGCCCGCACCGTCAGCCCCGAATGGGCAGCCTGGGCGAATGGCACGGCGGTGCGCGAGCTCGATTTCCACGACACGTTTCTTGCTGCCGACTACTCGCATCCGGCAGACAATATTCCGCCCCTGCTCGCTGTGGCGCAAACGGTTGGTGCCTCGGGCAAGGACCTCATCCGCGGGCTCGCCACCGCCTACGAGATCCACATCGACCTCGTCAAAGCGATCTGCCTGCATGAGCATAGGGTCGACCACATCGCCCATCTTTGCCCGGCCGCTGCCGCCGGCATTGGCACTCTCCTTGGGCTGAAGCAAGAAACGATCTTCCAGGCTGTGCAGCAGGCGGTGCATGTGGCCATCACCACGCGCCAAAGCCGCAAGGGCGAGATCAGCTCTTGGAAGGCTTTTGCGCCCGCGCATGCCGGCAAGCTCGCCATCGAGGCGGTCGATCGCGCGATGCGCGGCGAAGGCGCGCCGAATCCCATCTATGAGGGCGAGGATTCCCTCATCGCCTGGATTCTCGCCGGCCGCACCGTGGCCGACCGCGAGGGGCGCGATGCTGTTTACGGGAGGGACTACTACCACGTGCCGCTGCCGGCGAAGGGAGAGCCCAAGCGCGCCATTTTGGAAAGCTACACGAAAGAACACTCGGCTGAGTATCAGGCCCAGGCGCTGATCGACCTCGCGCGGCGGATGCGCGAGACAATCGAGGACGTTGAGGCGATCGAGCGCATCCTGATCCACACCTCGCACCACACGCACCATGTGATCGGCACAGGCGCGAACGATCCGCAGAAGATGGACCCAAAGGCGTCGCGCGAGACCCTCGACCACTCCATCATGTACATCTTCGCGGTTGCCCTGCAGGACGGCACCTGGCACCACGTTGAGAGCTACACGCCGCGCCGCGCCTCGCGCCCAGACACGGTGCGACTGTGGCACAAGATCGAGACCCGCGAGGACCCGGAGTGGACGCGGCGCTACCACGCGACCGACCCGCGCGAGAAAGCGTTTGGCGGTCGGGTGCAAATCTTCCTCAAAGACGGGAGGGTAATCGAGGACGAGATCGCCTTCGCCGACGCCCACCCGCTCGGCGCCCGGCCATTCCGGCGCGAGGACTACATCCGCAAGTTCCGCACCCTCACCGACGGCATCATCACCACCCGCGAGGCCAACCGCTTCCTTGAGGTGGTGCAGGACCTCGCCGCCATTCCCGCCGGCGGGCTCGCTGCTCTGAACGTCGCCTTGCCTGCTGGCCGGCTGACGCTCTCTCCGCTGCGGGGGATCTTCGACGCGCCCGTGCGCTCAGCCGAGCCTGCACGCGTGCGCCGGGTCACGCGCAAAGAGAAGGGGAAGGTGCGCACCACCGCCCTCAAGCGCGCGCGCACGAAAAAGTCTTTGATCACCGGCAAGCCGGCAAAGGCTCGCCCCGGCCGCACCACGGGGCGGACGGTGGCGCGTCGCCGCAAAGGCTGAGTCTATGCGGGGCGAAGCAGGAGGGGGAAACGCGATGAACCAGGTCGAAGCCGAAGGCACGCCGCAGGTCTTCAAGGGTCTCGTGGGCATTTATGCCGACGTCACCGCGATCTCCAAGGTGATGCCGGAAAGCAACAGCCTCACTTATCGCGGCTACCCGGTGCAGGACCTCGCCGAGCAGTGCCGCTTCGAGGAAGTCGCCTACTTGCTGCTCGAGGGCGAACTGCCCACGCGGCGCCAACTCAGGGCCTTCGAAAAGGAGGAGAGGGCGAACCGGGGCATTTCGAAGAAGCTGATCCGGCTCATCGAGGAGTTCCCCAGCCGCGCCCACCCGATGGACGCGACACGGACCGCAGTGAGCTTTCTCGGCATGGAAGACCCCGAGGCCGGCGACACCTCGCTTGAGGCAACAAAGCGCAAGGCGATCCGCCTCTATGCCAAGATCCCGACCGTGATCGCCGCCATCTCCCGCCTGCGCAAGGGCAAGCGCCCCATTCGCCCGAAGGCGGAGTACGGCTTCTCCGAAAACATCTTCCATATGTTCTTCGGACGGGTGCCCGATGCCGAGATCGTCAAGGCCTTCGACGTCTCAATGACACTCTATGCCGAGCACTCCTTCAACGCATCGACCTTCGCCGCCCGGGTGGTCGCTTCCACGATGGCGGACATCCATGCGGCGGTCACGGCCGGCATCGCCGCCCTGAAGGGGCCTCTGCACGGGGGGGCGAACGAGTCGGTGATGCACATGCTGAAGGAGATCGGCACGCCGGCCCGCGCCAAGGGTTGGATTGACGACAAGCTCGAGCACCGCGCGCTCGTCATGGGCTTCGGCCACCGCGTCTACCGCACGGGGGATTCGCGGGTGCCGACGATGGCGAAGTGGCGCGACCGGGTGGCGGAACGGCTTGGCGGGCGAAAGTGGTTGGAGATCAGTCGCATCCTTGCCGAGGAGATGCTCGCGAAGAAGAACATCTACCCGAACCTCGATTTCCCAACCGGCCCCACCTACTACATGATGGGTTTCGATATCCCGATGTTCACGCCGCTGTTCGTCGCCTCGCGCATCACCGGCTGGTCGGCGCATGTGCTGGAGCAGATGAGCGACAACCGGCTGATCCGCCCGCTATCGCATTACGTCGGCGTGCCGGAGCGCGCGGTCGTGCCGCTCGCCGCGCGAAAGTAAAGGCGCTGTTCGCACGCGCGTCATCGCTGGGGCGCGAGGGAGGCCTCCTCGCTCCCAGCTCCATTTCGGCCTACCGTGCCATCCTCGGTCGTAAGGGAGAGACGGATGAGCGAAACCGTTCCGGCCTATGCTTGGTTCGACGGCAGGGTGGTGCCCTGGTCGGAGGCGAAGATCCATGTCTTTTCGCCAGCGGTGAAGTATGGCGCGGGCGTGTTCGAGGGCTTGCGCGGCTACTGGAACGAGGCCGAGGGCGAGATGTACGTCTTTCGCCTTGCCGCCCATCTCGATCGCATGCTCTATGGGCTGAAGGTGATGCGCTTTGACTGCAGCCCAGATCGGGCTTGGCTCGCCGAAGCTGTGCTGGAGACGGTGCGCGCGAACCGTTTCCGCGAGGGCGTGCACATCCGCCTCACCGCGCTTCTGGACGGTATCGGCGAGATGGCGGCGACGGGCCCTGTGGTGTTCGCCTGCACCGCTACGGTTCGTCCACCGACGCGTGCGTTGACGGAAGGCATCTCCGCTGGCGTGGTGTCGTGGCGCAGGCCGGAGGATTCCGCAATCCCCATGCGGGTGAAGGCGAACGCTAACTACCATAACGGCCGCCTCGCCACGCAGGAGGCGAAGGTGGAAGGCTACGGTGCTGCGATCTTGCTGAGCGATCGCGGGAAGGTGGCGGAAGGGCCGGGCATGTGCCTGTTTGTTGTCCGCAACGGGGTGGCCATCACCCCCGCCGTGACGTCCGGGATCCTTGAGAGCATCACCCGCGATACCGTGATCCGCCTCCTGCGAGAGGAGTTGGGCGTGGCGGTGGAGGAGCGCGAGCTCGATCGAAGCGAGCTTTATGCGGCGGAGGAGGCATTCTTCTGCGGCACGGCCTGGGAGGTCACACCCATCATCGCAATCGACCGCCTCGCCGTCGGGGCGGGCGTGCCCGGTGCGCTAACTAGGCGGCTGCAAGCGCTCTATTTCGCGATCGCGCGCGGCGAGAGTGAAGCGCATCCCGAGTGGCGCACGCCCGTCTATGGCGTGCGGGCGGCGCGCGCGGCGGAGTGACAGCGCGCCGCCGTGCGGCGATCATCTGGTGCGCGATGCCGCGACGCGTGCGGCGCGCGCATGCTTTTTGTTGACAGCACCACAGGCGACTCGCATAGCGTGATGTTGCGGGTGCAGATGCTTCGCGATTCGTTTCGTCGGTCGTCGCATCTTGGGCATCCGTGGCAGGGAAGGACGGTCCATGGACCGCACGCATGCTGAGATCGCGCGTCCGATCGAAGCAGTCGAAGGTGAAGGATCGAGACGGGATGACACGCTGCCGTCGGTGCAGGGCCGCGCGGCGTTTGCCATTCTCTTCCTGATCCCGCGTCCTTTCGCTCCGCAGGTCAGGCGGCCTCGTCGGACACCGCATGCACCCCGCATGCGGGTCGCCTCACACCGCCGCGGCGACGCCGTGGCCTGCGGAACAGCGCGCGGTCCTGACCCCTCGAACGGAAAGGAGTGAGTGCACGTGTCCATGATCAAGGACGTGCCGGCGGCGGTGGAAGCCATCCGTGCGGCGCGTGAAAGCAACGAGACGGCCACTGCGACGCGCGCGCAGCCGATGGCGATGCGGGCCGCTACCAAGAAGGCGGCGGCTCCGAAGCGCGCGACCGCACGCAAGACGACGGTGGCGAAGAAGCCAGCGGCGAAAAAGGCGGCACCGAAGCGAACCGCAACGGCCGCCAAGCGTGCTGCCACAAAGCGGGCGGCGGCGAAAAAGACCTCCGCCACCCGTCGCACGGCAACGACCAAAAAGCCGGCGGCCAAGCGCGCCACCGCGAAGCGGACGACGACGCGCAAGACCACGGCTCGCGCGGCGGCGGCGAAGAAGACAACAACGCGCAAGACCGCAGCCGCGAAGACGACCATGCGCCGGGCCCCCGTCCGCCGCCCCCGCAAAGCGGCAGCGGAGGCCGAGGCTCCAGCGCCGGAGACTCCACCCTCCGAAACGGAGACGACCTGATCGCCTCGTCACTGCAAAGGTCGGTTGCAGGCGCGCCGCGCGCTCGCTCGGCGCGCCTTTTGCTCGTCTTCAGCCGAAGGTCGCCCGCAAATCGGCCACCTGCTCCGCGCTGAGCTGCCGCGCTGGAAGGCCGCGCAGAAGCAGGAACAGCTTCGCCGCCTCTTCAAGCTCTTCCGCTGCATGAACGGCATCGGTGAGGGCGCGGCCGGACACCACGGGGCCGTGGTTGGCAAGCAGCACCGCCCGTGCCGTGCGCGCGGCCTTGGCGATCGCCGGTTCCATCGCAGGGTCTCCGGGCCGATAGTAGGGCACGATCGGCAGCGTTTCGCCGATGCGCATGACGAAGTACGGGGTGAGCGGCGGGATCGGGCGCAGGGGATCCACGTCGGCCAGGCAGGAGACGGCTGTGGCCCAGGTGGAATGGAGATGCACCACGGCGCGCGCCTCAGCCCGCGCGGTGAGCATCGCGCGATGCATGAACACTTCTTTCGATGGCGGATCGCCAGAAACATGACGCCAAGCCAGATCGAGCTTTGCGATGCGGGCGGGATCGAGCCGACCAAGGCAGGCGTTGGTGGGCGTGATCAGCACTCCGTCCTCGGTGCGTGCCGAGATGTTGCCGGCACTGCCGACCGAGAAGCCGCGCGCGAACAGGCTTTCGGCCAGGCGGCACATCTCCTCGCGCAGCCGCATCTCCTCGCTCATGGCCTCGCCTCCAGCATGGTGAGCGCCTTGGTAAAGAAGTCGGTGGTCCCGAAATTGCCGCTTTTCAGCGCGAGCAACAGATCGCGTTCCGGGGCGAAGGTCCAGGGCACGCCGGGATCGATTGTGGGACCAATGACGAGGCGGGTGAGCCCAAGGCGAGAGACGACGGCGCCGGAGGTTTCGCCTCCCGCCACGATGAGGCGGCGCACGCCGCGCGCCACCAGAGCTTCGGCAATCCTGGCGAAGGCCTGCTCGATGAGTGCGGCTGCCCGTTCGCGCCCAAGCACCGCTTGCACCTCTGCCACCCGCTCAGGCGACGCGGACGCGTAAATAAGGAGTGTCGCGTCCAGCGGCTGTCTGTCGCTCCAGTCGATCGCTGCGGCGGCAAGGGTGTCGGCGTTGGGGTGCGCGAGAGGGTCGAGCGCGAAGGAGGCGCAGCGCGCACGCGCGTGCGCCACTTGAGCGAGGGTGGTGCGCGAACAGCTTCCTGACAGAATAGCAGCGCGGCCGGGCACAGGTGGCAGTCGCGCCGCATCCATGCGCTGAAAGAGCCAGCCGCGGCGACGCCATGCTGCCGGAAGGCCAAGGGCCAAGCCCGAGCCCCCGACCATCAACCGACACTCGGCGATCGCTTCGCCGAGGGTGGCGAGCTGGGGATCGGACACCGCATCGACGATGGCATAGGCGATTCCCTCCCTCTTTAGCGCCGAAAGCGCCTCGCGCACCGCCTCTGCGCCGCGCTCGACCGTGGCGAAGGGGACGAGACCAACGCGAGCGCGAGTCTGTCTTCCGAGCACGCGCACGAGGTTGGCATCGCGCATCGGCGTCAGCGGATGATTCTCCATCCCGCTCTCGTTCAGGAGCGCAGTGCCGACGAAGAGGTAGCCCTGGTAGACGGTGCGCCCGTTGGCGGGAAAGGCGGGGCAGACGGGAACGATGCCCGCACCGAGGGCCTCGCGCAGCGCATCGGCCACCGGGCCGATGTTGCCGCAATCGGTCGAATCGAACGTGGAGCAAACCTTGAACAGAATTGAACGCGCGCCCCAGGCACGCAGTCGGTCGAGGGAGGCACATGACTCGGCGACCGCCTGGGCGACGGGAGCGGTGCGCGACTTCAGCGAGACGACCACCGCATCGGCCTCCGGCGGGGGAGAGTCCGCGGCTGGCACACCGAGCAGCTGAACCGTGCGCGCGCCAGCAGTCACCAGCATGGCGGCGAGGTCGGTCGCGCCAGTGACGTCGTCCGCAATCGCGCCAAGGATGGACATGTCTCAGCTCGCGGGCAGGGCGAGAAGGTCGCGATGGCCAATCCGGAGCGCGAGCCGGCCGCGCGCAATCTGCATGAGCCGCCGTTCGCGCCAGGAGTTGATGCGGTCGGCCATGGCAGGGCATGCGGCTGCCGCTGCGGCAGCGTGGCCGGTCACGAGCGTGCTCAGCATAGCGTGGCCCACGCGCGGAATGATCCAGTCCGACGGCGCAGACAGCACCCGATAGCCGTAGGCGGCGAAGACCCGTTGTGCATGCGACGGTGCTCGCAGCCCAAGCGCGGGGCCGAAGCCTTTATCCCGCCCCATGTCGCGCGCGAAGGCCCGCGCGATCACACGATCATCAGCATGGCGCGGCAGCCACGCGTCGCGCCCGTCGACAGAGAGGAAGGCAGCGAAGGGCGAAGTGAGGGCTGAGGCCAGCGCCTCTAGCCAGTGTGCGGAGACGAGGTCGAGCAAGGCGGAGCAGACCACCGCGTCGTGTTCGCGTAACGGAAGGTGCTGCGGTTCGGCAGCAAAATCGCGTGCCAACGCCTCAACGCGCCACGCCCCTTGCGGCGTGTGCACGAGCATCGCCCGCCCCGGCGTGGTGACCCTGTACCCCTGCGCTTCCGCCCAAGTCGCGATGCGGAAAAAGGCCTCATCAAGCAGCCCGGCATCGGCATCGACCAGCGTCCAGGCCTGAGCCCGCGCAAGCCGCGGGGCGAGCCAGCGGAAAAGGGAACCCGTGCCTGCGCCGAGATCGATCAGCCGCGGCCGGGCTGGCAGCACGTCGGCGAGGGCCGCGGCAAGGTGAGCAGAACGGGCCGCACGGTCGAAGGGCTCGCGCAGGGAGAGCCAGTCAGCGGAGAAGGTCTCGCTCATCGGGTGCTCAGGGCAAGGCGCAGTTCCGCCGCGAAACGACCAGCCTGCTCCTCCCAGCGCGGCAGGCGCTCTCCGGCGGCGAAGGCAGCATCGCTCATGCGTCGGCGGAGGTCGGAGTCGAAGATCAGCCTTCGCATCGCACGCGATAAAGCCTGCCAATCTCCAGCGGGAACAACCACGCCCGCGTCTGGCGGAACAAGATCGGCCACCGCACCGCCGGCGGTGATGGCGCAGGGAATGCCGCGCGCCAGAGCCTCGGCCACAGCCATGCCATAACCCTCGAACCAGGTGGCAAGCGCGAACACATCCGTTCGCTGCCATTGTTCCTCGAGCGCCGCCTCGTCGATTTCACCAGCAAAAGTGACGCGCTGCGCGATGGCGAGCTCCTCAGCGAGGGCGGCAAGCCCTTGCGCGTGCACGGGGTCGCGCGTGAGTGAACCGACGATGGTGAGGTGCCAGTCGAGATCAAAGAGTCGGGCCAGCGCGCGCAGGAGGAGGTCATGCCCTTTGCGCGGCACACAGGCGCCGATAGAAAGGATGGCGCAGCATTCGCCGCCCGAACCGGCAGCGCGCGGGGCAGGATCGGTACCGGGTTCGACGACCCCGATTCGGTCGCGGGCGACTCCCATCTCGGCGAGACGGTTTGCGGTCGCGCGGCTGGTCGCGACCAGGCGGCAAAGCAGGGGAAAAAGGCGGGCTTCCCTCTCTCGCAAGAGGGCCGCTTCCGCTTCCGAAAGCCCTTTTTCCAGCGGAGTTGGGTGATGGATCAGCCCGACCGTGGGGCGGGCCTGGATGGCTTCTGCTGCCTTGCCGAAGGAGGGTAGGCAGAGCCCGTCGATGACCGCGACCTCCTCGGGCGCGAGATTGGCCATCGCCTGCCAGGCAGCCGCCTCGGCCAGGTCGTCCGGCAGCGGGTGGCGGCCCGCGAGGTTTACCACGCGCACGCGATGGCCGGCCTGCGCAAGGCCGCTCAGGATCCGCCGGTCGTAGCCGTAGCCGCCGGAGACAGTGTCGATCGGACCCGGAACGATCAGCGCGACAGAAAGGGGCGCCTCGGCAGCCACGCTCATGCGATCGGGGCTTCGTAAGCGGCCCAGGCGACGGGGCTTTCGCGCAGCAAAACCTTCAGTGTTGTCACGCGCTGCCCGCTCTTGCCGAGCCGTCCATTCTTCAGTGCCTCGGCGAGCAGAGCATGGATGTGCGCGGCCATAAACTCGGTGGTGGTGTTTTGGTCGGCGAACTGGGGTAGCTCATCGAGGTTGCGGTAGTCGAACGTGTCTAGCGCGCGGCGAAGTTCGGTGCGTGCGAGCCCGATATCGACCACGAGCCCGTGTTCGTCGAGCGTGGGCACACGGAACTCGGCCTCCACCGCGTAGGTCGCGCCGTGCAGGCGCTGGGCGGGGCCGAAGATCTCGCCTTGAAACGAGTGCGCGATCATCACGTGGTCCATCACGGTGAGGCTGAACACGGCGGGGTCCTTCGTCCTTCGGGTCAGGGGCTGGGGTCGTATCGCACGACGTGGCACAGCGCGCCGGGGGAGGCGGCAAGCCGCGCCATGGTCTCGGGAAGATCCTCGAAGCGAGACGGCCCATCCAGCAACGCATCAAGGCGTGCGTCGTCAAGCAGGGCGAGAGCAAGCGCCAGCCGGTCGGCCTGCGTCCGCTTTCCGCGCATGCGGGGGGCGACTGACCCGACCTGAGAGGAGATCAAGCGCAGGCGCTGGGCGTGGAAAGCGCTGCCCAGAGGGAGGGTGACAGGGCGATCGCCGAACCAGGAGGCCTCGATCAGGCGCCCTTCGAACGCGAGAAGATCGAGCGCTCTCGCGACCGCATCTGGAGCGCCTGAGGCGTGCACGACCAGGTCGGCCTCGCCTGGAGCGGCCTCGGGTGAGGCGAAGGCAAGGCCCAAGGCGCGGCAGGGCACTTCCTTCGCCGGGTCGCGGTCGACTATGGTGACGGCGAGGGCGGGGAAGCGGGAGAGGAGGAACGCGACGAGCAGCCCGACCACGCCGGCCCCCACCACTACAGCGCGTTCGCCGGGCAGGGGTTCAGCGTCCCACACCACGTTCAGTGCCGTCTCCATGTTGGCAGCGAGCACAGCGCGGGTTGTGGGCACGGGCTCGGGGATGAGGCTCACCGCAGCGGCGGGCACAACAAAACGGTCCTGGTGCGGATGGAGGCAGAAAACACGACGGCCCAGCAGGGGCCCGGGCCCCGCCTCGACCACACCGACCGCCGCATAGCCGTACTTGACCGGGAAAGGAAAGTCGCCGGCCTGAAAGGGGCAGCGCATGCGCTGCCGTTCGCTTTCTGGCACGCTCCCGGTGAAGACGAGGGCTTCGGTGCCGCGAGAGATGCCTGAGGCGAGGCTGCGCACCAAGACTTGCTCCGGCCCTGGTGCTGAAAGTGGCTCGGTCCGGAGTTCACCGCGGCCGGGGGCCACAGTCCAGAAGGCGCGGGCGGTCAGCGCCATATCGGGCGTCGGCGCGAGATCGCGCAATCGAACAGCACATCTTCCCCGAGGCGATGCAGCGCGACCTCGAAACGCAAGCCATCCTCCGGGGTGGCAATCTCAGGCAGTCGCAGGGCCGGCACACCAGAGCCGATCAGCAACGGAGCGACCGCGACATGCAGACGGTCGATCAACCCAGCGGCGAGGAAGCGCCCCACCGTTGCCCCCCCTCCCTCAATGAAAAGGTGGGTGATGCCGCGCGCGCGCAGGGTGCGCAGCAGCGCCAAGAGGTCGATGCCGTCCGGCCCGCGCCGCACGGGAATGAGCTCGGCCCGGCCGGGCGGAGGGGCCTCGGCGCGGTCCTCGGCGCAAATCAGCCAAGTCGGCGCCTCGCCGTCGTGAAACACGGTGCGGCCCGTCTCGAGCCGGCGTTCTGGGTCGACAACGATTCGCGCTGGGTTTGGTCCGGGCACGAGACGGACGGTCAGGCGAGGGTCGTCGGCGCGAACCGTGCCGGCTCCCACCAGCACCGCATGGGCGAGGGCCCGTAGACGGTGGGTGTGGGCAAGATCGGCCTCGCCGCTGATCCAACGCGAGGCCCCTGAGGCGGTGGCGATCCGACCATCAAGGCTTTGGGCGAGGTGGGCGAAGATGAGGAGGCCGTCAGCGGCTGAGGGGGGGTCGGTGAGTGGGGCGAACAGTGCCTTCAGCATCGCTGCCCCCTCGTCCGCTGGCTCCGGCAGCACGCGCGAGCCACCCCCGCGACGGGCGATCAATGCCCGCCACATCGCTGCCGCATCTGCCCTGCGCTGCCCGCCGTCCATGCTGGGCCGCTTTACCTTCCGACAGCGCTAGTGGGAAGCAAGGTTAGGATCATCTCCGCGGCAGGGCGGAATGGAAGCGACGGCGGCCTGCGCTTGGCTCGCGGCCAGCCGAAGCACGCCGAACCGGCGCTGCGGGAACGGCTCTGCCCAGACCACCGTGGCGAGCAAGTGCCGGGCAAGCCCGGGCCCAGGGCCGCGCTTTGCCGAGGGCCAAGGAGTTTCCTCGACTGGCTGAAAACCGCTGCGTGACAGGGCTGACCGAGACATCGCCTGGGCACGAAGCCCTGCCGTAGGTCTGGCTTGGACAGCGTCTTTCCGTTCCGCTGTCTGTTCAGAGCTGGGCGCTGAGGGAGAGCGGGTGTTCTTCTGGCGTCGGTCGGCGCCGCGTACCGGCCGGGGCATAACGCCCATCGTTCGGCCGGGCGGTCTCTACCAACAGACGAACCAGCCCATCCTGTGCCGCGATTGCGCGTTCGAGCATGCGTCGGTTGGCTTCGGCGAGGGCGCCCAGCCGCTCGCCGAGCTCCTTCACCGCCTCGCGTTGATGGCCGGCGGTGCGGGTGCCCGCCTTGCGAAGAGTCTGTTCGGCAGCGACAAAGCGATCGACCGCTGAGCGTTTTCGCTCCGCCAAGGCTGCGGCGGCGGCGAGGTCGAGGGCGGCGAGGGCCCTGTTTTCCTCCTCAAGCAGGGCAGCAAGGGCCACGGCCGAGTCGATCAGGGCAGAAATCATCGCACACCTCTTACCGTCTCGCCTGTCTGTTGCAGGACCATCTGGGCGATGCCAAGCCCGCCCGCCTCTGCCATGGCGCGGGCGATCTCGTTGACCAGAACGGGCCGCCACATGGCTTCCGCCGCCCCACCGCCGAAGGGCCCGGCTTTGCCCAGCCCCTCGAACATCGGCTGCAAGAGCGCGCCCAGCGCCATCGCCTCGAACGCGCGCGCGGCTTTTGCGGTGTGCGGCTCGCGCGCTGACGGACGGGAAAAAGATGCGGTGAGGTAAGGGTCGGAGACGGCGGGGAAGAGCGGGGAGAGCATCACATCACCTCCAGTTCCGCCTGCAGCGCCCCGGCGGCGCGGATCGCCTGCAGGATCTGGATCATCTCGCGCGGGCCCACGCCGAGAGCGTTCAACGAGGAGACGAGGTCCTGCAGCGTGACGTTGCCGCGCACGATGCCAAGGCGACGGTTCTGCTGGTCGTTGATCTCGATCTCCGTGCGCGGCACCACCACGGTTTCGCCCTGGCCGAAGGGGTTGGGCTGGCTCACCTGCGGCGTTTCCGTCACCCGGATGGTCAGGTTGCCCTGGGCGATGGCGACGGTGCTAATGCGCACATTGGCCCCCATGACGATGATTCCGTTCGCCTCATCGATCACCACGCGCGCCACGTGGTCGGGCTCGATGCGGAGCTGCTCGATGTCGGTGAGGAAGCCGACGAGATCGTTCTCCCGCCCCGGCGGGGGGCGGACAACGACGGTGCCCGGGTCGGACAAGGTGGCGACGGGGGAGCGGGCGAAAGCGTTGATCGCGGCAGCGATGCGACGCGCGGTGGTGAGGTCGGGGTTGCGTAGGGCCAGCCGCACGGCGGGACGTTCGCCGAAGGCGAAACCGGTTTCGCGTTCGACGATAGCGCCTGAGGGGATGCGGCCGGCAGTGGGCACGCCGCGCGTGACGGTCTGTGCTGCGCCACGGGCGGCGATCGCGCCTGTTGTCACCTGCCCTTGGGCGACCGCGTAGACCTCGCCGTCTGCGCCGAGCAGGGGCGTGACCAGAAGCGTGCCGCCGGTGAGGTTGGTGGCGTCGCCCAGCGCGGCGACTGAGACGTCGATGCGCGACCCCTGGCGGGCGAAGGCCGGAAGTGCGGCGGTCACCATCACCGCAGCGACGTTCTTGGTGTCGAGGCGATTCGCCTCGTCGCGGGTGTTGACGCCGAGCCGTTCGAGCATGCCGATCAGGCTCTGGCGGGTGAAGACGGCGGAGGACAAGCGATCCCCTGTGCCGTTTAGGCCGACCACAATGCCGTAGCCGACGAGCTGGTTGTCGCGCACGCCCTCGATGTCGGCGATGTCCTTGATCCGCACCTGGGCTGTCGCGGCGGTGCCGATCAGGCAGAACAGGATGGCAAAGGCGGCGCGGCGCATGGCACTCCTCAACGGGCGGTCCGAGGATCGGACCTCCGGCAACGAAGCTTTAGCGAACCGCGTGCCAGGAATGTGGCGCTGCTGGTCTGCCTCTTGCCGCGGGTTTCGCCGAGGCGGGGCGGCGGGAGGGGCGGCAAGTTTTGCCGGCAGGGCCGGTTCCTGCCGGGTCGCTGCGAAAGGAGGGGTCGATCGCATGGTGAAGATTGTCGGGCTCGGTTCGCCGCCCCTGCCACAGGCTCGGCCCGTCGGGCGGGGCGCTGGCGGAGCGCGGTTCCGTGTCGCCGTCGAGCCAGCGGTGCAAGAGCCGCGAGACGCACCGCCAGTCGAGGGTGTGAGCATCGCACCCTCCCTTTTGGCTGTGCAGGAGAGCCTCGAGGCAGCGGAACGCGATGCGCGGGCAAAGCGGCGGGCGGAAGCGATGCTCGACGAGCTCAGCGCGATTCAGCTCGGCCTGCTCAGCGGGCGGCTCTCCGAATCGCGGCTTACCGCGCTGGCCAGCCTCGCGCGCGAAGGGGAGAAGGCGGCAGATCCGAAGCTTGCCGCGATTGCGGCTGAGGTCGAGGTGCGGGCGGCGGTGGAGCTTGCTCGCCTCGAACGGGCACGCCGCTCCGGAGACTGACGCGCAAGTCCTTGTTTCGCAACGACTTGTGTCGAGCGAGGGCGACTTGGCGGGGCAGGGAGCCGTGAGTATAGTCCGCGCGCGTCCGCCCTTCCGGGCTTGTCTGTCGCGAACAGGAACGAGCGATGATCGTCACGTTGCCGCCGGACTATCGTCCCTCGGAAGACGAAGAGTTCATGAACCCGATGCAGCTCGAGTATTTTCGGCAGAAGCTGTTGCGGTGGCGTGCTGAACTTCTTCGCGAGGCTGACGAAACCCTCTCCAGCTTGCAAAACGGCAGCCTGCAGGAGCCCGATCTCACCGATCGCGCCTCGATCGAGACCGACCGTGCACTAGAGCTGCGCACGCGCGACCGTGCGCGCAAGCTGATCGGCAAGATCGACGCTGCGCTGGAGCGGATCGAGAACGGCACCTACGGCTATTGCGAGGAAACGGGCGAGCCGATCAGCCTCCGCCGCCTTGAAGCACGGCCTATCGCCACCCTTTCCATTGAGGCGCAGGAGCGGCACGAGCGGATGGAGAAGACGCACCGCGACGACTGATCGCGCATCGGCGCAGCTCTGGCCCTGGTGCCATGCTTCTGTCGCCCTGTTTGGTCATCGCGGCGGGGCGAAGCGGTCGGTTGGCGGCGCTTGCTGTTGCACGTGATGGCCGGGCGGTCCCTCCGCTCAAAAGTCCCTCCGCTCAGAACGGCAGGATGATGTCGAGCAGCTGCTGGCCGTAGCGCGGCTGTTGCACGTCGCTGATAATGCCGCGCCCGCCGTAAGCGATGCGGGCTTCCGCCATACGGTCGTGGCGCACCGTGTTGTCTGAGGCGATGTCCTGCGGCCTGATCACGCCCTGAATAGCGAGTTCGCGCAGTTCGTTGTTCACTCGCACCTCTTGCCGGCCGGCGAGGGCCAGGTTGCCGTTCGGCAGCACTTGGGTGATGACGGCCGCCACCCGCAGGGTCACGGTCTCGCTGCGGTCAATCTTGCCCGACCCGGTCGAGTTGCCGGTCGAGTTTGCCCGCACGAGTTCGGCTGGGTTCACGGTGTTGGGCAGGATCCGCGTAAGGCTCGCTTCCAGGCCAAGGAGAGAGGGAAGCCCCATCGACTCGCCGTTGTTGCGGCTGCGCGTCGAGCTGTTTTCGAGCTGCGCCTCGTCGCGGATGGAGACGAGCACGGTGACGATATCGCCTACCTGGGCCGCGCGCTGGTCTTTGAAGAAGGCGCGCGCCCCTGGCCGCCAGAGGCTGTTGGCGGCGCGCAGCGGTTCCTGGGGCGCAGGCATCGGCATCGAGATGGGGCGCCAATCGGGCCGTGCGGTCGGGTTCTCGATGGCTGAGAGCTGCGGCCCGCGCCCGATTTCGGCGAGGCGCTGCGGCGCGTTGCAGGCGGCGAGCGCGAGGGCCGAGGCGAGGAGGGCAAGACGTGGGCGGATCATCGGGCAAGCTCCGCTCGCTGCTGTGAACGAGGCGGGGCGACAGGACGCGACACAGGCAGCGAGCCTGGTGCGACAGCGACCCTCCCGGGACCGACCACCTTCGCCTCGACGATCGCCCTGCTTGCGAGGTTCATCACCTGAATCACGTCGCCTGGAGCCCCGTCCTCAAGTGCGCGCCCCTGCGCCGTGACCACCAAGCCCGGCAGAGAGACGCTCATCGTCACCATGCTGTTGCGGGTAACGACAGCCCGCCCACCGAGGTCGGCAGCGAGGATCGGCGCCCCAGCGGCGATCGTGCGCTGCACCACGCGCCCGCGCAGGCGCGACTCATCAATGATCGCCTCCTCGGGCACACGGTCGATCGGCAGGGCGACCTGGCGCAGATCGGTCGCAGCGATGGTCGCACCCGGTGCGAGGCGTCGCACCGCCACAGGCACCGTGATGGTTCGTGCAGCAACCCGCCCCAAGACGCGGACCCGCACAGGGGGCTCTCCCTCGGCGAGGGCGGCCAGAGTGGCGGTGAATCGGCCTGTCGCTGGATCGAGCTGAATGTCTTCGGCGACCACCCTGAGCTCAGCGGTCAGAGGCACCATGGGCGGGGCGAACGGAGCGAGCTCGACCTCCCGCTCGCGCTCGACACCAAGCGCGTCGCGCAGAGCAACCAACACAGTCTCGCGCGGCAAAACCCGGCCTGGGCGCTCCACCACCGTCGGCCCGCCGCCGGCGAAGCGCAGCCCCTGCGCGCGGGCGATGGCGGCGAGCTGCTGCGGCGGCACCACGTAGCGGCTGCCCGGTGCCGGCGCGGGACCAAGCGCGCGCTGGCCAGCCGCACCCGCGCCCTCGAACAGGTCGATGACTCTAACCGTGGGCCCAACCACTTCGGCATGGGCGCGCGCCACCACTTCGACCGCCTGGACGGAGGTGGCGAGAAGACAAGAGCAAGAGAGGGCGACCAGCACGGTGCGCATGACGGGCCTCAACGCAGGCGGGTGAGGGTGGCGAGCATCTCGTCCGAAGCGGTGATAACTTTCGAGTTCATCTCGTAAGCGCGCTGGGCGGTAATCAGCGCCGTGATTTCAGAGACAACATTGACGTTGGAGGTCTCAATAAAGCCCTGCAGCACATTGCCAAATCCGGGCGAACCAGGCACGCCGACCTGTGGCCCTCCTGAGGCCGGCGTTTCGAGCAGGAGGTTGTCGCCGATCGCTTCCAGCCCCGCTTCGTTAGCGAAGATAGCAAGCGTGATTTGGCCGACGTTTTGCGGCTGGACCTGGCCATCAAGCTTCACCAGCACTTCGCCGTTGGCGTTGATCGTCACATCGCGCGCTGCCTGCGGGATGACCACGCCGGGCAGCAGCCGAAACCCGTCGGCGGTGACGATTTCGCCCTCCGGAGAAAGGCCGAACGTGCCGTCTCGCGTGTAGGCCTCCACACCGTTCGGCAGTTCGATGCGGAAATAGCCCGGGCCGCGGATCGCGAGATCGAAACGGTTCTCCGTGTTTTGCAGGTTGCCCTGTTCGTGGATGCGGTAGACGGCTGCGGTCTTCACGCCCAAGCCCAGCTGTACGCCCGCCGGCACGATTGTTCCGGTATCAGAACTCGTCGAGCCGACCCGGCGCAGGGTCTGGTAGATCAGGTCCTGGAACTCGGCACGCCGGCGCTTGAAACCCGTCGTGTTCATGTTGGCGATGTTGTTCGAGATCACCTCCACGTTGGTCTGTTGCGCGAGCATTCCGGTGGCGGCGATGTGAAGGGAGCGCATAGGTCTGTCTCCTGCGGGGTCAATTTCTGCGGCGTGTCAGCCGCTCGATCGCCTGGGTGCGGCGTTCGCCCTCCTGCTCAACGAGCTGGGTGGTGAACTGGAATTCGCGCAGCTGCGCCATCAGCGTGACGAGCTCGACCACCGGCTCGACATCGGCATTTTCCACCATGCCTTGCACGATCTTCGGCTCAGCCACTGGGAGGGGGGGCTCCTCTGTGGCGTAGAGGTTAGTCCCTTCCGCCTTGAGCGCCTGCGGATTGTCAAAGCGGACGACGCGGATGCGTCCGATCGGGCCGTTCTCGGTGCTCACCGTGCCATCAGGGGCGATGGCGATGCGCGCATCGGTCGCGGCGACGACGATGGGTGCACCGGCGTCCGACAGCACGGGTGAGCCGTCCGCGCCGACGAGACGCCCGTCGGGGTCGATGGCGAGGCGACCGTTGCGGCCATAGCGTTCGCCACGATCGGTGGCAAAGACGAGGAAACCCTCCGCGCCGAGCGCGATGTCGAGCGGGTTCTCCGTCTTTTGCATTGCCCCCGGCGCGAAGTCGCGGTGCGTGCCGCGGTCCTGCACAAACTGCACGGTGCGTGCCGCGATGGGCTGCGCCACCCGCCTCTGTGTCACCAGATAGTCGCTGAACAGCATGCGCGAGGCCTTGAAGCCGGGCGTGTTGGCGTTGGCGATGTTGTGCGCCGTCATCTCTGTTTGTCGCTGCAGGGCGACGAGGCGGGAAAGGGCGACGTAGGTGGTGGTGTCCATCGCAGGGGTGCCGTAGCGGTTGGCGTTCGGCCAACAGCGCAGCAAGTCCCGTGCCAGAGCGAAAAGCTGCGGGAAACGGGCCCGATTTCGCCTCCGTATAGCTCCGCCCGGGCAAACCCTGCC
>CALLUO010000089.1 GCA_938010425.1 uncultured Elioraea sp.
GGCGGGCGGCAGATCTGGCTCACCGCCGACCGGGTGGCGATCGCGACCGAACAGGGCCGTGTCGTCGCCCTCGCCGGCCTGGCGGGCGCGATCACCGAAACCCGCTTCCGCGAAGGCCAGCCGCCGAAGCCCCTGGCGGGCGGGGAACATCTTCGGCTGGTCGACATCGCGCCCAGCGTCTGGGGGCTCACTATCACCTGCGTCAATCGCGAAGACGGGGAGGAGACCATCAGCATCCTTGGCGAGGCAGTGCCCACTTTGCGCGCCGTTGAATCCTGCCGCACCGAGCGGGGCGAGCGCTTCACCGAGCGGTTCTGGATCGGCGCCGAGGACGGGCTGATCTGGCGTGCCGAGCAGTGGATCGGGCCGGGGCTGCCGCGCCTTAGCTTTGAACTCGTCAAACCCCCGACCAGCTGGTGAGGCCCACCCGCCGCGCCCGCCATGCCACCCAGATCGCATACAAGGCTAGCGCGCCGAGCACGCCGGCCACGACGGCGAGCTTGGCGGGCGGAGAAAGGGCAACGAAGCGGAAAGCAAGCAGGCCCAACACTGCGGTCATCGCGACCGAAAGCGCGCTCACTGCTAGGGGTGGCACGCCCGTGCGCGCCAGCACCTGGTAAAGGTGACCGCGATGCGCCTCGGCCAGCTTCTCTCCGGCTGCAGCGCGGCGCAGCAGGGTGAAGGCGACATCGAACATCGGTACGGCGAGCAGGAGCGGAACGACATAGAAGGACACGCGCGCCTGGTCGAAACGCGCGGCGGCGATGGCGAGGATCGCGAACAGATAGCCGATAAACTGCGACCCGACATCGCCTAAGAAGATACGCGCTCGCGGCACGTTGAACGGCAGAAAACCGGCACAGCCCGCGGCAAGGCCCAAGGCGGCGACGTAGACGAAGGCCCCGCCCGCAACGAGGGCGATGGCAGCGAGGAACAACGCCGCGACGAAGGCGATCCCCGCGCACATGCCGTCAAGCCCGTCAATGAAGTTCATTGCGTTGGTGAGGAAAACCACCCAGAGCACGGTCAGAGGCCAAGCCAAAGGCCCAAGCGAAATGGGCCCGATCCAAGGCAGCGACAGCGAATCGATCGCAAGCCCCCAGGGCAAGGGTGTCATCGCCGCCGCGATCTGGGCGAGGAGCTTCCAATGCTGGCGGAAGGAGAAGATGTCATCGGCAAGCGAGACGGCGGCGATCGCGGCCGCGCCGACGATCACAGCGAGGAAATAGGGGTCTTCAAGGCGGGCAAGGGTGGCGAAGCGGTATTGGATGAGAAGCCCCGCCAGGGTGGCAACGACAACGCCGAGGCCACCGCCCTTTGCTATGGGCTTGGCATGCGCTGACCGGTGGTTCGGCACGTCGAGGATGCGCCAGGCGATCACGACCCGCACGCACAGGGCGGACAGGAGGCTGAGCGCAAGGAAAAAGCCGGCGTGGCGAAGCGCTGCATCGGGAGCGAGGGGCAGCATAGCGCGGCGGATAGGGCGCCGCTTTGCGACCGGCAAGGCCCACGACGGCATTTCCCCCTTGCCAGGGCGCCACTTAGACGCCGGGCGCCGTGCGGATCTCCTCCTCGCCACCGCCCCGGGCAAACTCCGGCACCAGCGCAGCCAGCACAGAAAGAGCCGCTGCCTCCCGCCCGGCCCGCGCCGCTGTCGCGGCCTCGTCAATTGCGCGCGCGACGATGGCGAGATCGACCGTGCGCGGCGCCGCCATCAGCAGCCCAGGTATGCCGAGCTCGATCAGGCGCTCTCGGCCGTGAAACAGTTCCTCGTGCAGCTTCTCGCCCGGCCTAAGCCCAGTGTAGCGGATTTCCACGTCAATCTCTGGGCGAAGCCCAGCAAGGCGGATCATCCTCCGGGCGAGATCGACGATCTTCACCGGCTTGCCCATGTCGAGCACGAAGATGCCGCCCAGGCGTGCCGAGTCAGGGATCGCCTCGTCCTTCACCCTCACCACCGTGGCGGCAAGCACGAGCCCGACCGCCTCCTGCACCGTCATGAAGTAGCGCTGCATATCCGGGTGGGTGACGGTCAGAGGCCCGCCGCGTTCAAGCTGGCGGCGGAAGAGGGGAACGACCGACCCAGTCGAGCCCAGCACGTTGCCGAAGCGCACAGTGACGAAGCGCGTGCCCTGGCCCTCCGCCCGCGCCTTGAGGTCAAGCGCCTGGCAATACATTTCGGCGAGACGCTTCGTTGCCCCCATCACCGAGGTGGGGTTCACCGCTTTGTCGGTGGAGATCAGCACCATCGCCGTCGCGCCACACTGACGTGCGGCGTCGGCGATGATGCGGGTGCCGAGGGCATTCGTTAAGATGCCCTCGCCGGGATTGGCCTCGACGATCGGCACATGCTTTAGCGCGGCAGCGTGAAAGACGAGTTCGGGGCGATGGCGCGCAAAGAGGGTATGGATTCGCTCGCGGTCGCGGATGTCGGCGATGACGGCAAGGCGCGGCACCTCGGGCGCAGTCTCCGCGATCTCGAGATCGATGGTGTAGAGAGCGAACTCGCTGTTCTCGGCGAGCACGAGCTCTGCTGGGCCAAGGGCGGCGATCTGGCGGGAGAGCTCGGCGCCGATTGTGCCGCCGGCGCCGGTCACCAGCACGCGCCGGCCTTGAATGAGCCTTGCCATCGCCTCGCGATCGAGCGGGCGCTGCGGGCGATCAAGCAGGTCTTCAATGGCGACCGGCTTGAGTTCAATCCTGGGGGCAGCCTCGCCACGGCCGGCGGGGCGTAGATCGGTCAAACGCGGCATGATCGCGACCGAGACGCCTGCCGCCTCGGCGGCATTGAGCAGTTGCTCGAGACGCTCACCCGCAATCTCGCGCCCAGTGACCACGATCTGCTTCGGGCTTCGGCCCTTTCGCGCGAGTTTGCGTAGCGCGTGAGCGATGTCGTCAACCGTACCTTCCACGCGCACGCCGTGCATCAGCCGCCCTGACTGCTGGGGGTCGTCCGTGACAAGGCCCACGACGCGATAGCGCGGCGCGTCCTCACAAGCGAGCGCGCGCTGGAAGAGATCCGCCCCATCGCCACCGCCGGCGAGCAGCACCGGGATCGCCCCCTCTCGCTCGCCGTGGCGGACAACCACCGCGTGCCACGCCCCACGGGCCGCCAGCAACAGAGCGGAGACGACGAGAGCATGAAGGATGGGCAGGAGCGGCGTAAAGACCGCGAGGTGGCCGATGCCGCCGAGCACGAGCCCAAACAGCACAGCACAAAGCGATGCCGCGCCGCTTACCCGAAACAGGTCGGCAAGCCCGAGATAGCGCCAGGAGACCCGTGGAATTCGGGCAGCAAGGAAGGCAGCCGCGCAGCAGCCGGCGAAGGCCCCTGCTTCGAGTGCGGTCTCGGCCGCTGATCGACCGGCCAGACCGACAGGCGAGGCAAGCGCCAGGGCAAGCGGCCAGGAGATGGCGGCGGCCAGCGCATCGGCGGCGAGCACCGCGCGGGAACGCGAGAAGCGTACATGCGGACGGTCGGTTACCGCCATAATCGCCCCTTATCAGGCAAGGCGGGGGAAGGGAACAGCCGCGCGTGTCGGGGGTGCTTACGCTGCAACCCGGCCGGGGCTAGACGTGGGTTGACTTTGCCGCCGGGATCAATCCCCCATGTCGCGCCGCCTCCTCTTCCTCGCCCATCGCCTCCCCTATCCGCCAAACAAGGGCGAGAAGATCCGTGCCTGGCACATGCTCAATCACCTGGCGAAACGGTTCAAGGTCGATCTCGGCTGCCTGGTCGACGATCCGCGCGATGCCGAGCACGTGCCGCTGCTCGCGCGCAGCTGTGCCGAGGTGCGGGCAGTCGCCATGGGCAGCCGGTTCGCCGTGACGGCGCGCGCGCTCCTCAGGGCTCGCCCTGGCGTGCCCCTGTCGCAGGGGTGGTTTTATCATCCCGCCCTCGCCGCTTGGGTCGAAGAGGGTCTGCGCCAACGCCGCTGGGACGCGGCCTTCGTCTACTCCTCCGCCATGGCGCCCTATCTCTGGCGCGCTGGGGGACTGTTCCGCGTGCTCGACATGGTCGATGTCGACTCCGCCAAGTGGGAGGCGTATGCCGCTCGAACGCGGGGACCGATGCGGCTTGTCTGGCAGCGCGAGGCGAGAACGCTGCTCGCCCTCGAACGACGCGCCGCAACAATCTTCGACCGCACGATTTTTGTGTCCGAACCAGAGGCGCGGCATTTCGTGGCACTCGCCCCAGAAACGGCCGACCGGGTCGATTGGGTTCAGATGGGCGTAGATCTCCATTGGTTTGACCCGAACGTTCCTCACCCAAACCCATTTCCCGAAGACGCGCTTCCGATCGTCTTCACCGGGACAATGAACTACCGCCCCAATATCGAAGCCGTGGTATGGTTCGCCCAAGAGGTGCTACCGCGGGTAAGGGCACGGCAGGGTCGGGCCGGGTTTTGGATCGTGGGTGCAAACCCAGCCCCGTCGGTCAGTGCGCTCGCACGCTTGCCTGGCGTGCGCGTCACCGGCACGGTGCCCGATGTCCGCCCCTTTCTCGCCCACGCCGCCGTTGCCGTTGCCCCCCTCCTCATCGCGCGTGGCATGCAGAGCAAGGTGCTGGAGGCGATGGCGATGGCCCGTCCCGTGATTGCCTCGCCGCAGGCCTTCGAAGGCGTGCGCGCCGTGCCCGACCGCGATTTGTTGATCGCCGAAGGAGTCGAGGCAACGGTCGAGGCCGTGTGCGCCGTGCTGGAGGGGCGGCACCCGGGGCTTGGCGAAAGGGCGAGGGCGGCGGTGCGCGAGGGTCACGACTGGAGTGCGACCCTCGCGCGGCTCGATTCCGTCTTTTCCCTCCTTCCCGGCTGATCGGTCTGCGCTGAGGCGGCTTCGGCCCAGGCCAGCGCGCTCGGCAACCCCCTCCCTCGGTCGGGCAGGCCGGATCGCGCGACCACTCACTCCAGGAGCTGAAGGAGATCCGCACGTCTTTCACCCCCCCGCCTCCTTCAACGCGACGAAGGTGTTGGAGGCGCGGACACCGTTGCAACAGCCATGGCACCAAGAGAGGGAGATGGGCGTATGAGGCGTGATGCCGACGAAAGCGAGTTTGCAAGAAATCTCGGCCAGGCTCTTGACCATCGGCGCTGCCGCGGTCTGGTCTACGAAGCGGTACCACTCGATCGAAACGCGCGCCCGGAATGCTGCCCTTGCGCAGGCAGGAGTCCTTGCCGTAGCGCGAGGAGAATTCCCGGTCCCACTCGTCGACATCGCGCACGTCGAGAATGGCGACGTCAGGCCGGCCCAAAGCCTCCAGCATGTCTTCTTTCGTCGCCATGATCGCGGGTGATTCGGCGCTGAGCGGAAAGGTTGCGGTGGCGCGCATGGTGGGTTCCGTCGTCAGCGGCAACCCGGCCGCGCTCCATGCCGGCAAGCCCGCCGTGCAGCACCGCAACCTTTGGGTCATCGAGCCAGGTTAGCAGATAGCACTCGCGACAGGACTGGCCGAAGCCGGTGTTCATCGACTGCTCGTGGAGCAGCGCCGTCTCCGCCCCCGACAGGCCAGCGGAGGCGAAGGCGTGCGCGAAGGTGCCGCGCAGCGCCGCCAATCCTTCCGCGTGAGAGGTTGGCTCGCCTCACCAGGCTACCCCAATCTCACTGCGGCTTCGACACGACGCTGTCCTCATCGATCTCGTGCAGCATCTTGCGCAGCTGCTTCATCGCTGAAGTGACGATGGCGACGAATTGCGCCTCGCGCAGGCGCCGCTGCGGGCGGGCGGAGGCGAGATAGCCGGCGATCGGGTCGGCCAAGACGTTCCGATACGGGATCGGTGCCTCCTTGAAGCGCACGGCGTAGGTCGCCGTTCCCTCGAGCGCGATGAACGGTCCTGCGCGCTTGATCTCCACGCCCGGAGCGCCGCACTCGGCGAGGAAGAACACCTTCCTGCCGTCCTCCACGCACTCGGCAACGGTGCCGAAGACATGGCCCTCGCCGAGGTTCGACACCCAGTGCAGCGTGCCGTCAACGATAAACCCGTCTCCCGCGCGCCGCGCCTTCAGCCTTAGACGCTTGATCCCGAAGAAGGCGTTCATCGGGTTGGAGAGCCCCGTGCCGCCGAGGAGACGTGTCGAGAAAGAGGGCTCAAGCCAAGCCTCTCGTGCCCCTTCGTTCTGGCTGTCGCGAACGTACCAGATCAGGGCCGCTTGGCATCAGGCGAAGAATCTCGTCGAGAGGCAGACCTCGCTCACGCGGGAGATGACGTCGACCTGGCGGACGAGGTCGGCGGCGACGACAGGGTGGAAGCCACCGGCAGATCCGAGCCTCTGCAGGAACGGGATGGAGGCCATCACGGTCGATACTCAGCGCGAGGGGCGCGAGTTCGGCGTCGGCGAGTGCCGAAACCGTCGCGCCAAGCTCCGCGGTGGCGGGCTTGGGTGCGGCGATGTCACCGAAGGTGATAACTGGGATCGATCGTCCTCCCGGACCCCACGTGCAAAGGGTGCACCGCCGCGCCCGGGCGTCTCACTTCGGCGCGACGGTGAGATTGACCGGCTTGTCCGAGGTGTCACCCATGCCCCAGACGGCGATGATGTTGAGATCACCCTCGAGTTCGAGTTCGAGTTTGCGCACCGTCCAGCCCTTGTGCACGGCATGGGCATGCAGGCCCACCGCGAGGCATGAGCCGAGGGCGGCAAGTGTGGCTTCGGAGGGGTTGGGGGCGGTGTCGTCGCCGAGCAGCTGCGGGGGTTCGTCGACGATGTAGGGCGGAAGGGAGCGGATGTAGTTGGCGTGGCGGAACTTGCCTCCCGCCAAGGTGCGGCACTTCAGGGTCTTGATCGCCTTTGGGTTCGCCTTGCCGGTTTCGATCAGCTTGAGCAGCCCCTCGCGGTCGATTGGTGCAAGGCAGGCGGAGGCAGGAAGCGTACCTGCTGGGGCGGGCGAATCACCCGGGGTGAGGCAGGAAGAAAGGATCGCCGGCGGGGCCGTTACGTTCATGGGTCGTTGCTCCATCCTTGGCGCTCAGGGTTCACGAATCCTGGAAGCGCGCGCCTGCGCCTCCTGGCAGAGGAGATCGAGGCCGAAGCCGATCAGCCCGATCAGCAGCACGGTGGCAGCGAGCCGGTCGTATTCGAGCGTGTCGCGCGCGTCGTTGATCGCGTAGCTGAGACCGGAGGTGACGCCGAGGAACTCGGCCGGCACCAGCACCACCCAGGCGATGCCAACAGCGAGTCTCACTCCCGTCAGCACGTCAGGCAGGATGGCGGGCAGGATGACGAACCAGAGCAGATGCGGCGGCCGCGCGCCGAGGTTGCGCGACATGCGCAGCTAGGCCGGATTGATGCGGCGGTAGCCGGCAGCGGTCGCGAACAGCACGGGCCAGACGGCGGCGACGGTGATCAGGAAGATGATCGCCTCATCCTAGCTGCGGAACGCGAGCACCGCGATCGGCATTCAGGCGAGCGGCTTACTGTGCGCCGGATTTGGAACGGGAGGTTGGTCGCGGTATGGAGTGAGGGCAAGGCGCCGAAGAGAAGCCCGAGGGGCGCACGCCTCTGGCGATTGCGATGGCAAGGCCGTGCTAAATTCGGCTAAGCGACGGCGCTATCATCGCCCACGCCTCGCCGCTCCCGACCATCAACCAGAGGCAGGAGAAGGTCGGACCAGGGGCGAAGTCGGCGAAGGCCGAGGTGCGCGGATTGGCCGCCACCGCCTCTGCCCCAAACCACCAGACAAGCCCGATCGCACCAAGGCCTGCCGCGATCATGGCGAGCCGGGTCGCGCCGTGGCGCAGCGCAAGCGGAGCAGGGCGCGGGATGGCGAGAAGGGAGAGCGCAGTCACAGCGCCAGCACCTCCTCGCGTACGCAAGGATCGGGGCGGGATACACCGGCGTCGTTGATCCACTCCGGAAAGCGGTTGAGCGCGCGGCGCACGGGGTCGTAAGCGACGAGATCGCGCGCAACGAAGCCAGGGTCGAGCGTGGCGAGGAACGCCGCATCGCCGCCGACCACGGTGTCCTTCAGCAATTTCACCATCAGTTCGGTGGCGGACGGATGGGGCCAGGGCTGGAAGTCGATCCGTGCCGCTTGCCAAGCGGCGTGTCGGATCGCGCCTGCACTGCGGTAGCCTAGCTTGTTATTGGCGAGCATCGCGCGCTCGACGACCTCGGCGAGCACAGGCAGGGAACCCTCGCCGTCGCGCGACAGCAGGCGCGCCACCGCGCGCTTGTTCTGCGAGGCGTAGATCGCGCCGCGCACCACGGCGGTGACGACGCGATCCGTCCAATCGGGATCGGCGGTCAGGCGGTTTTCGCGCACGCAGGCGACGCAGCAGGGGTTGTGCTTCCAGATGTCGCCGGTGAAGCGCAGCATGCGCCCGCCCGCGCGCAACTTACTGAGCGCGTTGAGCGGTTCGGCGACGATGTGGGCATCGAGTTTGCCAGCAGCGAGTGCCGGCGGCATGTCGGGCGGGGGCATGATCTGCAGGTTGCACTCATCCAGTGCGAGTGCCGCCCCTTGCGGCTTGATCACCGCACGCACGCCAGCCGCTCGCAGCCCGTATTGCCGTACGACGTTGTGCATCGAGCACCAGAACAGCACCGCGAGCTGCTTGCCCGCAAAGTCGAGGAAGGAGGTGATGCTCGAGTGTCGCCCGACCACAATAGCTAAGCCGTTGGTATGCGCCCAGGCGACGATCTTCACCGGGAAACCGTTGCCATAGCGCATCCAGATCGGGATCGGCATCAGGAAATGGACGAGGTTGACGCGATCGGCGGCGAAGGATTCGACGAGGGGCGCCCAGCCGCGCATCAGCACGGGCCTCTCCGCCTCGAGCCCCAAGTCGCGAAAGAATCCCTTGGCGTAAGCGACGAGGAGCGCGGTGGCGTCGGTGATTGGGATGTAGCCGATGCGCACGACGCGATCGGACGCC
>CALLUO010000090.1 GCA_938010425.1 uncultured Elioraea sp.
ATCATGTCGGAACTCGCCGCGATCGTTCCTGTTATCCTCTCCGGCGGTTCGGGCACCCGGCTGTGGCCGGCGAGCCGCGAGACCTATCCAAAACAGCTTTTATCCTTGGTCTCGGATCGGCCGATGATCGTCGAGACGGCGCTGAGGGCTCCGCCTTCAGCAGGATTCGCACCCCTCATCGTGGTCTGCAACGAAGCCCATCGCTTCATCATCGCCGAACAGCTGCGGGAGGCGGGGCTGGAAGGCGCGCGCATCGTGCTCGAACCCCAAGGGCGCAGCAGCGCCCCTGCCGTCGCGGCGGCCGCGCTGCTCGCCGCTGAAACCGATCCGCACGCCGTGCTGTGGATGATGGCCGCCGACGCTGTGATCGACGACGTCGCCGCCCTGCATGCTGCGGTCGCAACGGCAGCGCGGGCGGCCAGGGCAGGGCGGATCGTCACCTTCGGCATCACTCCCACCCGGGCAGAAACCGGCTATGGCTGGATCGCCCGCGGCGAAGCGATGCCAGGGGTTGAAGGCTGCTTCGCTGTCTCCCGATTCATTGAGAAGCCCGATGCGACAACGGCGCAACGTCTCCTAGAAGCGGGCGGCATGTTCTGGAACAGCGGCATGTTCGTTTTTACAGCGGACACGCTGCTTGCCGAAATGGAACGGTTCGCCCCTGAAGTGATGCGCGCGGTGCGCGAGGCGGTGGTGGGGCGGAGCGTTGATCTCGACTTTATCCGGCTGGGTGCCTCTTTCGCTGCCTCACCAGCGATCAGCCTCGACCATGCGGTGGCTGAGAGGACGGACCGGGCGGCGGTCATACCGTGCGGCTTCGGCTGGTCTGATGTTGGGTCCTGGGCAGCGTTGTGGGAGCTCGCGCCGCGCGATGCGGCCGGCAATGCGGCCATCGGCACCGTGCTGCTCGAGGACTGCAAAGGGTCGTATGTGCGCAGTCATGGCCCACTCGTTGCCGCGCTTGGGCTTTCGGACACCGTCGTGGTCGCTGAGGACGATGCGGTTCTCGTCGTGCCGCGCGCGCGCGCGCAGGACGTCAAGCGACTTGTCGATCGGCTGAAAGCGGAGAAGCGTCGGGAGGCGACAGAACATCGCCGTATTTACCGCCCGTGGGGTTTCTACGAGGGGCTGATCGCCGGCGAGCGCTTCCAGGTGAAGCGCATCGTCGTGCGCCCCGGGCGGCAGCTTTCGCTGCAGAAGCACTACCACCGCGCCGAACATTGGGTGGTGGTGAACGGCACCGCGCTGGTCACACGCGATAATGAACAGATTCTCCTGCGCGAGAACGAGAGTGTGTATTTGCCGCTCGGCTGTGTGCACCGTCTCGCAAATCCGGGCAAAATCCCGCTGGCCCTGATCGAGGTGCAGTCGGGTGCCTATCTCGGCGAGGACGACATCGTGCGGCTTGAGGACGTGTACGGGCGAGCGTGAGCGGTTAACGCGCCTTCTTCGGGGCTGTCCCCTTGCCCAGAGCACGGGCGCGTGCCGAGACTGGTTTCGGCTTGGCACCCTCCTTCTTCGGTGCCGGTTTGCGTTTGGTCGCAGCGGCGCGGATGGCGGAAAGCGTCGTGCGGGTGGTGATCTGATCGGGGTTCATCCGGATCTCGACGATGGCGGGCTTGCCTGAGCCGAGGGCCCGTTCCATAGCGGGCACGAACTCCTCGGTCGCCTGCACCACCTCACCGTGGCCACCGAAGGCTTCGATGAAGCGGGCGAAATCGGGGTTCGTGAGCGCAGTACCAGAAACCCGGCCGGGATACTCGCGCTCCTGATGCATGCGGATGGTTCCGTACATTTGGTTGTTGAACACCAGCACCACTGGGCTGACGCCGTGGTGGAACGCAGTGGCGATCTCCTGCCCCGTCATCAGCATCGACCCGTCTCCGGTCATGCTGATGACGACACGATCCGGATCCAGAAGCTTCGCCGCAATGCCCGCCGGCACGGAATAGCCCATCGCGCCGCAACAGGGCCCAATAAGTCGCTGCGTGGAGCGATAGTTGATGAAGCGCACGCCCCAGCCGGAGAAGTTGCCGGCATCGGTGGTGACGATCGCATCCTCTGGCAGCATCGCTTCAAGCGCGCGCATGCAAGCAGCGAGATTGAGAGGACCGTCATAGTCGGGGATTTCAGTCGACCAGGCGAGGCGGTTGGCGCGCAAGGCCTTCGTCCAATCACGCCAAGCGGGCGACAAGGGCTCCATCGCCGCTGCGGCGGCGGCGAAGGCGTTGAGATCGGAGAGGATGGGCAGATCGGCCTGATACACGCGCCCCAACTCCGCCCCATCCGGCATCACATGCACGAAAGGTACGCCCATCGCCGGCGGCGTAAACAGCGTATATCCCTGAGTGAGCGGTTCGCCGAGGCGCGACCCGACGGAGATGATGAGATCGGCCTCGCGCGCTGCTGCAAACAGGGCGGGGTCGCCGCCGTAGCCAAGGTCGCCCACGTACTGGTCGAGCGTATTGTCGATGCAGGCCTGACGACGGAAGCCGACCGCGGTGGGAAGATCGTTCGCCTGGACCCAGCGCGCGAGATCCTGCCTTCCGCGCTCCGTCCAAGCGGCTCCCTGACCGAGGATGACAAGCGGGCGCTTGGCGTGCGCGAGCATACGCCGCAGCTCAGCCATCGCTGCCGGGTCGGGAGACGCGCGCGGAACAACGATTGGACGCGGGTCAGCGACCGTAACCACGTCAGTTTGCATGTCCTCAGGGATTGCCACCACGACAGGGCCCGGCCGCCCTGAGACCGCAACCTGAAAGGCATGTGCGACGAGCTCCGGGATCCGGGCTGCGTCATCGATCTGCACCACCCATTTCGCCATTGCGCCGAAGAAGCGGCGGTGATCAACCTCCTGGAAAGAGTCGCGATCCATGTCGCCGCGCGGCACCTGTCCGACGAAAAGCACGAGCGGCGTACTGTCCTGCTGAGCGATGTGTACGCCGACCGAGCCGTGGCAAGCGCCGGGACCGCGGGTGACGATCGCCACCCCGGGTCGACCCGTGAGCTTGCCATAGGCCTCGGCCATGGTCACCGCCGCCCCCTCGAAGCGGCAGGTGATGGTTTGGATGGCTGCGCGGTTTTCGTAGAGCCCGTCGAGTAAGGCGAGGAAACTCTCGCCCGCCACCTGGAACACGTGCGTCACGCCGAGCACGCGCAACGCATCGGCCAAGACGCGCCCCCCCTGTCGCGGCACGAGGCGCGGCCCGTGCGCTGCCGTTGCCATCGCTCCCTTCGCCTCGGCATAGCCCATCGCGTTGCACTCCTCCCTCGCGCGCAGAGACCTTATCAGCGCGCGTACAACGGCGAAACAGAGACGCCGTTCGGGCCGTCGCGGCGCAGCGTAAGCCACACGAGAGAGGCCGCAAGGCATGCGGCCGAGATGGCGATTGCAAAGTCGTAGCCGCGCGGATCCCACCCGCCTGACAGCGTTCGCGGGAAGAGATCGAGCACTAGGCCGATACCCTGCTGCATGACGAACACTGTCAGAAGCATCAGAGCGTTGATCGTGGTGGAGACCCGCCCCATCTCGCTGCCTGCGAAGCGGGCACCCACCAGCATGTAACCCACGGGCCCGACCGAGGCGAGGAAAGGCCAGGCGAACCACAGCCATGGCCACGCCGCCGGCAGGCGGGCGATGAGAAGCCCGTGCATGACGAGAAGGCCGAAGGCGCAGGAGACCAGCAAGGCGAGCGGAGGGGCGCCGCAGCGAACGAGGGCGGAGTGCAGACTGCCGGAAGCGAAGGAGCCGAGGGTAAGCCCAACGGCATAAACGAACAGCACCTCGGCCCTGGCTTGCGCGTCGAGCCCTGCGACGTCGCGCAGCCAAGGCCCTGCCCACAAGCCCTGCCAGACGAAGTTCAAGGCGGAGAGCATCGCCACTAGGGGAACGAGCCGAACGAAGGAGGGATGAGCGATGATGCGCGCCACCATCCGAAGCTCGTCCATGATGCCGCCGGAGGAGCGCTCACGCGGCGGCAGGTCAGGGACCGATCGCCAGATCCAAACCCCCGCCAGCACCGCAACCGCGGCGTCGGCGAAGAATACACCGCGCCAGCCAACGATCGCGTTCGCCCATTCCACCGGCACGGTGGCGATGATGCCGCCTAAGGACGAGAGTGCCACACACCATCCCGTCACTGTCGGCACGCGGTTGGCGGGAAACCAAGCGCGCGTCGCTTTCAGCTGAGCCATCAACGCCGCAGCCACTCCCGCGCCCATCAGCACGCGCCCGAGAATGAGCGAGACGAAGCCGGAGGCAGTGGCGAAGACGACAGCACCGATGGCGATCACTCCCATCAGAACGGTTTGCACCCGTCGCGGCCCGAAGCGGTCGAGAGCGGCACCGACGGGAAGTTGCGCCAGCCCGTAGGCAGCGAAAAACACCGCACCGAGGAGGCCGAGATCGGCTGCGCTGAGCCCGAAGTGGGCGGCGAGTTCGGGCCCAATTACCGCCGTGATCGCGCGGTTGAGTTGATTGAGGCCCGCGCCGGCGGCGAGTGGGAGTGAGATGTGGCAAAACGCAAGCCAGATCGAGCCTTCAGCCGCGCGCGACGTCATCGCACCGCTCAACGCAAGCCCCTCCCTAGAGGCTCACTCAGCAGCAACAGGACGCTGGGTCGGACTCTCGATCGCGGACAACCGGCGCGCAATTTCGCCTACCGGCCGCGTGTAGGGGGCGAGCAGGAGATAAAGCGCCGGGATGGCGTAGAGGGTGACGAGCGTGGACAATGTCATGCCGCCGATCACCACCACGCCCAAAGCCTCGCGGCTCTCAGCCCCGGCTCCTGTCGCTGTGGCGAGCGGCCAGGCACCGAGAATGGTGGAGATGGTGGTCATCAGGATCGGCCGTAGGCGCGCCACCGAGGCGTCCAACACCGCATCGCGCACGCTACGGCCCTCGTCGCGCAACTGGTTGGCGAACTCAACGACCAGGATGCCGTTCTTCGCCATCAGCCCGATCAACAGCACAAGGCCAATCTGGCTAAAGATATTGAGCGAAAGCCCGAGCAGATGAAGCGATAGCAAGCCGCCCGTCACCGCAAGCGGTGTGGAGAGCAGGATGATGAAGGGGTGGATGAAACTCTCGAATTGCGCGGCGAGCACGAGATAGACGATGAGGAGAGCGAGCCCGAAGGTGAGCATCAGCGCGGAAGCCCCTTCGAGGTATTCGCGGCTCTGCCCGCGCCACGTCAGTCTCGCCTCCGGCGGCAGCACAGCACGCGCCGCCGCCTCGATCGCCGCCATGCCGTCGCCGAGCGCGACATTGGGCGCGAGGCTGGCTGTGATGGTGATCGACCGCAATCGATCTTCACGGTTGAGCGCCTGCGGCCTCGCCCTTTCCGACAGCGTGACGAGGTTGGAGAGGGGAACGAGCGCCCCTGAACCGGAACGCACGAAGATGTTCTGCAGGTCGTAGGGTGTCGCGCGATCTGCAGCCTGGGCCTGGATCAGCACGCGATACTCGTTGCCGCGTTCGACAAAGGTGCCAACCTCGCGCGCGCCTAGCATGGTTTCCAGCGTGCGTCCGATGGTTTGGATAGAAACGCCGAGATCGGCTGCGCGTCGGCGATCAATCTCCACCCTTACCTCCGGTTTCGTCTCCCGGAAGTTACTATCGAGGTTGACGAGCAGAGGCGATTGGCGCGCGCGTTCGATCACCGCATCGCGCCAGCGCACCAGCGTGTCGTAATCCGGTCCCTGGATGACGAGTTGAATCGGCGCCTGGAAGCCGCGCGTGCCAAGAGAGCCAGGGTTGACCGCGAAGGCACGCACGCCCGGAATGTTCGCGACGCGGGGGAAGATCTCGGCGGTGAGCTGCTGCTGCTTCACCGCCCTCTGTTCCCACGGCACGAGGCGAAGGAACACGTTTGCCGTGTTGGCAACCGCCGGGCGTTGGAAGCCGCCGATGGAGGCGAACACGACTTGACCCACGCCACGGTCGACATAGGGCATGAGGATGTCCTCGATCTTCATTACGTGCTCGCGTGTATAGGCAAAGGAGGCACCTTCCGGTGCCGTAACGGGGATAACGACCACGCCCCTGTCCTCAGTTGGGGCGAATTCCCGCGGTAGCACTTGGAATAGCGAGACAGCAAGAAGCGAGAGCAGGCCTGCCCCGGCGATCACCAGAAGCGGAGCGCGCAACGCCCGATCCAAAGTCCAGCGAAAACCTGCGTTTAGGCCCTGAAACACAGGTTCCGTCCAGCGCACGAGCCGACCCTCGCCCTCGTGCGGCTTGAGCACGCGCGAACAAAGCATCGGCGTAAAAGAGAGCGCAACGAAACCCGAAATCAGCACGGATATAGCAAGCGCGAAGCCGAACTCGGAAAAAAGACGGCCCGCTTGGCCCTCGAGGAAGGAGATTGGCAGAAAGACGGAAACGAGCACGAGCGTGGTTGCGATTACCGCGAAAGCGATTTGCCGCGCGCCAAGAAACGCAGCGACGAGAGGCTCCTCCCCTTGCTCGATGCGGCGGTGAATATTCTCTAGCACGACGATGGCGTCATCCACTACGATGCCGATCGCGAGCACCATGCCAAGGAGTGTCAGCACGTTCAGCGAGAAGCCCATGAACGCGAGCCCAATGAACGAGCCGATCAATGAGACCGGAATCACCACCGCAGGGATGAACGTCGCGCGAACGGAGCGGAGGAAGACAAAGATCACGCCGATCACCATGGCGATAGCGATGAACAGGGCGTGGAACACCTCGTAAATTGACTGCGCGATGAACAGGCTTTCGTCGTAGCCGTAGACGACGTTGATGCCCTCCGGCAGGGCAGGCTTGAGCCGCTCGATCTCAGCCTTCACGCCCTGGGCCACCGACAGCGTGTTGGCAGTGGACTGGCGCTGAATGCCGAGGCCGACACCAGGGCGGCGCATCAGGCGAAGTTCCCCTCTCTCGTCTTCGGGCGCGATCTCGACCCGGGCGACATCGCCCAGCAGCACCTGGGTGCCCGCGCGCTGGGCGACGATGACGCTGCGAAACTGCTCGGGCGTCGCAAGGCGCGTGTCGGTGCGTACGGTGAATTCGCGCGCCAGGCTCTCCAGCCGCCCCCCCGGAAGTTCGACATTCTCGCGCCGAATCGCGGCTTCGATGTCGTCTACCGTCAGGCCTCTTGCTGCCATCGCCCGGCGATCAAGCCAGATCCGCATCGCCTTGCGCCGTTCGCCACTGATGATGACGTTTGCCACACCATCCACGGTCGAAAGGCGATCGACCAGCAGCGTGCGCGCGATGTCGGTGAGTTCGAGCCCCGAGTGGCGGTCGGACACAAGCGTCACCCACAGGATAGCGCGCGCATCGGCATCCTGTTTCGCGACTACGGGCTGGTCCGCCGTCTCCGGCAGGCGGTTGAGCACCCGCGCCACCCGGTCGCGCACGTCGTTCGCCGCGGCATCCACGTCGCGCCCGAGCCGAAACTCGATTGTCACTTGCGAGCGTTCATCGCGCGAGGTGGAGGAGATCATCTTGATCCCCTCGATGCCGGCGATCGCCCCTTCGATGATTTCCGTGACTTGGGTTTCTACCACTGGAGCCGCGGCACCCCGATAGGTGGTGGTGACAGAGACGATGGGAGGGTCGATCGCCGGCAATTCGCGCACCGGCAGGCGCACAAACGAGGCGATACCAAGAACAACGAGGAGCAGCGACATCACGGTCGCGAACACGGGACGCTTGATCGAGATGTCGGAGAGGACCATGCCGAGCGTTCCCCTGCCCTTCTCCTGCTCTTCAGCTCAGCGGTCGGCGAAGTGTTTCAGTGACGTTCACCGGCACGCCATTGCGCAGACGTTGCAGGCCGCGCACCACCACCTCCTCGTTTGGTGCCAGCCCTTCCACGACCTCCACCTCGCCCGGAAGCCGCGTGCCGAGCTTCACCTCCTGGCGGATGGCACGACCCTCTCGGACAGCATAGACGTAGGCGCGGTCACCCACCGGGTCGATCGCTTCCTCGGGCACGAGCAGAGCGGACGGTTGCTCAGACAAGGTGAGCACGATGTTGAGAAACAGGCCAGGGCGGAGCGCCTCGTCCGGGTTGTCGAACTCGGCGATCGCGCGAAGGGAGCGTGTGGCGGGGTCGATCCGCGTGTCGATCGCCGTCACCTCGCCCACGAAACTGCGCGCACCGAAGGCAGGCGAGGTGGCGACAACCGGCTGGCCCAAAGCGAGGCGAGCGACAAACAGCTCGGGCACGGCAAATTCCACCCTGATTCTTGAGAGGTCATCGAGCGTGGTGATCGCAGTCCCAGGCTGGATCAGCGCACCCAGACTCACTTGGCGCAAGCCCACACGGCCAGAGAAGGGTGCGATGATCTTCATCTCCTCGATGCGCGCCTGCGCCTCGCGCACCTGAGCCTCGGCCTGGCGCAGGGCGGCCTCGAGCTGGTCGATCTGCGCTTCGGGCACGGACTGGGAGGCGCGCAGCTGCCGGGCGCGGGCAAGCCTGGTTCGCGCGTCGTCGGCGGCAGCCCGCGCACGATCGTAGGCAGCAACCTGGGCCGAGTGGTCGAGCTCAACCAGCACGTCGCCCGCCTTCACCCTCTGCCCCTCCTCGAAATGGATGGCGACAACAATGCCAGAGACGCGGCTCGTCACGGTCACTGCTTCGCGCGCGCGGGCAGTGCCAATGCTTTCCATCCTCTCAACGAGGGGGGCGACCCTGACGGGGGCAGTGACCACTTCGATGCGCGCACCAGCAGGCGCGCGCGGCGGCCCCGCCTCTCGGGCCGGCGTCAGTCCGAGCAGCGTCATCGGGTCGGGTAGGCCAACCCGATCCCCGTACAGCCACCAGCCCGCCCCGGCTCCGGCGGCGAGCGCAAGGATCACGATCTGTGCCGCAAGGCGCATCCGCGCGCAGTTCCTTTCGCGTTCGGCCGCGACGATGACACCCAGCCCTTGGAGGAACAATCTCCCACAGGGTCAAAAAGGCGCGTCCGGACGTCTTGAATCATGACGAGGCCGCGAGCAGACGCCAGATCATTTCGGCGCGTACCGGCATCGCGAGAGGCAGAGCCGAGGACGAAACGCCAGCGGATCGGAGCGCGTCCGACACGGCGTTCATCACCGCGGGCAGAGACCCAGCACACCCCGCCTCCCCCGCCCCTTTGACGCCGAGCGGGTTGGTTCGGCAAGGGATCTCAATCGTCTCCCAGGCGATTTCGGGCAGATCATCCGCCCGTGGCAGAGCGTAATCCATCCAGGACGCAGTGATGAGCTGGCCGGTCTCGGGCTCGTATTCGAGGCCCTCAAGCAGCACCTGGCCAGCGCCTTGGGCAATTGCCCCCACCACTTGCCCACGCAGAGTGAGAGGATTCACCACGACTCCGAAATCGTTCACCGCGGTGTAGCGGACGAGGCGCACCGCGCCCGTTGCGCGATCAATCTCCACCTCCGCCACATGGCAGCCATTCGGGAAATTGGCTACACGCTGCGTGGGGTGAGCGGACGCTTCGAGGCCAAGGCTCTCTTCATCCGGCACAAAGGCAGGGTTCCAAGCAGCGCGCGCAACCTCGCTGAGCGTAACCACACGGTCCGTGCCAGCGACGCGGAAGGTGCCGCGCTCGACCGTGATGTCTTCGGGCGAGACCTCGAGCAGGGCAGCGGCGATCCGTTTCGCCTTCGTCTCGATCGCTTCGGCGGCGCGGAATACGCCAACCGCAGCAAGAGTAAGCGATCGCGATCCCGCCGTGCCCGAGGCGTAGCCAGTGAGATCGGAATCGCCCTGCACCACGCGGATGCGCTCAAACGGCACGCCGAGCCGGTGATGAACCACTTGGGCAAAGACTGTCGCATGCGGCTGGCCGTTGGACACCGCAGAGGTGACGAGCGTGACCCCGCCCTGACGGTCGAACGCGAGCTGAACGCGACCGTCACGAAAGCCAGACGGCTCGACATAGCAACCAATACCGAGGCCCCTCAGCTTCCCCTCACGCTCGGCAGCGGCACGACGGGATGAAAACCCTGCTCGGTCGGCGAGGTGCAGCGCACGCTCGAGCAAGAGAGGGAAGTCGCCGCTGTCGTAGACCTGACCGGTTGGCGTCCGATAGGGAATCGCCGCAGGCGGGATCAGGTTGCGCCGGCGAAGCTCCGCCGGGTCGAGGCCGAGTTCGGCCGCTGCGTGGTCGATCGCCACCTCGAGCGCATAGGCCGCCTCAGGCTTGCCCGCGCCGCGATAAGCGTCGATCGGCGCGGTGGTGGTGAGATAACCCTCGGAGCGCACATAGAAAGCCGGGATGCGGTAGGGGCCGACAGCGATGCGCGGCCCGCCGATGGTGCCGATGGCTGGCCCGAACCCGACGCAATAGGCGCCGAGATCGGACAGCCATTGCCAGCGCACGGCGATGATGCGCGCCTCAGCATCGAGAGCGAGCGTGATCGTGATTTCGTGCGCGCGCCCGGCACTGTCGGAAAGGAAGGCTTCCGTGCGCTCGGCCTGCCAGCGGATGGGCTTTCCCAACCGTTCGGCCGCGTGCAACAGCGCCACATGCTCGGGGTAAGCGTGGTTTTTCATGCCAAACCCGCCGCCGACATCGGGGGTTAGCACGCGCAGGGCAGACGCGGGCAGGCCACCGAGGCCGTGCTGCGTGAGTTCCGTGTGCGCCTCCGTCGTGCCCTGGGTGGCGGTGACGAGAGTGAAACGCCGCAGCACGGGATCCCACTGCGCGATCGCGCCGCGAGTCTCGAGTGGGGCGGCGGACACGCGGCTGATCGGCACCCGGGTGGTAACGAGGCGGGCGGCCGTAGCGAAGGCACGCGCGACCGCAGCCTCATCGCCCGCTTCCCACAGGTGAACGCGATTGCCCGGCACCTCGGGGTGGATCGCTGGGGCCTCGCGCGCGGCTGAGATCCCGATTACCGGCGGGAGCGGGCGCCACTCGATTGCCACCGCCTCCACCCCGTCGGCAGCCGCAGCTGGGGTGTCCGCCACCACCATCGCCACCGCCTCGCCGACGAAGCGCACGCGATCATGCGGCAGGGCAAATCGGGGAGGATAACGCGCCGGCGTACCATCGGCCTGCGGAAAGGAAAGCAGGCAGGGAAGGGCGCCTCTGCCCACCCGGCGCAGATCCTCCCCTGTAATGACGGCGACCACGCCTGGAACCGCGCGTGCGGCCGTAACATCGATACTGCCGATCTCGGCATGCGCGTGCGGCGAGCGCACGAAACGGGCGACCAAAGCCTCGCGCGGTGCGAGGTCGTCGGCGAAACGACCCTGGCCGCGCAGGAAGCGGTCGTCCTCGACGCGGCGGGCCGAACTCCCGATCCCGAACCCAGCCCTGGTCCCGCAAGCGCTCACGCCGCAACCCGAATGCAGCGCGCCCTATGGCGCGGCGGAAGGTGTGTCTCCTCCGGCACGCGCTCGCGGCAAACAGTTTCGGCGAAAGCGCAGCGCGGGGCGGACGCGCAGCCCGGTGGCAGGCAGGAGAGATCCGACGGGGTGCTGGGAATAGCCGCAAGCCGCATCCCCCGCAGCCCCGCTTGCACGGTGCTGCCCATCAGCCCCTGCGTGTAGGGATGAAACGGGCGCTTCATCACCTCCTCAACTTTGCCCACTTCCCCATACCGCCCAGCATACATCACCGCCACCCGATCGGCGATTTCCCCGGCCACACCGAGACTGTGGGTGAAGAAGATCATCCCATACCGAGCTCTTTTTTTCAGCCTGCGCAGCCTTAGCAGTATTTGGGCCTGCACCGTGGCACCGAGCGCGGTGGTAGGCTTGTCGGCCAGCAGGAGTTTGGTGCGGCAGGCGAGCGCAAGTGCGATCATCGCCCGCAAGCGAAGCCCGCCCGATCGCTCGTGCGGGTAGGCGGCCAGCCGGCGCTTGGCAGAGGGAATTGGCACGCGCTCGAGACGTTCTAAGGCGCGCCAATCCGCCTTCCCCCAAGCTCACTCCCCTCATGGCGGATGATGGTCTCTTCGCTTTGCGTGCCGTTGGTGAACACAGGGTCAAGCGCGGTCATCGGCTCCTGGGAGATCATCGACACCTCGCCGCCGCGAAAATCCTTAAGCGCCGGGCGGGAAGAGTTTGAACACATCGTGCCTCGCCATGCGCACGCTGCCCTCGATCACGGTGCGCTTGGGCGGAAGCAGCCGCATCAGGTCACGCAGTGTCACCGATTTGCCGGAGCCGCACTCGCCCAGAATGACCAGAACCTCGCCCGGCGCAAGCGTGAATAAGGCTCCGTTCACCGCCCCCTCCATGCCCGCGCTGCGGCCAAGCCCGAAGACGCCGCGCGCCAGAACGACATGCCGAGCGAGGTCGCGCACGGTCAGCAACGGGCGGGCTGGGTCGCCACGGTCGCTCGGGTCGCGTGAGACAGAAACGGAACGCATCGTGGGGCTGATCCTGTCCTGTTGGGTTGCGCTTAGGCAACCCGAGTGCCGTGGCGCGGGGCGTTGTCGGGCCCCCTCTCCTCCGCCTAGCATCCGCGCGGACGTGAGGAGGTCGAGAGGGATGCGCCCGGTCTTCGTACTCATCAAATGCGAGATGGGCCGCGCTTATGAGACGGCGCGCGAGGCGGTGGACCGCATCCCCGAGGTCAGCGAAATCTATTCGATTTCCGGCCAATACGACCTCCTCGGCAAATTCTATCTCGCACCCGACCAGGACCCCGGCCTGTTCGTGACCGAGACCGTGCAGCGCCTGCCCGGTGTGAAAGACACATTTACCCTGATCACCTTCAACGCGTTCGCTACTGACCATCAGCGCTGACCGTGCCCGCCGAAGCGGCCCGTCTGCTCATTCGGCAGGCGGCGACCTTCGCGCTGGCAGCGGCCGGGGGATGGGCAGCAGCAAAACTTGGCGCGCCGCTCGCCTGGATGGTGGGGGCGATGGTGGCGGTGGTGGCCGCCGCGCTGGCCGGCGCTCGCGTCTCCGCCCCCGAAGTCGCCCGGCCGGCGGGGCTGATCGTGCTCGGCACCGGATTGGGCCAGGGCTTCACCCCGCCCGTGATTGCTGCACTTGCGGTGTCCATGCCCGCCATGGTGGTGGCGGGACTGGGCACCATTCTCGCCGGTGCGCTCGCCTCGCGCGCCACCGCCCGCATCGGTGCCATCGATACGCAGACGGCCTACTACGCCTCGGTTCCGGGAGGGGTGGTGGTGATGGCAGTGCTCGCCGCGCGGGCAGGGCTCTCAGTTGGCGTCGTCACGCTGAGCCAGACGCTGCGTATGATGCTGGTGGTGCTGCTGTACCCGCCAGTCGTCGTCTCTGTCGTGGAACGCGGAGGAGATGCGTTCAGCCTCCCTTCGCTTCCTGTGGTCTGGTCGCTCCTTCCTGTGCTGCTGGCTCTGGCGACGTTCGCCGCTGTGCTGTTGCGGCGGCTTGGTCTTGCCAACCCGTGGATGATGGGCCCGGTGCTCGTCTCGCTCGGCCTTGCGGTGGCGGGCAAGCCCCTGTCGGGGTTGCCGCCTGCCCTGGTCGATGTCGCCCAGCTCATGCTCGGGTGGACGCTCGGCACGCGGCTCGAGCGGGGGGTGGTGCTGGGCGCACCGCGTCTTGCTTTTGCTTCTGCCGTGTCGATGGCGATCGTTTCAGTGCTGTGTCTTTTGCTCGCGCTCGCTGTCGTCGCCGCTTGGCGTCTTCCCTTCCCCGCGGTGCTGATCGGCACCGCGCCGGGTGGGATGCCAGAGCTCGCACTTACGGCCAAGGTGCTCGATCTCGGCGCGCCTTTGGTGCTGGGGTTTCACCTGGTGCGGATCTTCCTCTGTACCCTGTTTGTGGAGCCGCTCTACCGACTCTACGCGTGGGCGGAGCGGAAGCTCGGCGCTCCGGATTGAGCGCCTCTGGCCGGTCGCGAGTTGCCAACCGGGATGGTCCGGTGGGCGGCTCGCGTGCATTCCCGCCCCCCGGCCGGACTGCGGCTGTCGCAATACCTTACACCATAACACCGTACGGGCCTCAGCCCGCCAAGCCGCTTCCGAGGCGCGGAGGGAGTCGTGTCGGAAAATTTTACACTTTGCGCATGTGACAGATTTGTCATCAAAAATATGCTTTAAAATCAATACTTTGCATTCATGGCATGGCATTTGCTAAGCTGTCGTATGCGCGATCGGCGTGGCCGATCATACGCATGGGCGAAACGAGCGAAGGAGGGAGCTGATAACAGTGCTTCTTCTGGCCGGGGCCCTGACCCTGGGCATGACGGCGGGGGCCATGACGGCGTGGGCCTCGGCCGTTACCCTAACTGGCAACTTCGTCCGAGTGGGCGTCAACAACCTCGGCACGCTCGGCAGCGGCGGCAACATGCCGCCGGGCATCCAGCATGACCCGACCGGAACTAGAACCTTCGGCGTGAACGATTACCTAACGCCGGGAAACCCGAGTGAGGGGTTTGCCGTCAACAGCGTACAGACGGGGTTCATACGGAACAATAACAACCACGTCTGGTTCGGCGGCGCCGACCATTTCGGCACCGGCACCGTCACCACAGGGACCGTCGCCGGCTTCGACCATTCCGCAAGTTGGGTCGGCCGCATCGCTGGAGTGCTCGAGATCCGGCACGACTAC
>CALLUO010000091.1 GCA_938010425.1 uncultured Elioraea sp.
GCGGCTGGTCGAGCCTTGCGATGATCGCCCAGCGCTACGGCTCAGTGACCGCCGAGCACCTGCGCGAGGTCGTGCGTCGCGCCTCGCAATTGGGCACCAATTGAGCATATCGCTTTCGAATCGATTGTAAGGCGTTGATAACTAAAGGAAAATACGGCTTAGGAAACTGCCTTCACACGGCAGGGGTCGTAGGTTCAATCCCTACCGCGCCCACCACAGCCGGCCCCTCGCGCATCGGACAGCTAAGGGGGAGTGGCCGCCTCCTCTTCCACCAGCTTCGCAAAAGCGACCGGGTCATTCGGCTAGCTGCAGGCGGTGAGGAGCGCGTTGTCCTAAGATAGCGTGAATCAAGGCGCCGAGGGGCATCGTCGCGCACGCGCTGGACATCGAGAGGTTTGTGAAGGGGCAAAACCTTGTCACCGGAATTGCCTTCTCCTAGTCGAAGTCTGGTGGCTTTGCGCTCGGCGAAAGGGTCAAGCTGTGTCAACCGTGTCGGCGCGTCCTCAGGGTATGCCGCTGGCTGCGCCGAAGGCGACCGCCCATGCGGCAGGGCTCCCACATCTGCCGTTGCCTTTGTTTGCCGTGCCCATGGGGGTGGGTGGCGTCGGGCTCGCTTGGCGGGAGGCAGCGCGCGTGCTCGCAGCGCCCAGCGCGGTCGGAGAGGCGCTGCTCGCTCTTTCCGCCTTGCTATGGCTCATCATTCTCAGCCTGCATGCCATGCGCCTCGTCCGGCATCCCGAGGCTGTTTCAGCCGACTTACGGCACCCTGTGCGTTCGGCGTTCACGGGTGCGATAACGATCGGGCTTATGATCGTGTCCGCCGCCGTTCTCCCGCATGCACTTGGTCTTGCCCGCGCAGTGTGGATCATCGCTGTTGTTGGCCACGTTGCTGTCGCCGCCTGGACGGTTTGTAGCCTTCTCAGCTCTCCCCGCGAACTGGCCACGCTGACGCCTCCGCTGCTGATCCCGCTTGTCGGCAACATCCTAGCGCCGCTGTTTGGGATGAAGATGGGCTTCGAGATCCCGTCGCTTCTGATGTTCGGGCTCGGCACGGGTTTGTGGCTGTTTCTCCAGCCGCTCCTTTTCCTCCGTTTGATGACCGGGCCGCCGCTGCCAGCAAAGCTTAAGCCAACTTTTGCCGTCCTGCTCGCGCCACCGTCGGTTGGGGCACTGGCACTGGCTGAGCTAACCGGTGGCTTCGGCCCCATCCCGCTAACGGTGTTCGGGCTCGCGGTCTTTATCGCGCTGGTGATTGCGTTGCTCGCTCGCGACCTCATTCGAGCCCCCTTTGCGCTTTCCGCTTGGGCCTGGACCTTTCCGGTCGCTGCCTTCACGGTCGCATGCCTTGCCGCTGCGCACGCCCATCCTGCCGCCTGGCAGGCGCCTCTCCTCTGGGGATTGCTCGCGCTCGCCTCTGCGATTGTAGGCCTTGTCTCGGTGCGCACCGCTCAGCTCGCCGCCTCCGGCGCCTTGCTCTCGCCCGAGGCATGACCACTTCAAATGTTGAACGTGGGCGGGGAGGAATACGCGGCAACGCAACTCTCGCCACCCTAAGCCGACGCGGCTTGATCGCGACTGCGTAACTTGGCCTCGTTCCGTGTGGATGGCAACGGGCGCGCGCTGCTGCAGTTCGGACAAAAGCCAAAAATTGGTGGTGCTGGGGCAGCCGGGCTTGCTACCGGTAACCGGCTCGCGCCGCGCCTCGAGGGGGCAGAGATCATCCTGCTCGACCGTCGTCGAGAGCACCTCTACCAGCCCGGGTACATGCCGGTCGCCGCCGGGCTGAAGCCGCCGTCCTATACAGTGAGCTCCACCGCTGAGTGGCTCTCCGAGCCGTTGCACTGGATCGAGGAGCGGGCGGCCGAAAGAGGCCCACTAGCGAAGGTGATAACCACCGACACGGCCCGGCGCCTTGTCTACGACTTCCTGGTCGTAGCGACGGGGCTGGAGCTTGATTACGCCGCAATCGAGGGCATGGATCTGCGCCGCATCGGCATGAACGGTCTCGGTTCCGTCTATGCCGGCCTGGAGGGGGCAGCGGCGACCTGGCGGGCGATGACCGCCCTTGTGCAGAGAAGGGCGGGGTCGGCGTCTTCCTCCGCCCCTCTACCGAGATGAAGTGCGCCGGCGCCCCGATAAAATATACGGTTAGTACAGATGATGTGCTGCGCCGCCGCGGCAAGCAGGCGAAGGCAGAGCCCAACTATTTCGCGCCCACCTGCGTGCTCTTCAGCGTGCCCATTGAATATGAGAAAGTGTGCATGCTGTTTGACGACCCCGGTGTGCGCATGTTCCACCAACACACGCTGGCGAAGATCGATCCTGATCAGCGCATCGCCACTTTCCGCACTTCGGACGGGCTGAGGAGGTGGGCTACGACTTCATCAACGTCGTTCCCCCGTGAAGGCGCCCGAGGTTGTGCGCAACTCGCCTTTGCCGTGGCAAAGCGGGCCCTGGGCGGCTGAGGGCTGGGTGGAGGTCGACCGTCACACCATGCGTTACAAGCGCTGCCCAGACGTGTTTGCGGTTGGCGACGTTGCCGCAGTGTCGAAGGGCAAGACCGCTGCCTCGTTGAAATGGCAGGTTCCCGTCGCAGTCGACCACCTTGTCGCCGACATCGCGGGAACGCGATCGAATGAGCTTTACAATGGCTACGCGTCCTGCCCGCTGATCACCCGCACCGGTCGGGCGATGTTGGTCGAGTTCGACTACAACGACAATCTTACGCCGTTCTTTCCAGGCATCATCGCCCACTTGGAGGAACTTTGAGTCTCTTGGGTCATGAAGGAGATTGCGCTGAAGCCGACCGACTTCGCGATGCTGCGCGGGCGTGTCTGACCGGAACGGGAGGAAACCATGAAGGAAACTCGACCCGCTTGTCCTCTGGGCCGTTTTCCGCGAGATGCTTGGCTCCTGGCTCTGGACGATTATTGCTGGCGCCGTCGTTGCTACGCTCGCATTCGTCTGGGTGATCGTGCGCGAGGGCAGGATCGCCTGGCATCGGCTCATATGGTCTCAGCTCGCGGGGCTTGTGGGCGGCATTGCCGCGCTGGCGAGCATGAAGGCGGTTACCAACAGCCGCGTCGCTGATCTCGGCGGGCCGATCGACTGGCTGCTTGCGGTCGCCATCTTTGTCGCCGGCCTCATCGGCACCACCGTCGGCGTATACGCAGTACTCGGCGTGCTCGGCATCGCCAGGGTGCTGGCCGGGACGGGGGCGGAGGCTGCCGCCGGTGTAAGACCTTCCCAAAGCGGCGGCTACGCCTCTCGATAGTTTGTTAGTAGTCGGCAGGCCGGCTGCGCCGGGTTGCCAAACTTCTGCTGTTTCTGTTGGTCTCACCGAGTTGTTCTGTTGGTTGGGGGCGACGGTGTGACGGCAGAGACTTTAGGGGCAGAATTGCAGTGGCCCTGATCCCCTATTCGTTGATGACGGCGCGCTCTTGCGCTCCGTACCCCAGCTGGTTGCTGAAACGGGGGGCCATGGGGTGATTAACGTCGCGCACGGTGGCGAAGCGAAGGCGCGGCGTGACTAACGGGACATCGCCTTCATCGTGAGTAACCTCGTGATGCTCGAGTCGAAGGACTCGAGGTGCTGACGGCGGCACGGAAGTGCTCCCCTAGACTCTCGTTTCTAATGATCTCAGGCGACTTTCGCCAGATTACGGTAGCGCGAGTAGAAGCGGTGCTGCCTATCTGCGGATGGCACGCCGACTCGGTTGCCGCCCGCACCCTAGCGAAGCCGTTCGAGTGGGCTGACTTGCTGGAGGCCGTCACCGCCTGCCTCGCCGAACGTGGCCAAGACCCAGCGATGGGCTAACGCCAGAGCGAAACCGCCGTCATAGTCCCGGCTCACGCACCGTCTGCCAGAGCATCCAGCACGTAACAGATGCGGTCGTTGAGGGGATAGCGCGGTTCGCTGACGAAGAGGTCGCGATTCGCTGCGACATTCACCATTACCCGGAACTCGGCAGGACAAAGAAGCGATCCTCTGCTTTATTTTCCCGCTATTTGCTAGCCCTTGGGATCCGCGTGACGGAAAGGGTCGGCTGCTTCGGTGTGGTTGGCACAACCGAGGGCCGGCGGGCGGGCACCCGCGCGATTGGATTGCGCGCCGATATGGATGCATTGCCCATTCGAGAAACAACCGGCAAACCCTGGGTTTCGACACAGCCGTGGCTCGTGCACGCCTGTGGCCATGACGGGCACACCGTCATGCTTGGGGCGGCGCGCTGGTTGGCTTAGCACCGTGACTTCGCCGGCACGGTGCATGTGATCTTCCAACCCGCCGAGGAGGGGCTGGGCGGGGCGCGGGCCATGCTCGCCGACGGGCTGTTTCAGCGCTTTCCATGCGACGCTGTCTATGGCTTGCACACCTTGCCTGATCTGCCGGCCGGTCGCTGCTACCCGCCTGGGCCCTTGCTCTGGCCGCCGCCGATCGCTTCCTTCTGCGCTTCCTCGGCGCCGGAGGGCTCAGCGGTTCAACGCCGCACGGCGCTGTAGACCTCACCGTGGTGCAGGCGCACTTCGTGCTTGGACTGTAGGAGGTCATCGGCCGCAACGTGCCCCCCGTCACGCCCGCCGTGCTCTCCGTCGGCGGTATTGCAGGCGGTGTGCTCAATGCTCCAAACGCGATGCCAGCAGAAACCATGCTCTCTGGCACCGCGTGCCGCTTTTCGCCCTCGGTGCGTGACCCGCTTGAGCGCCGGGTCGGCGAGCTCGCCCGCGGTCTCGCTGCCCTTGATGGGGCACGAGCTGAGGTCGAGTATCGCTGGAGCACGCCGGCAACACTCAATCGCGGCAACCAGGCCCGACCCGCGATCCAGGCTGCGACGGGTCTCGTCGGCGAGGCTTACGTGGACGGTGCGATCGCCCCCGTGGCGGGGAAGGAGAAGTTCGCGTTCATGCTCGAGGCCCGCCCCGGCGACTTCCTGTTTATCGAAGGAGGCGTGGGGCCGGACGGTTACCTCTCCCAGCCTGCATACTCCCGAGCTTGACGTTAACGACGCTACGATTCCGCTCGGCGTTGCCTGCTGGGTTTCGGTGGTCGAGCGCGATCTCGGTGCCGTTTCTCCATGCGCCAAGCGCATAAAAAAGGCGTGCCGTGCCCAACAGGCTTGGTTAGCATTGCATCACATGCAGAGGCGGCTTACGCCAGCTGATCGACGGATCGGGAGACGGGAGCAATGACCGAAGAGCAACTTCGCGAACTGATCGGGCGTGTGCGTCGTGGCACACTGTCGCGCCGCGGCTTCATTCGCCGCATGGCGGCGGTCGGCTTCACGGCGCCTATGTGCACCCAGCTTCTTGCCCTCTACGGCATCTCGCCAGCCTCCGCCCAGGGCGTGCCGCCCTACCGTCCCACCCGGCGGGGCGGTGGGCAACTGAAGATCCTGTACTGGCAGGCGCCCACCCTGTTGAACCCGCACTTCGCGACTGGCACCAAGGACCAGGACGCCTCTCGCGTCTTTTACGAACCGCTCGCCGGCTGGACGGCAGACGGCGCGCTGCACCCGATCCTTGCCGCCGAGGTTCCCTCGACTGCAAACAACGGCCTTGCCGAGGACGGTCGGTCGGTCACTTGGAAACTAAAGCGCGGCGTGAAGTGGCACGACGGTCAGGAGTTCACCGCCGACGACGTTGTGTTCAACTGGGAGTACGCGCGCAATCCGGCGGTTGCTGCCGTTACCTCTGGTTCGTATCGCGACATCAACGTGGTCAAGGTGGACGACTACACGGTGCGCGTGGAGTTTGCGCGTCCCACACCTTTTTGGGCCGATGCTTTCGTCGCCGCCACCGGCCAGCTGATTCCGAAGCACCTGTTCAAGGACTTCGCTGGTGCCAATTCGCGCGACGCTCCAACCAACCTCCGTCCAGTCGGCACGGGAGCATATCGTTTCGTGTCCTTCGCGCCGGGCGATACAGTTCGCGCAGAGGCCAACCCGAATTATCACCTGCCGAACCGGCCGTTCTTCGACCAGCTCGAGATCAAGGGAGGGGGCGATGCCGTGTCGGCTGCGCGTGCCGTGCTGCAGACCGGCGACTTTGACTTCGCCTGGAACCTGCAGGTAGACGATGAGACCCTGCGCCGGCTTGAAGCGGCGGGGCGTGGGCGCATCAACATCGTCGAGGGGGGCAATGTCGAGCACATCCAGCTCAACGCCACCGACCCCAACCGCGAGGTGGACGGCGAACGCTCCCACATCTCCACCCAGCACCCAGCCTTCCGTGATCCCGCCGTGCGCCAAGCGATGGCTCTGCTGCTGGACCGCCAGTCGATCCAGGAGTTCATCTACGGTCGCACTGGGCCGGCGACGCCGAACTTCCTGAACGCGCCGCCCCGCTTCCGGTCGCCCAACATGCGAATGGAATTCAACGTCGAACGCGCCAACCAGCTCCTCGATCAGGCCGGCTGGACGCGTGGTCGCGACGGCATCCGGCAAAAGAATGGAGTGAGGCTGCGCTTTGTGTTCCAGACCTCGGTCAACCCGCCGCGCCAGCGCACGCAACAGATCTATCAGCAGGCCGCGCGCCGGGCTGGCATCGAGATCGAGATCAAGGCCGTGGTTGCCTCGGTGTTCTTCTCCTCTGACGTCGCTAATCCGGACACCTATGGCAAGTTCTACGCCGACATGCAGATGTACACGACGACGATGCCGCAGGCAGATCCGGGCCGGTTCATGAACCAGTTTGTCTCTTGGGAAATCTCGCAGAAGGCGAACAACTGGTCAGGGCGTAACATCGTGCGTTGGCGGAACGAGGAATATGACCGTCTCTACCGTGAGGCAGATCAAGAGCTCGATCCCATCAAGCGCGCAGCCCTGTTCATTCGCATGAACGACCTGATCGTGGGCTCCAACCACATTATTCCGGTGGTGCAGCGCCCGCTCGTCTCCGGCAGCGCGATGAACCTCCGCCCCGTCCTGTCGGGATGGGACACCACGCTTTGGCTTCTCTCCGACTGGTATCGCGAAACCTGATGCTCTCCG
>CALLUO010000092.1 GCA_938010425.1 uncultured Elioraea sp.
ATCGGACAGACCCGCTGCGCCTCCAGGCGCTCATCAGCAACCGGACGCGGCCTTCGCTGGCCGTGCGGGTGGAAGTGCTCACGCTCGAAGGCAAGGACGTTATTGTGATCGAGATTCCTTCTACGCGCTCACCCGTCGGCACGGCAGACGGTAAATACCTCCGCCGGGCGCTCGGCGGCGATGGCCGCCCCGCTTGCGTTCCCTTCCATTTTCACGAGATGCAAGCGCTCCAGGCGGATCGAGGCCTGCTGGACTACTCCGCGCTCGCGATCCCGGACGCTCGGTGGGACGATCTCGACCCACTGGAGTTCGAGCGTTTCCGCCGCTTCGTCCGCGAGAGCCAGGGGCGCGGTGACACCAGCCTAATCGGCCTGTCCGACACCGAACTAGCAAAGGCGCTCGGCGCCGTGCAGGCCAATCACACGGCGTCTGCGGTGCGGGTGCTCGCCCTGCTGCTGTTTGGACGGGAAGAAGCTTTGCGACGGCTGCTTCCGACGCACGAGGTGGCGTTTCAGGTGCTCTCTGGGCAGAAGGTCGAAGTGAACGACTTTTTCTGCTGGCCGCTCTTGCGCGTCGTCGAAGAGGTGCTCGGTCGTTTCCGCGCCCGCAACCGCGAAGAAGAGATCTTGGTGGGGATGCTGCGGATCGGCGTGCCCGACTACCCACCAGCAGCCTTCCGCGAAGGCCTGGCCAACGCCCTCATCCACCGGGACTACACGCGGCTCGGCGCGGTGCACGTCCAGTGGCACGACGACCGAATCGAGATCGCCAATCCCGGCGGTTTTCCGGAAGGCGTGCGGCTCGACAACCTTCTGGTGACGCCGCCCCGACCGCGCAATCCCCTCCTTGCCGATGCCTTCAAGCGCGCCGGCATCGTCGAGCGCACTGCGCGGGGCATCGACACGATCTTTTATGAGCAACTGCGCAATGGCCGCCCAGCGCCCAACTATGAGCGCAGCAACGACACCGCCGTGGTGCTCGTCCTTCCTGGAGGCAAGGCCAACCTCGCGTTCGCCCAGATGGTCGCCGAGGAGAGTCAGTCAGGGCGCGCCCTAGGGGTCGATGAGTTGCTCCTGTTGAACCACTTATGGCTCGAGCGGCAACTGACGACGGATGAGGCCAGCGCTCTCATCCAGAAACCGCAAGCCGAGGCTCGTAGCTCCCTCCAGCGGCTGGTCGAGGCCGGTCTGATCGAGCCTCGCGGGGAGAGAAAGGGCCGGACCTGGCACCTCTCGGCAGCCACCTATCGTCGACTGGGCGAGCAGGCGGCCTACGTCCGCCAACGCGGCTTCGAACCGATTCAGCAGGAGCAAATGGTGCTCCAGTACGTCGCGAGGCACGGCCGCATCACCCGGCGCGAGGCGGCGGAGCTGTGCCGGCTCTCGCCCGATCAAGCCTATCGCCTCCTCCAGCGGATGGCGAAGGACGGCCGATTGATCCGACACGGATCGAAAAAGGGAGCGTGGTACGAACACCGCGGATAAAATAACCGCGCGCGGTTATCTGATAACATCGCGCGGTTATTCTAAGTGCCCTGCGGATATAAGGACCCGGCACTTTTCGACTGGCGCGAGGTCACCAAGGTATCGCATTATTGGCTGGAGGTGGATGCAATGACCAAGCCAATGCAGGTGCGAGAAGATGAATCCGAATATAGAACGTATCACTAAGGCGCAGCGGAGGCGGAGAATATCTAACATCAACCCGACTCTGCGCACTCCGTGCCTCTGTGGTGAAAGGTTATACCCATGATCCCTAAAGACTGTAAACGCCTCGCCGAAGTTGACTTCCCCATCGCCGTCGTGTCGCGTCACGCAGCGCGGGAAAAATCCATCCGCCATGGACATCCCTCCACCCTCCACCTCTGGTGGGCGCGGCGGCCGCTTGCCTCCTGCCGGGCGGTGCTGCTGGGGCTGCTCCTACCCGACCCCTGCGACCCGCTCTGCCCGGCGGGGTTCAAGGCGAAAGCCCGCGAGCTGCTGCCGCAGGTGGGCGGCTGCAATCCCGGCACGACGGACGAGGACCTGCGCCGGGCGCTGCTCAAGTTCATCGGCGATGTTGCCAACTGGGATCACGCCGCGAACCCCGCCTATCTTGAAGTCAGCCGCGCCCTCGTGAAGGCAGCCCACGGTGAGGAGACCCCCTTGGTGGTGGACCCGTTCGCCGGCGGCGGCTCGATCCCGCTGGAGGCGCTGCGGCTTGGCTGCGAGGCGTTTGCCAGCGACTTGAACCCCGTCGCCGGTCTCATCCTCAAGGTCATGCTGGAGGACATTCCGCGGTTTTCTCACCACAGAGACACAGAGCGCACAGAGGAAAACAAGAGAACCCCTCTGCGTCCTCTGCTCCTCCGTGGTGAATCCTCATTGGCTGAGGAACTTCGCCGCGTTGGGAGAGAAATTAAGGAGCAGGCCGAACGGGAGCTGGCCGAGTTCTACCCTCGTGACCCCGACGGCGCTACGCCCATTGCCTATCTTTGGGCGCGGACGGTGCGCTGCGAAGCCCCCAACTGCGGCGCCGAAATCCCGCTGGTGCGATCGTTCTGGCTATGCAAGAAGCCCAACCGTAAAGTGGCGCTGCGGGCGGTGTTTCCCCATCTTACCTTCGAAATCTTCGAGCCGAAAAGCGAGAAAGACGTCCCCGAAGGCACGGTCTCCCGCGCGCGGGCAAAGTGCCTGTGCTGCGGCGCGGTGCTGCCGCCGGAGCGGGTGCGGGCGCAACTGGTGGCTCAGCGTGGCGGCGCGGATGTGATGTTTCACCACAGAGGCGCAGAGAGCACAGAGAAGAGAGACTCTGTGTCCTCCGTGTCTCCGTGGTGCAGAACCGGCGGCGCCAGACTCCTAGCAGTGGTGACGCGCAAGCCCGGCCAGTCGGGGCGCCACTACCGCCTACCCACGGATCGCGATTACGAGGCCGTCTGGAAGGCGCAGCAGCGCTTGGCAGAGATCCTCGACGAGTGGGAGCGCGGCGGCAGGCAGGGGCTGTGCCCGGTGCCGGATGAGCCACTGCCGCCAGTGGGGACGCTCGGTTTTCGTGTGCAAAGGTACGGCATGTTGGAATGGGGCGACCTCTTCACCGCGCGGCAGAAGCTGGCGCTGGTGACCCTGTCGCGGCTGGTGCGGGAGTTCACCACAGAGGCACAGAGGACACTGAGAGAAGACAAGATGAGCAAGGCGGTGCGGGAGGCGTTGGCTTTAGTCGTTAACCGTTTGGCGGATGGAAGTTCCTCCCTAACACGATGGCAAAATGCTGCCGAGAAGATTAGCAATAACTTTTCGCGACAAGCATTGCCGATTGTGTGGGATTTCGCAGAAGCAAACATTTTTGGCGATGCCACCCGAAGCCTTTCAAGTATGTTTGAGTGGGTTTCCGAATACGCTCAGGTTCAGGCCAACCTCGGGATGGGGCATGTCCAACTCGCCGACGCCACCGCTCATCCGCTGCCGGATGCGTCGGCCACGGTGTGGTTCACCGACCCGCCCTACTACGATGCGGTGCCGTATGCCGACCTGTCGGATTTCTTCTTCGTCTGGCTCAAGCGGGCGCTGCCGGGCCACCCGCTGCTGCGCGATCCCTTTGACCCGACCAACCCGCTCACGCCCAAGAGCCGCGAGGCCGTCCAGAACGAACGCTCGGAAACGGACGACGGACGCCCCAAGGATAAAGCCTTTTACGAAGCGACCATGGCCAAGGCCTTCGCCGAGGGGCGGCGGGTGCTGCGCGAGGACGGCGTGGGCGCAATCGTCTTCGCCCACAAGACCACCGAGGGCTGGGAGGCGCTGCGTTCGGGCCTCATCCGCGGCGGCTGGGCCATCACCGCTTCGTGGCCCATCGCCACCGAGATGGCTTCGCGCCTGCGCGCTCGAGAATCCGCCGCTCTCGCCACCAGCATCCATCTCGTCTGCCGCCCGCGGCCCGACGATGCGCCGGTGGGCGACTGGGCCGACGTGCTGCGGGAACTCCCCAAGCGCGTGGGTGACTGGATGGAGCGCCTGCAATCGGAGGGCATCCGCGGCGCGGATCTCGTCTTTGCCTGCATCGGCCCCGCCCTCGAAATCTTCAGCCGCTACGCGAAGGTGGAGACCGCTGAGGGGCGCGAGGTCACGCTGGCCGAGTACCTCGAGAAGGTCTGGGAAGTGGTCGGTCGCACTGCGCTGGAAAACGTCCTCGGCACCGCTGAAGACCGCGCTCGGAACGGTGCCGTCGGGGCGCTGGAGGAGGATGCGCGGCTGACGGCCCTGTTTCTCTGGACGTTGCAGAGCACGAACGGAGAAGGGATTCACCACAGAGACACAGAGGGTATAGAGGAAGATGAAACTGAAACAGATGAGGAAGAAGACGCTGCGCCTCCGCGGTCCAACTCTGGCTTCTCCCTCCCCTTCGATGTGGTGCGCCGCTTTGCTCAGCCCCTCGGCATCGATCTGTCCACGTGGGAACGCCGAATCATCGAGACGAAGAAAGGCGTGGTGCGCCTCATGGCCGTGTCCGAACGAGCCAAGCAGCTCTTGGGCAAGGATGGGGCGGACATCGTAGCCGACTGGATCGCGGAGGACCTACGGAACGATGTTCAGGGGACGCTCTTTCCCGAGATGGAAAATTCACCGCAGCAGCGCAGAGGACGCAAAGGCATCGTGATCGATGAGGATTCTCTGCGAACTCCGCGTCTCGGCGGTGAAAAAGAGGCCACCACCCTCGACCGCGTTCACCTCGCGATGCTGCTCCAAGCCGGCGGTCAAGCCAGCGCCCTGCGCACCCTGCTGGAGGCAGAGCAGAAGCGCGGGCCGGAGTTCCTGCGCCTCGCCAACGCGCTGTCGGCCCTCTACCCGAAGGGCAGCGAGGAAAAGCGCCTGTTGGATGCGATGCTGCTGGCGATGCCGAGGTGAAGATGCACCACAGAGACACAGAGGACGCAGAGATGGTAAACAAGTTGACAGAACAGATCATTGGCGCTGCGATTGAGGTGCATAAGGCGCTTGGGCCGGGGTTGTTGGAATCAGCCTATGAGGAATGTATGTGCCGCGAACTGGCTCTGCGCCAGATTCGCTTCGATCGTCAGCGCCCATTGCCCGTCGAATACAAAGGCGTGAAACTCGATTGCGGCTATCGCCTTGATCTCTTGGTGGCCGAGGCCGTCGTTGTCGAGATCAAGGCGGTCGAAGTCATTGTTCCCGTACACGAAGCCCAGTTGCTGACGTATCTCAAATTGGGCGGGTGGAAGATTGGACTGCTCATCAACTTTAACGTCACTGTTCTCAAAGACGGCATCCGCAGGCGGATTCTATGACGTTCTCTCCGTGTCCTCTGTGCCTCTGTGGTGAAAGGATCTGAAATGGAACCCTGGTACAAAGTCGCCACCCCACGCAAGGAAGTCCGGGAAGGCCGCTCCTTCAACCCGGACGAATTCGCCATCGCCCTTGAGCAGGTTGTAGCGGGCACCGCGCCGGAGGATTATTCCGATCCGGCGCAGTTCTTCTCGCGCACCTGCTGGACGCACGCCCTGCGCGAGCACGTCCGCCTCGTACTCCGCCGGCTCTCAGGTAAGACCGACAATACCGCTCCGGTCCTGACCCTGATCACCCAGTTCGGCGGCGGCAAGACGCACACGCTGACGGCCCTGTACCACCTTGGGGCGAGCGGCGGCCAAGCGGCAAACTACTCCGGAGTCTCCGATCTCCTGCGCGATGTAGGTCTCTCCTCGGTTCCGAAGGCGCGGGTCGCTGTCTTTGTTGGGAACGCCTGGGACCCACAAGAGGGTCGAGAGACCCCATGGATCGACATTGCTCGCCAGCTCGCAGGCGACAAGGGCGTCGAAGTGCTTGGGACGGCCGCGAAGACGACGCCACCGGGAACGGAATCCATCGCACGTGTCTTCCAGGCGGCGGACGCACCCGTGCTTCTCTTGTTCGACGAGGTCCTCAACTTCCTCAACCGGCATCGCGGCATGGCGGAGTCGTTCCACGCCTTCATCCAGAACCTGACGGTCGCCACTACGGGGGCCGCCCAAGCGGTGGCAGTGATCAGCCTGCCGCGCAGCCAAGTCGAGATGACCGACTGGGACATGAAGTGGCAGGACAAGATCGCCAAAGTGGTTCGGCGCGTCGCCAGGGACCTCATCGCAAACGACGAGACCGAGATCAGCGAGGTCGTGCGGCGGCGGCTCTTCGAGGATCTAGGAAACGAGCGCATCAGGAAGAACGTGGCGAAGGCCTTCGCCGACTGGTGCTTTGAGCGGCGGGCGCAACTGCCGCCGGAGTGGACGGCCGTGGACGCGGCGGCGACGGAGGCGAAGGCGCGCGAATACCTCCGTAGCCGGTTCGAGGCCTGCTACCCCTTCCATCCGTCCACGCTCTCGGTCTTTCAGCGCAAGTGGCAGGCCCTTCCCCAGTACCAGCAGACCCGCGGCACCTTGGCGATGCTCGCCCAGTGGATCGCCTGGGCCTATCGCGACGGGTTCACCACAGCGAGGCGCGAACCGCTGATGACCTTGGGATCCGCCCC
>CALLUO010000093.1 GCA_938010425.1 uncultured Elioraea sp.
TTCCGGCGCGCTTTTGCCGTGGCTCGCAGCGGCGGCGCTGGTCGCGTGCGCCGCCGGCCTCGTCTGGGGCCTCGTCTTCGCGCCGCGCGACTGGCAGCAGGGCGATACGGTGCGCATCATGTACGTGCATGTGCCGGCGGCGTGGTGGGCGATGGGCGGATATGTCAGCCTCGCCATCGCGTCCTTCGTTTCGCTCGTCTGGCGCCATCCGCTGGCCGACGTGGCGGCGGTGGCGATTGCCCCCGTCGGTGCCGTCTTCACCGCCATTTGCCTCGCCACCGGCAGCCTCTGGGGCAAGCCGATGTGGGGCACATGGTGGGTGTGGGACGCTCGGCTGACCTCGGTGCTCGTCCTCTTCTTCCTCTATCTTGGCCATATGGCGCTGACCAACGCCTTCGATGAACCGGAGCGGGCGGCGCGGCCAGCGGCCATCCTTGCCCTGATCGGGGCGGTGAATGTGCCGATCATCAAGTTCTCGGTGGATTGGTGGAACACGCTGCACCAGCCTGCCTCCGTCACCCGCTTCGACGCGCCGGCGGTGCATGTCGACATCCTTTGGCCGTTGCTGATTTCTGGGCTCGGCTTCGGGCTCGCCTTCGCCGCAATCGTGCTTCTGCGCATGCGCACGGTGCTGATCGAACGCCGTGTGCGCGCCATTCTTACGGCGCGGGGACTTGAGGGGGTGGGCGTGTCGCGCCCCGTTCCGGCGGCATGAGCGAGTTCCTGGCCATGGGTGGCTATGCAGCCTTCGTCTGGCCGTCCTACGGGATTGGGGTGGGCGGTGTCGCCCTGCTCGCCCTGGTCTCGCTCAGGCAGTGGCGGAAGGCGAAGGCAGAGCTCGCGCGGCTTGAGGCGGCGGGGTTAAGCCGGCGCGCGCGGACGGAGGACAGGAGATGAGCCATAGGAAGCGCCGCCGTCTTGCCATCGTGCTGCTCGCGGGTCTCGGCCTTGGCACGGCGACCGCGCTGACGCTCACCGCATTCGAGGACAATCTCGTTTTCTTCTTCTCGCCCTCCGACCTTGCAGCGAAGCCGATACCGCCCGATCGGCCGTTCCGCATTGGCGGCCTGGTCGAGGCGGGGTCCGTTGAGCGCAGCACCAACGCCGCCGGCACTCTGGAAACGTCATTCCGGGTAACCGACGGCGCGCATGCCATTCGCGTGACCTACACAGGCATCCTGCCCGACCTGTTCCGCGAAGGGCAGGGCGTGGTGGCGGAAGGTCGGCTGAAGCCGGACGGCACCTTTGCCGCCTCTTCCGTGCTCGCCCGCCACGACGAGACCTACATGCCACCCGAGGTGGCCGATGCGCTGAAGCGTGCTGGCCACTGGCAGCCAGGGCAACCGCCCCCACCAGCGCGGCTGTGGAACACGAAAGAGGTGGACCGTTCCGCCGCTGCCCTTGGGCCGCTGACGAACTGATTGAGCGGCGCGCGACAAACAGGCAGGCAGGGCCGCGACTCGGCACACCGGTTTGCATGCAGAACGGATCAAGGCACGACGGATGATCCCAGAACTTGGCCACTATGCGCTCGTGCTCGCGCTGATGCTCGCCAGCGTGCAGGGAATCGTTACGCTTCTCGGCGCACGGCTTGGCGAGGCGCGGGGCGCGATGTTGATGGCCGCGGGCCCATCGACCGCGATCGCTCAGGCCGGCTTCGTCGGCCTCTCCTTCCTCTGCTTGATGTGGTCCTACGCGGTGAGTGACTTCTCAGTCGCCAATGTCGCGCAGAACAGCCACAGCCTAAAGCCCATGCTCTACAAGTTGACCGGCACCTGGGGCAACCACGAGGGCTCGATGGTGCTGTGGGTTTTTATCCTCTCCTTCTGCGGCGCGCTTGTTGCCCTGTTCGGCAACAACCTTCCCGCCAGCTTGCGCGCCCGCGTGCTCGGCGTGCTTGCCCTCGTCTCTGTGGGCTTCCTGCTCTTTATCTTGTTTACCTCAAACCCGTTCGAGCGGATCTGGCCGATCCCCGAAGACGGGCGCGATCTCAACCCTCTGCTGCAGGACCCGGGGCTCGCCTTCCACCCGCCCTTTCTTTACCTCGGGTATGTCGGCACCGCCGTGTCTTTCGCTTTCGCCTGCGCGGCGCTGTTGGAAGGCCGGGTAGACGCTGCCTGGGGGCGCTGGGTGCGGCCTTGGACGCTGTTCGCTTGGTGCGCGCTCACCGTCGGCATCGGGCTTGGTTCCTGGTGGGCTTATTACGAGCTCGGCTGGGGCGGGTTCTGGTTCTGGGATCCGGTGGAGAATGCCTCGCTGATGCCGTGGTTCCTCGCCACGGCACTCCTTCATTCCGCCATCGTAGTGGAGAAGCGCGAGGCGCTGAAGGTGTGGACGATCCTGCTCGCCATCCTCACCTTCTCCCTTTCCCTTCTCGGAACATTCCTGGTGCGGTCGGGCATCCTCAACTCCGTGCACGCCTTCGCCAACGACCCAGACCGCGGCGTGTTCATCCTCGCGCTCCTGTTCCTCACCGTCGGCGCTTCTCTCGCGCTCTTCGCCTGGCGCGCGCCCGTGCTCGCCCCACAGGGCGTGTTCGCCCCAATCTCGCGTGAGGGCAGCCTGATCCTCAACAACCTCCTGCTCGCCACCCTCTGCGCTGTGGTGTTCGTCGGCACGCTCTATCCGCTGTTTGCCGACCTTGCGTGGGGCGCGAAGATCACGGTCGGGCCGCCCTTTTTCAACGCTGCCACCTTCCCCCTCTTCTTCGCGCTCCTCTTCGCCATGGGGGTGGGGCCGCTTCTGCCCTGGAAGCGGGGTGACCTCTGGGCGGCGCTCTCCCGGCTGAAGCTCGCCTTCGGCACGGTCGCCGTATTCGTCATCGTCTACGTCGCCGCGATCGATCGTGCTTTGCTGCCGCTCCTCGGCTTCGCGCTTGCGCTTTGGCTGGTGCTCGCCGCCGCAACTGATTTCGCCGATCGCATCCGCCTTGGTTCCGTCCCGCTCGCCGACTCCTGGCGTCGCGCGCGCGGCCTGCCGAGGGGCATCGTCGGCGGCATCATCGCCCACGCCGCCGTCGGCATCACCGTGGCAGGGATCGCGGGCAAGGGCATCGCGCCCGAACGCATCACCCTCATGCAACCGGGCGAGACAACGACGATTGCAGGCTACGTCATCCGCTTCGAGGGGACGCATCCCGTTTCAGGGCCGAACTGGCGAGGCACCGAGGGCCGCCTGGTGGTGCTCCGCAACGACCGCGAAGTCGCCGTGCTCACTCCGCAGCGCCGGCATTATCCGGTCGCCAACATGGGCACGACCGAGGCCGCCATCCACACCTCTGGCTTTGCCGATCTCTATGCGGTGATCGGCGAAACGGCAGAAAACGGCGCGACGGTGGTGCGGCTGCATTTCAACCCGCTCGCCCCCTGGATTTGGGCCGGGACGATCTTGATGGCGCTGGGCGGGGTGGTGAGCTTGATGGATCGGCGGCTGCGCGTGGGCGTGCCGGCACGGCGTCGTGCTTCCGCCCCAGCGGCGGTGGCCGCGGAATGAGCGGGCGATGAACTCCCGCCGTCTGCTTTTCCTTCTGCCGCTTGTGCTGCTCGCCGCAGCAGTGGCCGGTTTCTGGGCCATGCTGACAGGCATGCAGCGCGGCAGTTTCGACCCGCGCGGCGTGCCCTCTGCCCTGATCGGCCGCCCCGCCCCGGCGTTCACGCTTCCCGCCTTAGAGGGGTCGGGCAAGCCCAGCTTCTCGTCCGAGGATCTTCGCGCCGCTGCACGGGAAGGTCCGGTTCTGGTAAACTTTTTTGCCTCTTGGTGCGTCCCTTGCCTTGTCGAGCACCCGCACCTCATGCGGCTTGCCGCCGAGGGCGTGCCCGTGTTCGGGATCAACTACCGCGCTGGTGGGCGCGACGATCCTGGGGCGGTTGACTGGCTTCGCCGCCACGGCGACCCATATCGACGCATCGGGGTCGATCATGGCGGGCGGGTGGCCATCGACTTCGGCACCTACGGCGTGCCCGAAACCTATCTGATCGATCGCGAGGGCATCATCCGTTGGCGCATGGCAGGCCCGATCACCGACCAAATTCTGGCGGACGACCTCCGCCCACTGCTGAGGCGGTATCGATGACGGCCAAGGCACCATCGCAGCCCGACCATCGGCCCGACCATCGGCCCGACCATCGGGAGGGCCGCATGGATGGGGTGCGCGAGGGGCCCGATCGGCCCCTCGCGGCTGTGCTCAAGTCAACTCAACGCGGGGGATCAACTCGACGCGGGGGATCAACTCGACGCGGGGGATCAACTCGACGCGGGGGACACGCGTGTCCCCCGCACCCCCTGCAGAGGGCGCGGCTCCCGCTGGTCGCCGCGCTCGTCACCGCGCTTGCCCTGCCGCCAGCGCACGCCGTGCTCGACCCGCGCGAAATGCTGCCCGACCCAGCGCAGGAGGCACGCGCACGCGACATCGGCCGGGGTTTGCGCTGCCTTGTCTGCCAGAACCAGTCAATCGACGATTCGAACGCCGAACTCGCACGCGACCTGAGACGAATCGTGCGCGAGCGCATCGCCGCAGGCGATACAGACGACGAGGTCGTCCGCTTTATCGTCGACCGCTACGGCGAGTTTGTCCTACTCCGCCCGCCCCTGAACGCGATGACGATCGCGCTCTGGGCCTCGCCCGCCCTGCTGTTCGGCCTCGGTGCCCTCTCCACCTGGCTTTACCTTCGCCGCCGACGTCCTGCGCAAAGCGCGCCCGCTGAGCTGAGTGCGGAGGAGAGGGCACGGCTAAAAGGCTTGCTTACGGAATGATCTGGGTCTGGATTGTCCTCGGCGGGGCAACGCTCGTTGCCGTGCTCGCGGTGCTGTGGCCCGCCATTCGTGGCGTGCGTCCGCCAGCCCCGCGCGCCGAGCACGACGCTGCCCTCTACCACGCTGAGCTCGCCGAACTCGACCGCGACCGAGCAGAAGGGCGCCTGACGGAGGCCGAACACCGCGACGCTGTGCTCGAGGTGCAGCGCCGTCTGCTTGCCGCCATTCCCCCCTCGCCAGCGCCACCGCCAGAGGCAACGACGCCGGCCTATGCGCGCTGGCTGCTCGGCGGGGCTGCCCTCGCTCTGCCGGCTGCGGCACTCGCACTCTATTTGCCACGCGGCACGCCCGGCATGCCCGCCTTCCCCTTCGCCGAGGTGCAGGCCGTGCGCGAAGCCGAACGCGCTGAAGCCGAACGGCTGCTCGGCCAGGTGCTTGCGCGGATCGCAGAGTTGCCGCCGCAGAGCGAGGAGGCGCGCCGCGGCTGGGTTCTCGTGGCACAGGTCGAGCGCCGTCGCGGTAACTACGCTGCCTCCGCCGAGGCCGCACGACGGGCGCTGGCCATCCGGTTCGACCCCGTTCTTGCCACCGATCTTGTCGAGACACTCGCCCTCGCCGCAGATGGGCGCATCACTTCCGAAGGCCGACGCTGGCTCGAGCGCGCCCGGCTCGCCGCTCCGGATGATCTGCGCACCCGTTACTACCTCGCCCTCGCCGACCTGCAGGCAGGCGATGCCGCAGCCGCACTCGAGGGCTTCCGCGCCGTCGAACGCGCAGCCTCACCAGGTGCAGAATGGCTGCCCATGCTGCGCGAGCGCATCGCTGAGGCCGAGACGCGCCTTCGCGTCGGCGCCGCCCCCGGCCCAACGGCCGACCAGATGGCCGCTGCCCAGGCCCTGCCGCCCGCGGAACGCGCAGCCATGATCGAGGCCATGGTGCAGCGGCTCGCCGATCGCATGCGCGAAACTCCAGATGATGCGGAAGGCTGGCTTAGGCTGGCGCGTGCCTACCGGGTGTTAGGGCGGGCGGCGGAGGCGCGCGATGCCCTCCGTCGCGCCGCCGAACTGCGCCCAGACGACCCTCAGGTGGTGGCAGAGAAGATCGCACAGGGCCTTGGCGGCTGACAGGCCACCGACGCGCCCGCCATCATCCCGTCTCAGACTCCGCGGGCAGGCGGTAGCCGCTCCTCACGCCAAGGCAAGACCCTGGCCGCGGAGATCATCTGTCGCAGGGGGGAAGGGGGGGAGCCAAGCGTGAACACGTCCACCACCACGTCGATCAACGCCGTCATCTGCGCCACCTCGACGGTGGAAAGCCCATTCGCCTGAACATGCTGAGTTAGCGTCAGGTCGCGGTGGGCAAGCTTCTGCCTCTCGAGCGCAATCTCAGTGTTGACCAGGTTGTCGCGCGTGCACAGCGGCGATGGCGGCGCGCGGGTCAGCGATCGGGTCGCTGAGGTGAAGGCACGAACAGTGTCTGCGTTACCCTGCGCGTACTCGGCGCGGCAAGAGTTCGTGCTAGGCACGCCGGTGCTCGTCAAGCTGAGCACGCCCGAGGTGATAACGCCGATGATCGCATCCAACCCGCCGCGCCCGGAGCGAGAAAGCAATCAGCGTAGGCGCGCATCAGCGGAAAGGGGAACCTTCTCTCGCGGAGACGATATGTCGAGCTGGCCCGGAGAAGCTGGCGCCCCTCACCGACCCTCCCGCATTGTGCCGACCAGTCGGTCGACCGCCGCGAGGAGGTTGGAGTTCTCAGCCGGTTTGGCCAGAGTGGCGCCGGCCTTCAGCGATGCGAGCGGGAGCGCATGCGACCCGGGCCAAGCCCTCGCCCCCTGAGATGGCAAGCAGCTGCGGCCCCGCCGTCGCCTCCGCCAAAGCCATCACAACAGAGCTGCCGTCGCGGTTTGGCATCAGGATGTCGGTCACCAGGAGGTCGAAGCAGCGGCTTTGCGCCAGCGCAAGGGCCGCCTTGCCATCGTCGGCCTCCGTCACCGCGCGCCCAGCCTCGCGCGCTACGGCGGCGATTAAGCCTAGCACCGCGGGCATGCCATCGATCTTCGAAGACGCGCGCTGCACAGGCAGGATCGATGCCGGGACGGTGTCGGTGACGCGCACGCGCACCACCTCGCCGTCGTCGACCGTCTCGACCTCGATCAGGCCCTTGCCCGCTCGGGCTTGCGCGGCGTTGTTGAACAGGTTGCCGAACACTTGAACCAGTTCGCCAAGCGCGACGGGGTAAGGCCCTTTAAGCCCTTCGAGACCGCGCAGGACCAGGTGCACGCCCACGGGGCAGGAGCGCTGAGGCGAGCCGGACTGCCTCGCCAAGGCGCTGCGATGCAGGCTATGCCCGCGCCTCCTCAGCGCTGCGGCGGCCGAACTGCATCACCCGACCGGTCAACGCCCGGGCCGCCTGCGCGCACCCCAGCATGTCCGCCAGCGCCTCCTCGCCCTGGTCCGCCGCCCCGAGCCCCTGCCTTCTGCGCGCTGGGCAGCGTTGGTGACGATCGGCCGCAGCAGACTGTTCAGTTCCTAGGCGAGCCCGGACGCACGCCGTCCGATCGCCTCAAGCTCTTCGCGCCGCTGGCGGCTGGCCTTTTAGAGCGCGGACGGCGGTGATGTCGCGCTGGGTGCCGACCTAGGCGTCGATGCCGCTGGCAGGATAGGAGACGGGGGCGAGTTCGACACGGTTGAGGAAGGCGGCGTCGCGGCGGCGATCGTTGAAGAGCCCGACGGCGACCGGCTGCCGTTCCGCGATCGCGCGCTGCATCTGCGCGACTGCCTCTTCGTCCGTTCCTTCCCTCTGTAGGAAGCGGCAGTTCCTCCCAATCACCTCCTCGCGCGCGTAGCCGGTCGCGTCGCAAGAGGCGTGCTTGAAGACATGAGCAGCGCGTCGGGGCGCGTGAGGTCGCCAATGGTGATCGTGACCGGACCCGTCTCGGATCGCGGTGAACAGCACCAGCGGCGGAAGCTCTTCGCCTGCGCCACACCGCGCCTCTTGGCCGGCGAGAGCCATCCTGCACAGCCTCCGTCGCTCACACTCAGGCCAGCCACCAACACGGGCCACCGCGAGAGATCGACCAAAGCCGAGGGAATGATGGCGAATAAACGCAAGGCGCGCTGGGTTTAGTCGGTTTCCAGAGGCGCCGGGGGGGCGGGAGCCCTGGGTTCCGAATCGAGTGCGTCGCGCAGGCGCCGTTCGTAGTGCCGGTAGTATTTGTCGGTGACGAGGTCGGTTTTCACCACCACGCAGACGTCTGTGGTGTTGAACTGCTGGTCGATCACCGCTCCGTCGCCGACGAAACCGCCGAGGCGTAGATAGCCCTTGATCAGCGGCGGAAGGTCGTTGAGCACGGTGCGCACGTCGATCCGCGCCGGATCCATGCGCCGCATCTCGACATAGCGATCCGCGAGCGCTCGGGGGCGAAGCGCGGGCGGGGCGAGGTGGTTGTGCCACAGCCAGGTGAGGGGGGCGGCGAGCGCGTCGGGGTCTGTGCCATGCAGGGAGGCGCAACCGAACATCAGGTCGATGCGGTGGCGGAACACATAGGCTGCAATCCCCTGCCACAGGAGCTGCAGGGTCGGGCGGGTGCGGTAGCCCGCATCGACGCAGGACCGCCCGAGTTCCAGGATCTCGCCCGGAAAGGCCTCGATGCAGGCAATGTCGTATTCCTGAGCAGAATAGAATCCGCCCGCTTTGGCTGCGGCCGGGCGGCGGATGAGGCGGTAGGTGCCAACCACGCTCTCCGGCCCCTCACCCAGCGCATGGTCGATGACCAGAAGATGGTCGGCGACCGCGTCGAACGGGTCCTGGTCGCGGCGGGTGGCGGCCATCTCCGCTGTCGGTTTCGCCCCCATCTCTTGGTAAAAGACGCGATAGCGCAGCGCCTGCGCGGCTTCGAGCTCCCACGCCTCCTGGGCCAGACGGACGCCGAGCGGCCCCGCGCGCAATTCGCCGAAGCCAGCGCCGTCAAGCGAGGGCGTGTTCGCTGGCGGCCGAGGTGCGGGTTTGGTCATCGGCGGCTGTGCCCTGGCGAGGCGCGATGGCGGGCGCGCGGCCGAGGCAAGGGCCTGCCACCCGCCTCGCCGGGCCGATGCACCACCCCGGCCGGCCGCGGCGAGGGCGTCTCGGCTGCAGTCACACGCCGACCGAACAATTCGAGCCGCTGGCTGACCAGAGTGTAGCCGAGCCGTTCAGCGATCGCGCGCGCCAGCTCCTCGAACGCCTCGTCTGAGAACTCGATCACCTTGCCGGTGTCGACGTCGATGAGGTGGTGATGATGGCCACGATCTGCCGGGTCGTAGCGGGCGCGTCCCTCGCCGAAGTCTCGTCGTTCCAAAATCCCCTTCTCTTCCAGTAGGCGGACGGTGCGGTACACCGTGGCGATGGACACGTTTGGGTCGATCGCCGAGGCCCGGCGGTAGAGTTCCTCCACATCGGGATGGTCGGTCGCCTCAGACAGAACGCGCGCAATCACGCGTCTTTGGCCAGTCATTTTCAGGCCGGCCTCGATGCACATCCGCTCGATGCGGCTCTCCATCCGCCCGTCCTTCCTCTCGGCCGTCTGTGCGCGGCACCCTCTTGCGCCCCGCACCCACAGCTATAGCAGAGGCGGACGCTGCGGTCGCGCCCCCTCGGCTTCGCCGACCGAAAGCTTAGCCCCCGCCCTTGCCGCCGTCACCGGCGCGCGGCTTGGTGCCAAGACCAATCTTCTTCGCGAGCTCCGACCGGCGCTGAGCGTAATTGGGTGCGACCATCGGATAGTCAGGTGGCAACCCCCACCGTTCCCGATATTGTTCTGGCGTCATGTTATAAACAGTTTTCAGATGCCGCTTCAACATTTTCAACTTCTTTCCATCCTCCAGACAAATGATGTAGTCAGGGAAGACGGACTTCTTTATCGGAACCGCCGGCTGCGGCTTCTCCTGCAACGGACCGCCACGGCCAACCGCAGATAGTGTCTTGTAAACCTCCTGGATCAGCCCCGGCAATTCAGCCAGCGGCACGCTGTTGTTGCTCACATGCGCAGACACGATCTCCGCCGTGAGTTCAAGGATGTTGGCATCAGGCTGCTGGTCCTGCATCGAGTCGCTCTCACCTTTTGGAAACGACACTTCAAGCATATAATCAAGTCTCGCGACACATGCAACGATCACGCGACGTGCGAGCCAATCTCTTCAGCGACGGCAAGGCAGCCATGTGCGACCAAAATCACAACGCGGACTTCTTCCTGGACATCACTGGCGAGACTTGTCCGATGACCTTCGTACGAACCCGCCTTATGCTCGACCGCCTGCCTGCCGGCGCCGTCCTCACCGTGCGGCTCAAGGGAAAAGAGCCGCTGGTCAACGTTCCGCGCAGTGCCGTCGCCCTCGGCCACACCGTGCTGGCCACAGAACCGGAACGCCAAAGCAACACCTCAGCCGCCGACGTCTGGCTCGTCACCCTGCGCAAGGCGGGCTGAGCCTGCGCACGAGCAGGAGCGCGTCGCGGCCCGCACCGTAATAATCGCGGCGTCGCCCAGCGAACACGAAGCCGGCAGCGCGATAGAGGGCACGGGCACCGACATTGTCCGCCGCGACCTCAAGAAAGACTCGCCCAACACCCTGCCCGGCCAGCCCGTCCAAACAGGAGTCGAGCAAAGCGCGGCCAATCCCGCGCCCTCGCCGCTCCGGCAACACGGCAAGGGAGAGTATCTCCGCCTCGTCCGCCGCACGCTGCGCCAACACGAAGCCAACCGGCGCACCGCCTTCAGCCGCCAGCCTCCCCACCGCACCCGGCAACGCGACCAGCCGCGCAAACGCGTTTTCGCCCCAAGCTTCGCCGGATGGAAAAGCGGCGGCGTGGAGGGCGGCGAGCAGAGGGGGGTCAGAGGGGGCGAGAGGGCGGATCAGCACGCAACTCCCATACCAGGCGGAGCGCGCACTGCGGGCGGATCAACATAAAGGGCAGCGAACGGCCGCGGCAGGATCCTGCCCGACAGGCGAGCGGCGGCGACGGCACCAACCGCCTGGGCACGCGGCCAGGAAGGCACGGCGCGGGGGTCGAGGAGGGCCGCCGCATCGCCGACGATGATGCCCCAATCGCCGCCCGGCAGCCTCTCGCCCTGGCGCCACACAACAGGCGGCAAGATCTCCTCGGGGATCCCCGCTCGCACGATGAAACCGGCGAGGAAGGCATGGCCGCGCCGAGAATCGATCGCGACCAAAACCCGGCCCTCGCCCACCTCCGCCGCCAGCGCCTCTGCGGTGGAGACGGCGACCGCCGGAACGCCGAAGCCCATCGCCAGCCCCTGCGCCAAAGCCAGCGCAGCGCGGATCCCGGTGAACGAGCCCGGCCCCACCGTCGCCGCCACCGCCACAGGCCGTCCGCCCTCCGACACTTGCGCGGCCAAGCGGACGAGACAAGCGGCCTGGTCGCGCTCGGCAGGCTGTTCGGCCACGCGCTCGCCGAAGGCGGCCGAGACGCGGGCAGACGAAGAGTCGAGGGCCAGGATCGCCCGGGGATCGATGGGGCAGGGCAGAGGATCGCCCGTCACAGCCATCACAGCACGCAGTACGCCTCGTCGAACGCAAGCCGCGGGTCGCGCGGGCAGAGGCGATCGTGCAGCGTACCGTTGCGCAACGCGGTCGTCTCGCGAAGCCGCGGATTGGCCTCATACCAGGACCGGACATCACCCCTCGGCCACAGCCGCGGCGAAAGCTTGTGGACATCCGTGTCGTAGCCGAGGATGGCGGTGATTGGCGCGCTCATCACCTTCGCCACGTTGCCCGGAGGTAAAACGAGGCGAAGCCGCTCTTTCGCCGCAGCGGAGGGCAGAACCACCACCCGCGCGGGCTGGCCGTTGCCTGTGTCAGCCCCCACCGCACAAGCTCCCAAAGTTCGCGCAGTGTCTTGTTGGAGATCGGTTTTGGGCGGAAAGCGGGAAGCGTGCGTGCGGTGCGAAACAAACGGTCAAGCGAAAGCGGGTCGCGCCGGAAGCCTCACTCCACGGCCTGGACGGCCACCACCTCGGGCACGTAATGCTTGAGCATGTTCTCGATGCCGTGCTTCAGCGTCGCGCGCGAGGAGGGGCAGCCGGAGCAGGCGCCCTGCAGCCGCAGCTTGACAATGCCGTCGCGGAAGCCGCGGAACACAATGTCGCCCCCATCCATCGCCACCGCCGGCCGCACCCGGGTATCGATCAACTCGCGGATTTGGGCGACGATTTCCGCATCCTCCGGGTTGATATCGAGTGCCTCCTCCTCTTCGCCGCCCCCCTCAATGACGGGAAGGCCGGAGAGGAAGTGGTCCATCAAGGCGCCGAGCACCCGCGGCTTGAGCAGAGACCAATCGGCGTCGTGGCTCTTGGTCACGGTGACAAAATCCGCGCCAAGAAAGACGCGCGTCACCTCAGGCAACTCGAACAGCGCGCGCGCAAGCGGCGAACTGACCGCCGCTTCGGGCGACGTAAAGTCGGCAGTGCCCGAGGGCATCACCGTGCGCCCGGGCAGGAACTTCAGCGTGGCCGGATTGGGTGTGGCCTCGGTCTCGATGAACATCGCGGTCTCCTCCGCTGCCGGCGGCGGCGAGCAGCCGTGCAGGCCGATGTGCACCGTCGCCATCCGAGAGGTGGCAGCGTCGGTGCGGCCGGTCAAGTCGGACCAACTGGGGCCCGCTCCTCTTCGAGAAGCCGCCGCAGATAGGCGCCATAGGCCGACCGCCCGAGCCGGTCAGCCGCTCGGGCCAGCGCATCGGCGCCGATGTACCCCATACGCCAAGCGATCTCCTCCGGGCAGGCCACCTTCAGCCCCTGGCGCAGTTCGAGCGAGCGGATGAACTCGGCCGCCTCGATCAGGCTCTCCGGCGTGCCGGTGTCGAGCCAGGCATAGCCGCGGCCCAAGCGTTCGACCGAAAGCAGCCCTCGCTCGAGATAAATCTGGTTGACGTCGGTGATCTCGCGCTCGCCGCGCGCCGAGGGGCGGATGGCGGCGGCGACGTCGCATACATCGGCATCGTAGAAGTAAAGCCCCGTCACCGCCCAGTTCGACTTCGGCTCGCGGGGCTTCTCCTCGATCGCCACTGGGCGCCAGGCAGAATCGAACGTCACGACACCGTAGCGTTCGGGATCGCGCACGTGATAGGCAAACACCACCGCGCCAGTGGCGGCGGCGGCGCGGCGCATCAGCGCCTGCAGCCCATCGCCGTGAAAAATGTTGTCGCCAAGGATTAGGGCTACGCGCGCAGAGCCGACGAACTCGCGGCCAATGACAAAGGCCTCAGCAAGCCCGCCGGGTGTCGGCTGCACAGCATAGGCGAGGCTGATCCCCCACTGCGACCCATCGCCCAATTGCGCCTCGAACAGCGCGCGATGTTCGGGCGTGGTGATGATGAGGATGTCGCGGATGCCACCCAGCATCAGCACGCTCAGTGGGTAGTAGATCAGCGGCTTGTCGTAGACGGGCAAAAGTTGCTTGGAAAGCACGGCCGTCATCGGGTAAAGCCGCGTGCCTGCCCCGCCGGCGAGAATGATCCCCTTCATCGCACGTCTGCGTTGAGGCCAAGGCGGGCTCCGTCATATCGCGTGCGCATGCCCTCCTCCCACCAGTCCCGATGCTTGAGATACCAGGCGACGGTCTCGCGCAGCCCCTCAGCGAAGGAGCGACGGGCCGCGCGCCAGCCGAGGTCGCGTTCGATCTTGCTGCAGTCGATGGCGTAGCGGTGGTCGTGGCCGGGGCGGTCGGGGACGAAGGTGATCAGACGCCGACGCGGGCCGGCAGGATCGGGCCCGGCAAGGTCGTCGACGATTTCGCAGATCATGCCCACGGTGTCGATGTTGCGGCTCTCCTCCCCACCGCCGACGAGGTAGGTCTCTCCTGGCCTCCCGCGCGTCACGATGGTCCACAGCGCTTCGGCATGGTCCTCGACGTGCAGCCAGTCGCGCACCTGCAAGCCCCGGCCGTAGATCGGAAGCGGCTGGCCTTTCAGCGCCTTAATCGTCATCAGCGGGATCAGCTTCTCCCAGAACTGCCAGGGCCCGTAATTGTTCGAGCAGTTGGAGACGAGGACCGGCAGACCATAAGTTCGGTAAAAAGCGCGGGCGAGATGGTCAGCCCCAGCTTTAGAGGCGGCGTAGGGAGAGTTGGGCCGATAGGGGCTGTCCTCAGTGAAGGCCCCCACGGCGCCAAGGGCGCCGAACACTTCGTCGGTCGAGACGTGCAGGAAGCGGAACCGCGCGCGCGCCTCCGCATCGAGCGATCGCCAATAGCCGAGCGCCTCATGAAGCAGGGTGGCGGTGCCGAGCACGTTGGTGCGCACGAAGGCCAAGGGGTCGTCGATCGAGCGGTCGACATGGGTTTCGGCGGCGAGGTTCATCACCACCTCGGGCCGGAACTCAGCGAGCGCGCGTCGCACCGCGTCGCGATCGGCGATGTCGGCCCTTAGGAACGCATAGAGCGGGGAAAAGACAGCATCCTCCACTGCGGCCAGATTGGCGGCATAGGTCAGCGCATCGAGGTTGAGGACGCGCACCCCGCCCATGCGAATGAGCAGCCGTACCACGGCGGAGCCGATGAACCCCGCCCCGCCGGTGACGAGGACGCGCGCGGGAGAGAGAGCGGCGGTCAGTGCAGCGTCTCCATCAGGCCAAGCAGAAGGCGGCAACGCGGGGCGAGATCGCGCCAGAGAATGTGCTCGTGATCGGCGTGCGCGCCTGCGCCGGGGCAGCCGAGACCATCGAGGGTGGGAATGCCCATCACGGCGGTGAAGTTGCCGTCCGAGCCGCCGCCGCGCGCTTGCTTCGGCAACGCGAACCCGAGCCCTTCGGCGATCGCCTTCGCCCGTGCGTACAGGGCGAGGGTGGCGTCCGTTTCCGGAAACGGCGGGCGGTTCATGCCCCCGGTGACCTTGACGGTGCAGCGAGGATCATGCGGGCGAAGAGACAGGATGGCCGCCGTCAGCCGCTCGCCGTCCTCAACCGTACGCACGCGCAGGTCGATCTCGGCGCGGGCTTCGGCGGCGATGACGTTCGGCCGCGTGCCGCCGGAAATCGGCGCGATGTTGATGGTCACCCCTCGCGCCAAATCGACCATCGCGTTCAGATCGAGGATCTGGCGCGCGAGCTCCACCACCGCCGAGGCGCCGTCGGCGAAGTTGCCGCCCGCGTGCGATGCCACCCCGCGCACGAGCAGGTCGAACCGGCCCACCCCCTTGCGCGCGGTCACCACCGCGCCGTCATCGCCCGCCGGTTCAGGGATCAGCACGAAGGCGGCCTCGCGCGCCTCTGCCTCGATGAGCGCGCGTGAGGTGGGCGAGCCCACCTCCTCGTCTGGGGTCAAGAGCAGGGTGATAGGAAGCCGGGTGGGCGTGCGCTGGCGCAGGATGGACAGCATAGCGTGCCAAGCGAGGAAGGAGCCGGCCTTCATGTCGTAAATGCCCGGCCCGTGTGCGCGGTCGCCGTCAAGGCGGAAGGGCATGTGCAGGAGTGTGCCGGCAGGCCAGACCGTGTCGAGGTGTCCCGCAACCAAAATCCCCCGCCCCTCGGCCGGACCGATGCGAGCGCGCAAACAATCCCCAAAGCCGTCGCGGCCGGGGATGCGCGTCACGGCGGCCCCAGCCTCGCGCAGCGGAGTCTCGGCGCGGTCGACCAGCGCGTTCACCCGCACCGCATCATCGGTCGGGGTCTCGCACTCGACCCAGGCGCGAAGCCCTTCAAGCAGCGCCTCCGAGGGACCGGGGTCGGTGGCGGGGGAGAATTGGCTCATCGATCCTTAGCACAGGCCGTTGCAAAACGCGCGGCATGTTCAGCCCAGCGCGACATCTTGTCCAGCCGGTGACGATCGCGTAGCGTGAGCATCATGCTGCACCGCCGAAGGAAGAACGGAGGGCAGCGTTCGCGGGGAAAGGGCAGTCCATGGCGGTGGTTGGCGCCCAGGGGTTCACTTGGTTCGAGGATCTGCGCGAGGGGATGACCGCCTCGTTCTCGCGCACCGTCACCGAATCGGACATCGTTCTGTTCGCCGGCGTATCGGGGGACATGAACCCCGTCCATTTGGATGCGGAATACGCCGAAAAGACGGTCTTTAAAGGGCGTATCGCGCACGGCATGCTGTCGGCGGCGTTTATTTCCACCGTGCTGGGCACGAAACTGCCCGGGCCCGGCACGGTCTATCTGGCGCAGAGCCTGAAGTTCAAGGCGCCGGTGCGAATCGGCGACACAGTCACCGCGACCTGCGAGGTCGTGGCGCTCGATCCTGTAAAAAAACGCGCCACCCTCCGGACCGTGTGCACGGTGGGCGGCCGCCCCGTGGTCGAGGGCGAGGCGCTGGTGATGGTACCCTCGCGCGCCGAGGCCGAGGCGAAGGAAGGCCCCCCCGCCGCCTCAGCAGCGTGAACCGCGCCGGTTTGACGCTGGCCCTCGGCCGGGGCATCTCGGCCATTGCATGCGAATCTTTCGCCACCTCGCCACTCTGCCTGCCGATGCGCGCGGGGCCGCTATCGCGCTCGGCAACTTCGATGGCGTGCATCGCGGCCATGCGGCTGTGATCAAAGCCGCTGCCGATGCTGCCCGCGCACACCACCTCCCGCTCGCCGCCCTGACTTTCGAACCTCATCCGCGCGAGGTCTTCCGGCCCAACGACCCGCCGTTTCGCCTCACCCTCGCCGAAGCGAAGAGCGAGGCCCTCGCCGCTCTCGGCGTCGATCTCCTGTACGAACTCCCCTTCGACGACTCGTTTAGCCGGATTTCAGCAGAAGCCTTCATCGCCGAGGTGCTCGCCGGGGCACTCGGCGCCCGCCATGTCGCCTGCGGGCCTGATTTTCATTTCGGCCATCGGCGCACGGGCACGCCTGCGCTGCTCGCCACCCTCGGCCCCGCACACGGTATTGGCGTGACCGTGGTGCCGGAAGCGACAGACGAGGCAGGGGGAGAACTTTCCTCGACTGCCGTGCGCGACGCTCTGCGCGCCGGGGACATCGCCCGCGCCGAGGCAATTCTGGGCCGACCGTGGGAGATCCGCGGCCGGGTCGAACGGGGGGCAGCACTCGGACGCACGCTCGGCTTCCCAACCGCCAACGTGCCGCTCGGGCGCCATCTGGTGCCGCGCCTCGGCATCTACGCCGTTGAGGCGGCAACGGAGGGGGCCGCCTGGCTGCCCGGTGTCGCCTCGCTTGGCGTGCGGCCCACGGTGAACACGCTCCCCCGCCCTCTGCTCGAGGTGCATCTGTTCGACGTTTCCCCCAACCTCTACGGGCAGGAACTTCGGGTTCGCCTACGCGCCTTCCTGCGCGAGGAGGCGCGCTTCCCTGACCTCGACGCCCTTGTGCGCCACATGCAGCGCGACGCGGCAGAAGCGCGGGCCGTGCTGGCGGGCCTAGCCGCGAGGGCGGGGCGGCACGCGCCATGCTAGGGACGCGGGAGAAGGGCACACGTGGAATGGGCGCGCCGCTCCTCTCCTGGCTCTATCTCGGCCTTGCCGGCCTGCTCGAAGTCGCCTGGGCGGTTGGGCTCAAACTCTCGCGCGGGCTCGATTTCGGCACGCGGCCCGTGCACTCCGTGCTGACGATCTCGGCGATGGCAGCCAGCGTGCTGCTGCTTGGCCTCGCCGCCCGCCACCTGCCAATCGGCACGGCCTATGCGATTTGGGTGGGCATCGGCGCGGCAGGCACTGCCATCGCGGGGATGGTGCTGTTCGATGAGCCTGCAAGCCTCGCCCGCATCGTGGCCATCGCGGTGATTGTCGCCGGTGTGGTGGGGCTGAAACTCGCATCCTGACCCGTGCCGTGATTGACCGCCTCAGCCCTCGCCGGTATCGGACCCAATCCCGCTGCCAGCCCCAGGCCCGGATGATGAGCGACACCCAGCGCGACTACCGCGACACGGTCTTTCTTCCCACCACCTCCTTTCCGATGCGGGGGGACCTACCAAGGCGCGAACCGGCCTTCTTGGAACGCTGGGAGCGCCTGGCGCTCTGGCGTCGGCTGCGGCAAGCCTCTGCTGGCCGCCCCAAGTTCGTGCTGCACGACGGGCCGCCCTACGCCAACGGCCACATCCACATCGGCACCGCGCTGAACAAAATCCTCAAGGACGTGATTAACCGCGCCAAACAGATGGCTGGCTTCGATGCCAACTACGTGCCCGGCTGGGACTGCCACGGGCTTCCCATCGAGTGGCGGATTGAAGAACAATACCGCGCCGCAGGGCGCGACAAAGACGCCGTCGACGTGCTCGCTTTCCGTGCCGAGTGCCGCGCCTACGCCGCCCATTGGATGGGCGTGCAGGCTGAAGAGTTTCGCCGCCTCGGTGTGGCGGGCGACTGGGCTGGCCGCTACGCGACGATGGACTTCCGCTCCGAGGCCATCATCGCTGGCGAGATCGGCCGGTTTTTGCTCAACGGCGCGCTCTATCGCGGAGCCAAGCCCGTGCTGTGGAGCCCCGTCGAAAAGACGGCGCTTGCCGACGCCGAGGTCGAGTACCACGACCATACCTCGACGACTGTCCGCGTCCGCTTCCCGATCCTCTCCGCCCCAGCCGAGGATTTGCGCGGCGCCTCGGTGGTGATTTGGACCACAACGCCTTGGACCCTGCCTGGCAACCGCGCTGTCGCTTATGGCGAAGAGATCGACTACGCGCTCGTCGTGGTCGAAACCGTCTCAGAAGGGTCCCTGGCCCGCCCCGGCGAGCACCTCCTCGTCGCCCTCCCACTGCTTCCGGACACGCTCGCCGAAGCGGGCATCGGCCAGCACATCGTCCGCCGGGTGCTGAAGGGGCGGGAGCTTGCCGGCACAGTTTGCGCCCACCCTCTGCGCGGCCGCGGCTATGATTTCGACGTTCCCCTCCTCCCCGCCGAGTTCGTCACCACCGACCAGGGCACGGGTTTCGTGCATATTGCCCCTGGCCACGGCGAGGACGATTGGGAGCTCGGGCTCCGTCACGGCCTTCCTGTGCCAGAAACGGTGGGCCCTGACGGTACCTTCCTCGCCCATGTGGCATGCTTCGCTGGCGTGCACGTCTATCGGGCGGCCGACCCGGTTTGCGCTGCCTTGACGCAAGCCGGCACGTTGCTGTCGCGCTCCAAGCTGGTCCACGCCTATCCGCATTCGTGGCGCTCCAAGGCGCCGCTCATCTTCCGCACTACGCCGCAGTGGTTCATCCGCATCGATGGCGAGACCGCCATTCGCCACAAAGCGCTCGCCGCCATCGAGGCCACCCGCTTTATCCCTCCCCAGGGCCAGAACCGCCTGCGCGCCATGATCGCTTCCCGCCCAGACTGGTGCATCTCGCGCCAGCGCGCCTGGGGCGTGCCCATCGCGATCTTTGTCGACCGCCGCAGCGGCGAACCGCTGCGCGACCCGGCGGTGGTGGAACGAATCGTCGCTATCTTCGAGAAGGAAGGATCCGACGCCTGGTGGACCCGGCCCGCGTCCGACTTCCTCGGCCCAGGGCGTAATCCGGCCGACTACGAACAGGTGTTCGATATTGTCGATGTCTGGTTTGAGTCCGGCTCGACCCACGCCTTCGTGCTGGAAGGCAACTCGGCCCTGGCCTGGCCTGCCGACCTCTACCTCGAAGGCTCCGACCAGCATCGCGGCTGGTTTCACTCGTCCTTGCTCGAATCCTGCGGCACGCGCGGGCAGGCCCCTTATCGCGCGGTGCTGACGCATGGATTCGTCGTCGACGAACAGGGTCGCAAAATGTCCAAATCACTCGGCAACACGGTCTCGCCGCAGGAGGTGATCGCCGAATACGGTGCTGACATACTTCGGCTGTGGGTGATGGCCTCCGATTACACCGAGGACTTGCGCATCGGCCCCGAGATCTTGAAACAACAGGCCGAACTCTATCGCCGCATCCGCAACACGCTGCGCTGGATCCTCGGTGGCCTCGACGGCTTCGTCGAGGCCGAGCGCGTTCCCCTCGACGAGATGCCCGATCTCGAGCGCTGGGTGCTGCACCGCCTGGCCGAACTCGATGCCCGCGTGCGCGATGCAGCCGAGACCTTCGCCTGGACAGGCGTGTTTGCCGAACTGCACGCCTTCTGCGCTGCCGACCTCTCCGCCTTCTACTTCGACATCCGCAAGGACGCTCTGTATTGCGACCGCGCGGACTCTTCGCGCCGGCGCGCCTGTCGCACAGTGCTTGACCAGCTTCACCGCTGCCTCACCACCTGGCTTGCCCCATTGCTTGTCTTCACCGCCGAGGAAGCCTGGCTCGCTCGCTTCCCCTCCGAGGATGGGTCGGTGCATCTCGAGACCTTCCCCAAAATCCCGTCCACATGGCGGAACGAGGCTCTAGCGAAACGGATGGCGCGAATCCGCCAGATCCGCCGTGTGGTCACCGGCGCGCTTGAGCGCGAACGCGCAGCCGGCAGCATTGGCGCCTCGCTGCAAGCAGCCCCCGTGCTTGTCGTGCCGGAGGCGGATCGTTCCCTTCTCGATGCGGCGGGTTGGGCCGAAATCTGCATCACTTCAGGCATGACGCTTGCTGACACACCGCCCGCCGCCGACGCCGCCCCCTTCACCCTCGACGACGTGCCGGGGGTAGTGGTGATTCCCCGCCGCGCAGCAGGTGAGAAATGCCAACGCTGCTGGAAGGTGCTTCCCGAAGTCGGAACACATCCGGATCATCCGGGGCTTTGCGACCGCTGCCATGACGCTGTGACCTCCGGCGTGCTCGCCCGCCGCGCCGCCGCGTGATGGGACGCAGGAGGGACAGGGCCTAGGGTTGGGGGCACGCGTGTCCTCCATCCCCCCTGCGGAACACGCTGCTCCCGCTGGTCGCGGCGGGCACCTTCGGCTGGGCTTAGGCCTCGCCGCTCTCGTGTTCGTTGTCGATCAGGCGACGAAATGGTGGGTCCTCAACATCCTCCGCCTGCCTGAGGTCGGGAGCGTGTACGTTCTCCCTTTTTTCAACCTAAGCATGGTCTGGAACCGCGGCGTCACCTTCGGCCTGCTTGCAGGCGAGGCTTGGTGGCACGCCTACGCGCTGGCTGCCGTGGCCCTCGCCGTGGCGGGCCTTCTCCTCGCCTGGCTCGCCCGCGCGGAAGACCGCTGGACCGCGACTGCACTCGGGTTCGTCCTCGGCGGCGCGGTCGGCAACGTGATCGACCGCCTGCGCTTTGGCGCCGTGGTCGACTTCATCGACCTGCATGCTTTTGGCTGGCACTGGTACGTGTTCAACGTCGCCGACAGTGCAATCGTCTGTGGGGTTGGCCTTCTTCTCCTGCATGCCTTGATGCGGCCCAAACCCAAGCGTAAGGGGGCATGATGATGTGCCGCCACGGCCTCCCCCTGGTGCTGTGCCTGCCGCTCGTCGCCGGCTGCAGCGGCGATGTGGGCCGCACCTTCGGCCTGACGCGCGACCCGCCCGACGAGTTCCTGGTTACCACCCGCGCGCCCCTGTCGGTCCCGCCGGATTTCGGGCTTCGCCCGCCTCGCCCCGGCGCGCCGCGCCCGCAGGAGCCTCCCGCGCGCGAGGCCGCCGCAGCACTGCTGGCTGCCCGCACCGTGACGCAACCCGTGCTCAGCGACATCCCGCCTGGCGCCTCAGCGGGTGAGGCTGCCCTGCTCGCCGCCGCCGGCCCTCCCGTGCCGGCAGATCTCCGCCGCCAGATCGACCAGGAAAGCGCGCTTCTGGCTGAGCGCGACCGGTCCTTCGTCGATCGGCTCCTGTTCTGGCGCCGGCCGGAGGCCGAGGACGTGGCGGTCGATCCGCGCGCCGAGTCCGCCCGGCTGCGCGAAGCGGCCGCACTCGGGCGTGAGCCAACCGCAGGCGACACCCCGATTATCCAACGCCGGCGGCGCGGGCTTCTCGAAGGCTTGTTCTAAGGCGGCTTCACTGCCCTGGACGGATCGCGACCGAAGCCTCACCTTGGGCTCATGACAGAGATCGATCGTCGCACGCTGCTCGCTGGCCTGCCTGCTGCTGCCGCGGCCCTCGCCGCTACCCCGGCTGTTGCCACCGCCAGGATCGCCAAGCCCGTCTACGGGGCGGAGACCTTTCGGCTCGCCAACGGGCTCACCGGTGTCGTCATCCCAATGCGCCGCGCCCCCGTCGTCGCCCACATGGTTTGGTACCGGGTGGGCGGCGCCGACGAACCAGCAGGCCTTTCCGGCATGGCGCATTTTCTTGAACACCTGATGTTCAAGGGCACGCCAAACATCGGCCCCGGCGAGTTCAGCCGCCGCATCGCCCGCGAGGGCGGGCGCGACAACGCCTTCACTGGCCACGACTTTACCGCCTATTTCCAGCAGGTCGCTGCCGACCGCCTCGAGCTGGTGATGAGCCTGGAGGCTGACCGCATGGCCAACATCCTGCTCGACCCAAAGGACATCGAGCCGGAACGCCAGGTCATCCTCGAGGAGAGGCTGCAGATTATTGAGAACAACCCCCGCGCCCGCTTCCGCGAGCGCCTTGCCGCCTCCTTCTACCTCAACCACCCCTATGGCCGGCCGATCATCGGCTGGGAGCACGAGATCCGCGCCATCCCGCGCGAGGCGCTGCTTGCTTTCCATCGGCGCTTCTACGGTCCGGGAAACGCCATTCTCGTTGTGCAAGGCGACGTAACGACGGAACGGGTCGCGACGCTGGCCGAACGCACCTATGGGGCCGTGCCGGCATCCACCCGCGTCGAACGCCGCCGGCCGCAGGAGCCGCCGCACGACGGGGAACGCCGCCTTATTTTGAGGGATGCCCGTGTCCGCGAAGCATCCTTTGCCCGCCTCTACCCTGCGCCGCACGCGCACGCCTCCATCGAGACCGCGGACGCTCTCGAGGTGCTCTCGCACCTGCTCGGCTCGGGCCCCGCCAGCCTAATGTGGAAGGCCCTGGTCGATCCCGGGCTCGCCGCCACCGTTTCCGCAGCCTATGGCGGAGACAGTGTCGACCCTTCCGAGTTCGGCCTCTATGTCAGCCCTCGCCCTGGTGTCGCACCGGAAAAGCTGGAGGCCGCTCTCGACGACCTCATCAGCCGCGTGCTGCAAGACGGTGTCGCGGAGGCGGAGGTGGCGCGCGCTGTGCGCGAACTCATCGCCCAGGCCGCCTTCGCCCGCGACAGCCTGATGGGCGGGGCGCGCACCATCGGTGCCGCTCTGGCGGTCGATCTGCCGCTCGATCACGTCGAGTACTGGCCCTCCCGAATATCAAGTGTGACTGCCGAGCGCGTGACCGAGGCGGCGCGCACCGTGCTTCGCCGCGACGCGTCGCTGACCGGCTGGCTCGTTCCGGCCGAGGCGCGGGCATGAGCACGCCCCGGGCCGAAAACGAGGGGCCGGCGGGCTGGTCTGTTCCAGTTCAGGTCGTCCGTTCGCCCTCGGGGATCGAGGCCTGGCTGATCGAGGACCACACGGTCCCCGTCGTCTCGCTGGCCTTCGCCTTTGCAGGCGGAGCGGCGCTTGACCCGCCAGGGCAGGAGGGGCGGGCGACACTGCTCGCTGCCCTGCTCACGCAAGGGGCGGGGCCGCACGACACAGCCGCCTTTGCCTCCCTGCTGCGCGAACGCGGCGTGTCGCTCTCTTTCGAGGCAGAGCGCGAAGGGCTGAAGGGCTCGCTGCGCACCCTCGCCGAGGAGGCCGAGTTCGCCTCCGACATGCTGGCCCTCGCCCTGGCTGAGCCACGCTTCGATGCGGCAGCGATGGAGCGCGCCAAGGCGCAGAGGCTGATCACCCTTCGCCGCGAAGCGGAACAGCCGCCCACCGTCGCCGCCCGCCGCTGGTGGGCCGAGGCCTTCGCTGGCCACCCCTTCTCCCGCCCCGCGGGAGGAACGGAAGATGGCGTGACCGCCGTCGATCGGGACTCGCTTCGCGCCGCGCGCGAGGAGCAGATGCGCCGGGGCAGCCTGGTGGTGGCAGCGGCTGGGGCGATCGACTCCGAAGCGCTCGGCCGGATGATCGACCGCGCCTTCGCCGCCTCTCTCGCCGATGGGCTCGCCCCAGCCGTGCCAGACGTGCCTGCCCCGCGACCGTTCGGCCTCACCGTGGTCGAGCGCGACGCGCCGCAAGCCGCGGGGGTGTTTGGCCACGGCGCCATCGCCCCAGAGGACCCGGCCTGGGAGGCAGCGCAGATCGCGAACTGGATCTTGGGCGGCGGCGGTTTCTCCGCCCGGCTGATGACCGAGATCCGCGAAAAGCGGGGCCTCACCTATGGCATCGGCACCTCTCTCCTGCCCTTCCGCGGGCGGGGCCTCGTGCTCGGCTCTGTCTCCACCGACAATGCGCGCTTTGGCGAGACCCTCGCTGTGCTGCGCGAAGAGTGGCGCAAAATCGCCGCCGACGGGCCGACCGCAGATGAGGTCGCGGCCGGCAAGGCTTTCCTCACCGGCTCGTTCCCCTTGGGCTTTACCTCGACAGCGCAGATCGCGAGCACGCTGGTCGGGCTTCGCCAGCTCGGCCGCGCGCCGGATTGGCTCTCTGGCCGGCTTGCCCGCCTTGCTTCGGTCACTGTGGATGAAGCACGGGAGGTAGCCCGCCGTCTGTTCGACCCCGAGGCACTCTCCGTCGTGGTCGCCGGCCGCCCGGCCCTCTAAGCGTCCACTTCTTCAACTGGCGAGAAGCGGCGGCACAGGGAGAGGCCCGCGCGCCATCTCATAAGCGTGGGCGGCGCGCAGCACCAGCGCGTCCTCGCCAGGCCTGCCGGCGAGCTGGATCGCCACCGGAAGCCCACCCGCGCCCAAACCGGCCGCGACGCTGATCGCCGGTTGGCCCGTGAGATTGAAGGGCAGCAGAAGGCTGGGCAGCTTGAATCCGCTCCAGCGATCGACCGCCTCGATCGGCGGTGCCTCGCCCACTGCTGCGGCGGTGAGGATGAGATCAACGTCGCGCATCGCCTCGGCAATGGCTGCGACCAGCGTTCTGCGCCGCCGCTGCGCGGCGAGGTAGTCCTCGGCGGAAAGAAGAGCGCCAAGGGCAAGCCGTTCACGCAGGATCTCGCCATAGTCCTGCCGGCGCGTACGAAGCCAGGGCGCATGGATGGCGAAGGCTTCGGCGAGCAGGATCACCATGCCCGCGTCGGTCAGGTCCTGCAGGCAAGGAAGGTCGATCGCGCGTATCACGGCGCCCTGATCTCGGAAGATCTCGGCGGCGCGGTCGATTGCCTCGCGCGTGGCTTGGGTCAGCGGCAACACCCCCTCGTGCCATGCCTCGGGGATTCCGATGCGCAAGCCACGCACCCCCTCGCCGAGCCCGCCGAGCAGGTCCGGCGCAGGACGTGGGTCGGAGGCGGGGTCAGAAGGGTCATGCCCGGCGCAGGCGGAGAGCAGGATCGCGCAATCTTCTGCCGTACGCGCGAGCGGGCCCAGGTGGTCAAGAGACCACGCAAGCGGGATCACCCCCGAGCGCGGAACGAGGCCATAGCTCGGCTTGATGCCGGCAAGGCCGCAGAGCGCGGCCGGCCCGCGAATCGACCCCCCGGTGTCGGTGCCCGTGCCGCCCAGGATCATGCCCGAGGCGATCGCCGCCGCCGTGCCTGAAGAGGAGCCGGCGGTGAAATGGGCCGGGTTCCACGGATTGCGCGCGGGCGGTGTGGGCAGGTCGAACGAAGGCCCGCCCCAGGCAAACTCATGGGTGGTCAGCTTGCCTAGGCACACTGCACCAGCCCCGCGCCAGCGGGCGGCGATCGGGGCATCGGCTATCGCCGGCTGCCGGCCTGCCAGAACGCGCGAACAGGCGGTGGTGGGGAAGCCCGCGACGTCGACAATGTCCTTGTGCGCGATCGGGATGCCGTCGAGAGGCCCCTTCGCCTCGCCCCGCATCCAGCGCGCCTCCGCCGCCCGCGCCGCCATCAGCGCGCCTTCGGGGTCGAGCACGAGGAAGGCATGCAGAGTGGCGTTGAACCGCTCCACCCTGTCGAGAGAGGCGCGGGTCAGCTCCACGGGCGAGAGGGTGCGCGCAGCGAAGCCCCGCGCTGCCTCGGCGATGGTCGGGATCAGGTCCATGGCCGCGGCGGGGGGAAAATCGTCGCCGGTTCCTCAGTCGCGATAGCGGCACGCAAGCGCACCAGCATGCCCGCAAGATGCTGCATCGGCTCAGCGAGCCGCGCCCGCTCCTCCTGCGACAGGGTGAGGCCCGCGCGGGCGAAGGGATCCTCGCTCCCCTTGCCCGCCGGCCCTGTCGTCCTTTCCGTCTCCTGACTTGGGCTCACGTCACCTCGATATTGGCCGCGCGCGCCACCGCCCGCCAGTGCTCGAGCTGCTGGCGGATCAGCGAGACGAAGGCGTCCTTGGTCGGGATCGGGTCGCGCGGCAGGGTCTGCACGTCCTCGAGGCGCGCGCGCAGTTCAGGCCGAGCAAGCAGGCTGGGCACGAGTGAAACAAGGCGCTCCATCAACGTATCTACTAGGCCGCTGAGGGGGAGTGGGCAACGAGGCGGATGGGCCCGCGCGCCGGCCAAAGCTTGGGCGGCTACAGGGCAGCGCAGCAGGGCGGAGGCTGCGATCAGCCTGGCCCCAGCGCGCAGACCCGTGTCAGTCGAGCTCTTCCGCCGCTTCGGGCTCAAGCCGTCTTTACCCGCGGCCATACGATCGAGAGCTTGCCCTGCTTTACCGACCTCGTCGCGGAGGCTGGGCACGAGATCGGGCTCCACGGCTATGCACACGACAACCCGCTGGCAATGACGCCCGAACAGGAGGAAGCGATCTTCGACCGCTCGATCGCGCCCAACAGAGACAGCTCTGTGAACCCGCGCCATCTCGAGGAGCTCTGGCGGGATCATTTCGATTTCATCCACCGCGAGTACGACTATGCCGTGGTGCCGATGACCATCCACCCGGACGTCTCGGGCCGGCCGCAGGTGCTGATGATGCTCGAGCGGCTGATTTCCCACATGCTCCGCCAGCCCGGGGTGCGCTTCGTCACGCTTGAGGAGATGGCGGCCGACTTCCGCCGCCGGGTGCCGAAGCCCGCGGCGTGACCCGCAGGCGCCGGCAACAGCAGGCGCGGCTCAGGCGGGCGGACAAAGGGCGTCGATCGCGCGAGCGAGCGCCAGGTCGCGCTCCGAAAGCCCGCCTGCATCGTGCGTGGTGAGCACGATCTCCACCCTGTTCCACACATTGGACCACTCCGGGTGGTGGTCGTGCTTCTCGGCCAACAGCGCGACGCGGCTGAGGAACCCCCAGGCTTCGTTGAAGTCCTTAAAACGAAACGAGCGGGCGATCGCATCCCGCCCCTCGACCATGCGCCACGCAGGAAGGTCGGCGGCGAGCCGCGCCCGCTCTGCCTCTGTCAACCGTTGCACCATACTTGCCTCCTTTGCGTCTTCGCTCCCATCTAAGACCCGTGCGGTCCTTCACCACGCCCCCAACGATGGAGGAAATCGTCGCGCTTGCCGACGAGGCGCTCGCTTGGGCGCAGGCGCGTTTCCCCCGCGACCTGGCTCGTTTGCTTGCGGGCGTCTCGATCGTGGTCGACGACTTTCCCGACAGTGAGACGGTGGAGGAAATGGGGCTGGACAGCGGGTGGGACCTGACAGGGCTTTGGCGCGGCGTGCCGCTCACCCAGCGCAGTGTCGCTGACGTAGCGCGCGAACCAGAGATCATTCACCTCTATCGCTTGCCGATCCTCGCCGAGTGGATCGAGACCGAAGTCGATCTGCGCGACCTCGTGCGCCATGTGCTGATCCACGAGATCGCGCACCATTTTGGCTACTCAGACGAGGAGATCGCGCACCTTGAGGCGGGCGAGGGATGACTCGCGGCCTGGCCATCCCATGTCCACGGCTATGGACCCGTTTCGCCTCCTCCGCGCGGCCTCCGCCGCTGCCGGCCTTTTCCTGACCGCGGCCTGTTCGGTGGTTGGTGCACGTTCGACCGAGGAGCCCGCCTATGCGGTGATCGCTCACGGCGAGGGCTTCGAAGTGCGCCGCTACGGGCCGCGGCTCGCTGCCGAGGTGGTGGTGGCGGGCGATCCCGTTTCGGCGCGCAACGCCGGCTTCCGCCCGCTCGCCGACTACATCTTCGGCGCCAACCGCACGCGCGAGCGCATCGGCATGACCGCCCCCGTGGCGCAGGCGAAAGGCGAACGCATCGGCATGACCGCCCCTGTGGCGCAAGGCCGCGGCGAGGGGGGGTGGGCGATCCGCTTCTTCATGCCCGCCCGCTACACGCGGGAAACACTGCCTGAACCGCTCGATGCGCGCGTGCGTATTGTAGAGATGCCGGAAGCGCTGTTCGCCGTCCGCCGCTTCGCCGGCACCACCGGCGCGCGCGAGGTGGAGGCTCAGACGCAGCGCCTGCTCGAGGCCTTGCGCGGCTCTGCCTGGCAGCCATCCGGCGAGCCCGAGGCCTGGTTTTTCGACCCGCCCTGGACCATTCCGGCGCTTCGGCGAAACGAGGTCGCGGTACCGGTTAAGCCCGCTCAGGGCTGAGCGAGGATTTGCCGCACCAGCGCGCGCAGGCGGGGAAGCGTTTCAGTCTCAAACCAGGGGTTGCGGTTGACCCACACCCGCGTCCGCCAAGACGGGTGCGGCAGCGGAAAGTGCCGAGGCAGGAACGACTCTGCCCGTCGCACCGCGTCTTCTAGCGCGAGCTTTGGACCCAACACGAGCCGCACCGCATAGCCGCCGACCAGCAAGCGAAGCTGCACCCTCGGCAAAGCGGGCAGCACGCGCGGGTGCCAGTGCGGCGCGCATTCGGGCCTAGGCGGCGCATCACCGCCTTTGGGCAATCGGCCCGGATAGCACATCCCAGTTGGTAGGATGGCAACCAAAGAGGGGTCGTAGAAAGTTGCGCGGTCGATGCCAAGCCAATCGCGCAGCCGATCGCCAGAAGGGTCGTCGAACGGGCGACCCGAAGCGTGCGCCTTCGTCCCCGGTGCCTGACTGGTGATCAGAAGCCGCGCGCGAGGGTCGAGCTGGAAGATGGGCTTCGGCCCAAGCGGCAAGTGGGCTTCGCACAGCCGACAGGCGCGGATCTCTTCCAGTGGTGGAGGCGGTGGCGGGTGCATCAGCCTCGATGATACTGGGCCCGCCACACGGATCTGCACCACCCCGCGCGACCAAGGCTTGCGGGCGGAACGGCCCTCCGCTTCCGTCCCGCAGCCGCCAGCGGCACGCCCGGCGCGAGACGGAGGGGAGACGACGCTAGGGCGGCATGGAACGTGATCATCACTTCTGCGGTGATAGGGTCGATCGATACCCCTTCGATGTCACCCCACCTGCCCGTCCTAGCGCAGGAGATCGCGGACGCCGCCATCGGTGCAGCGGAGGCGGGAGCAGCCATCGTGCATCTGCACGCGCGTGACCCGAAAACTGGCAAGCCCAAACACTCGCCGTGGGCGTTCCTGCCGTTCCTCCGCGTCATCAAGCAGCGATCTGAGGTTGTGGTCAACATCACCGCGAGGGGCGCGCAGACGATGAGGGTGGGCGAACGCGTTCTACCAGCTCAACGCTTTTCGCCTGAAATTGCCTCTCTCCATTCCGTCGACCGGCGCGTGATCGAGCCTCCGCTCTTCATCCAGTCCGTGTTCGGCATCCTGGGCGGCATCGGCACCCACCCGGAAGACGTCGCGCACATGAAACGGACGGCGGATCGGCTGTTCGGCGATTCCCACCGCTGGTCGGTGCTCGGTGCCGGCAAGGCGCAGTTCGCCATCGCCACCCAGGCTCTGCTGCTGGGAGGGAACGTGCGGGTGGGGCTCGAGGATTCGCTCTGGCTCGGCCCCGTGGGTCTCGCGCGGTCGAGTGCCGAACAGGTGACACGTATACGGCAGATCAACGAAGCCCTCGTTTTCGCAACCGCTACCCCGGCAGAGGCGCGCGAAATGCTCGCGCTGAAGGGCGGGGACGCGGTGAATTTCTGACTGCGTGGCGAACCGCAGACGACGTCAGGCGGGGCCAAGGAGGCGCGAAACAAAAGCGGGAACAACCACGGTCGCCGGGCCGTGGATCGCCTCGTCAAACAAGTGGCTGCCCTCAGAAGGCTCAAGATTGAGTTCTAGCGTGCGAGCACGGCCGCGCACCTCGGCCACGAACCCTGCTGCCGGGTACACCGCACCTGAAGTGCCGATGGAGACGAAGAGAGAGCAGGCATCGAGTGCGGCGTAGATGCGGTCCATCGCAAACGGCACCTCGCCGAACCAAACGATATGCGGTCGGAGCGTGCCGGTCGCACCACAAGCGGGGCACGAAGTGTTAACGGAAAGGTCCTCGAGCCACGGGATCACCTCTCCGCACGCCGTGCAGCGCGCCTTGGTCAGTTCGCCATGCATGTGGATTAGGTTTGCAGTTCCCGCGCGATCGTGCAGGTCGTCCACATTTTGCGTCACCACCGTCACCCCGCCCGGCCATTCGCGCGATAGCCGGGCCAGCGCGAGATGTGCCGCGTTCGGCTGCACCGCCGGGTCACGCAGCTGGCGCCGGCGCGCGTTGTAAAAATCGTGCACGCGGGCAGGGTCGCGGGCGAAGGCCTCCGGCGTGGCAACGTCCTCGAGCCGCACCTGAGCCCAGATCCCGTCCTTGTCGCGGAAGGTGGCGAGCCCTGATTCGCGGGAGATCCCCGCGCCTGTGAGCACGACGATCGAGGCGTCGCGTGCGATCACTCGCAGGAGAGCCCGAAGGCGGCCAAACCTTCTTCGAGATAGTCGGCCAGCAGCGGCATTCCCAACAGATAGTCGTCGGCGTTGCGCAGGTTGCGCTCCTTGGCTAGCCGCACCGCCTCCTGCCACTCGCTGATGTCGAACTCGGCGCGGCCCACCCAGGCAAGCGCGATGAGTGCCGCCTGTTCGTCCTCGTTCAATTCAGCGATCGCCTCGCGTATCTCCTCCTCGATCGTGTCGGCCTCCTCGTCGAGCAAATGGGCCTCGACGTCGTCTTCATCGGCATTCGTGTCGCCGTCGCCGGCTTCTTTGGCATCAAAGGCACGAGCGCGCGCGATCAGCCAGCAGACCGTGTCGAGCGAGATGCCGAGTTCGGGAAGCTCTTCATCCTCCGCCATGCTTGCCCCCCAGACTATCTTTCCCTGCGCCAGACAGAACGGCCGGCGCGGGCGCAGGATAAGCGCTCAGGCCGGCGGCGAGATAGCCTGTGGTCAGACTCTCGCCAAGGCGTGTGGGCCAGGTTTGCAAATCGAGATCCGATGTGATCTGTCCGGGGCAAGAGAGGCTGGCATTTCAGCCCGCCATCTTGGAGCCTCGATCGCATGCGCGTGCTTGCCCCCGTTCTGCTGTATTTGGTTGCCTTTGCCACATCTTTGCCGGCATGCGGCCAGCCCTCTGCTACCCAGGCCCCCCGTCCGCGTGGTAGCGGTGGAGCGTCGGGCGGTGGAGGGCCGCGCTAGTATTGTCGGGCGGGTCAGTGCGGTCGACACGGTCCAGATCGTCGCCCGCGTCACCGGCTTTCTGCGCGAACGCACCTTTATCGAGGGCCAGGAGGTACGCGCGGGCGATCTCCTGTTTGTGTTGGAGCGTGAGCCGTTCGAAGCGGCGGTGGCGGCGCGCAGAGCCGATCTCGCCTCCGCCCGG
>CALLUO010000094.1 GCA_938010425.1 uncultured Elioraea sp.
CAGCCGCCTTACCCTGGCCGTCGAGACCGGCCCGGTCGCGCGCCGCCCGAAGCCTCTCCTCGAAGCTCTCCGGCCGCTCAGCGCGGGGGGGATCGTGCAACCCGATGCTCCTCCGCTCGCTGTGAACTGCGCCCGGAAGGCGCAAGCCTCCTAGCGGTGGCAGCGGGGGGTGTCAAGAAACGCGCGGCGGTGCAGCAGACAGCAGGCGCCTCGTGCCACTACTCCGCCGCGATCGCTTGCGGCACGAGCGCCTCGGCGGCGGCAAGATCGACCGAGACAAGCTGCGAGACCCCACGCTCCGCCATCGTCACCCCATAAAGGCGATCCAGCCGCGCCATGGTCAGCCGGTGGTGGGTGACGATCAAAAACCGCGTGCCTGTCTCGCGCGCGATCTCCTCCAGCAAAGAGCAGAAACGATCCACATTCGCATCATCCAGCGGCGCATCGACCTCATCCAACACGCAGATTGGTGCGGGATTCGTCAAGAAGACGGCGAAGATCAACGCAAGCGCGGTCAAAGCCTGCTCGCCTCCCGACAGCAAGGAGAGGGTGGCGAGCTTTTTGCCGGGGGGTTCGGCCATGATCTCGAGCCCAGCCTCGAGTGGGTCGTCGCTGTCGATCAAAGATAAATGCGCCCGCCCACCACCAAAGAGGCGGACGAAGAGGTCGCGAAAGTGGCGATCAACCTCGCCAAAGCGAGCGGTGAGCCGCTCGCGCCCCTCGCGGTTCAGCGCCCCGATCGCGGCTCTGAGTTTGGCGATCGCAGCGGAAAGGTCGGCGCGTTCGGCGTTGAGCGTGGCGATGCGCTCTGCAACTTCGGCCATCTCAGCTTCAGCCGCGAGGTTGACGGGACCCATCCCGTCGCGTTCGCGGGTGAGCCTCTCGAGCCGGTGCGCTGCCTTCGCCTCCGTCTCCTCGAGACGGTCAGCGACAGTCACCCGGGTGGCGAGGGTTTCGGGGGAGATGCCGAGACGCTCTACCGCCGCGCGCGCCTGCTCGGCCGCCTGGGTCTGCGCCTGTTTGAGACGCTCCTCCGCCCGCACCAGGGCCTCGCGCGCTTGGGCGGCTGCAGCTTCGGCAGCGCGGGCGGCGCGGGCGGCGGCGGCGGCCTCCTCTTCTGCCCTGGTCAAGCGATCAGCGGACTCACGGCGCGCGTGTTCGGCTTGGGAGAGCAGGTCGAAGGCGCGCGCGCGGGCCTCGGCAGCGCGGGCAGGCGCCTCGGCGAGGCGGGCGCGGTTGGCCTCGGCCTCACCGCGTCGCGCAGAAAGCTCGGCAAGCCGAGCTTCGGCCTCCTCCGCCCGCGCTTGCCAGGCCTGCTTCTCCTCGGCGATGGCAGAGAGGCGGGAGGCGAGCGAGGCGGCTTCGCGGCGTGCCACCTCGAGGGCGGCGCGGGCTTCAGATTCGGCCTTACGCGCCTCGGCGAGACGTGCGCGGGCTTCTGCGCGCTTTGCCTCGGCCTCGGCCAGGGAAGGGAGATTCGCCGCCTCAGCACGCAGGGCACGCAGCGTCTCCTCCGCCTCCGCCCGGGCCTGGGCAAGGCGATCCTCTTGGGGGCTAAGGGCGGCAAGCCGGCTCGAGGCGGCCGTGGCTCGAGCAGTGAGCGTGGCAAGCTCGCGATTTGCGGAGTCGAGCCGTCGTTCGGCGGCAGCGCGCGCCTCGCGGGCGGATTTTTCGCGTGCGATCGCGCGCGCTTCGGCGGCGGCAGCGCGTTCATGGTTTGCCTTCGCTTGGGCAGCGTCGGTCTCAGCCTCTGCCAGCCGCGCACGCAGGGCGGCGAGACGGTTGCGCTGCGCGAGCCTGGTTGCGGCAGCGGTCGGCGTGCCGGCGCGAACGGCGTAGCCGTCCCAGCGCCACACTGAACCCTCGCGGCAGACGAGGGTCTGGCCAGGGCGAAGCAAGGGGAAGAGACGCTCGCCGGCCTCCGTGTCGGAGACAAGGCCAATCTGCGACAGCGCACGGCAAAGGGCGGCCGGCGCCGCAACCAAGGCAGAGAGGGGTGTGGCACCCTCTGGCAGCGCTTGGGCGGGAAGAAGCGGCGGCAGGGCACGCCAGTGCCTCGGTGCTGCCTCGTCCGTCGTCGCCTCAAGCGCCTCGCCGAGTGCTGAGCCGAGCGCGGTCTCAAGCCCCTCTGGGACGGAGATCGCATCGACGAGCGGCGGCCAAAGCTCGTCCTCGCGCACCGCAAGAGCGTCGCGGAGCCCCCGCGCTTCGGCTGTGAGGCGGGTGCGCTCAGCCTCCGCCGCCTGCGCGCGCTGAAGGGCTTCGACGGCTTCGCCATGGGCGGCCGCGCGGGCGGCTTCTGCGGCCTCGAGTTCAGCGCGAGCGATGGTGAGCGCGACCTCTGCCTCCCGCACCGCTGCCTCCGCTCCGTCGAGCGTGGCGGCAGCAACCATCTGTGCCTCAAGGGAAGCGCGTTCCGCCGCCAGCCGCCGCGCCTCCTCGGCGTGCCTAGTGAGAGCGCGCTCGATGTCGCGGATGCGACCAGCAATCGCCTGGGCGCGAGCGGAGATGGCCGCAGCATGCTCGGTGGCAGCCTGGGCTTCCGCTTCGCGCGCCTGCACAGCCTCTTGCGCGAGGGCGAGGGCGGCTTCAGCCTCAGCGATCCTGCCTGGCGCCGCCTCGTGCAGCGGGGTGAGCCGGCGTTCCTCGTCGGCGAGACGGGCGAGGGCGGCGGCAGCATCCGCCCGCAGACGCTCGGCATAAGCAAGGTCTCGGACAAGCCGGGTAACAGCAGCCTCGGCAGAGGCGAGCGCCTCGGCGGCGGTTTTCGCTTCGGCTTCCGCCCGGGCGGCCTCGGCCCGCGCCCGCTCCACCGCGCTGCGAGCTTGTGCGTCCGCTTCGCGCAGGGGGGGAAGGGCGGCTTCGGTTTCCGCTGCGCGGGTGGCGGCGGCAGCCGCAGCCTCCGTCGCCGCGGCGAGAGCGCGTTCCGCTTCGCGCAACGTGGTTTGGGCGGATGCGAGGTCGGCAGCGGCACGGGCGAGGCGGGCAGCGTACAAAGCCTCCTCAGCCTCGCGAATTTGTGAAACAAGGGTGCGGTACCGAGTCGCCTGGCGGGCTTGCTTCCTCAGATGCGCGAGCTGTGTTTCGAGCGTGCCGAGGACGTCATCGGCCCGGGCGAGGTTCGCTTCCGCCGCGCGCAGCTTCAATTCCGCCTCGTGGCGCCGGGCGTGTAAACCGGAGATGCCGGCCGCCTCCTCGAGCAAGGTGCGCCGATCCTCAGGCCTGGCATTGACCAGCGCGCCGACCTTGCCTTGGCTCACTATTGCCACCGACCGTGCCCCGGTCGCCGCATCGGCGAACAGGAGCTGCACGTCGCGCGCTCGCCACTCCCTGCCATTGACGCGATAGGTGGAACCGCCGCCGCGTTCGATCCGGCGCACCACGTCGAACTCAAGCGCCTCGCCCTCCTTCGCCTCGGCGGCCAGAGCGTGCGGCGCCTCACCTGACGGCACCTCGAGGGTGAGAGCGACCTCCGCCCACTGGCGGGCGGGGCGGACGGAGGTGCCGGCGAAGATCACATCCTCCATCTCGCCCCCGCGCAGAGACTTGGCGGAGGTCTCGCCCATGACCCAGCGCAACGCCTCGACGATGTTCGACTTGCCGCAGCCATTGGGCCCGACAATGCCCGTCAGCCCAGGCAAGATGTCGAGCACGGTCGGCTCGACGAAGCTTTTGAAACCGTGGAGCCGGAGGCGAAGGAAACGAAGTCCCAAGGTGCCAGGTCCCTCAGCGGGCGAGGCCCGTTTCTCGCAAGTAGCGGTCGAAACTGATCGCGCCCGAAATGCCCGGCACCTTTCCCGCGAAGATGAAGGTGGGGGTCGCGGTTACCCGGTGCTCCTGCTCCCCGCGCAACCGAATTTCAAGCACGCCCCTCTGCAAATCGGGGTGGCGCAAAGCGGCCTGAAACGTCTCGCGGCTCATGCCAGCAAGCGAGGCTAGGATCGCCAGTTCATCCAGGAAGTTGCGTCTTGCCCAGCGCGACTGGGCGGACATAAGCATGGAAACGAAAGGCTCGTACCGGTCGGCGGGCAAAGCGCGGGCCAGCATCGCGGCGGCCAGTGCCGCCTGATCAAGCGGGAAATCGGCGAAGACGTGCCGCACCAGCCCCTTGTCCACCAGCTCCGAACGCACCCTTGGCCAGGTCTCGTTGTGGAACGTGGCGCAGGCCGGACAGGTGAAGGAGAAGTACTCGATCACCGTCACTGGAGCGTCGGCAGGGCCTGCAGCACGCTCGGCGAGCATCTCGTCGAGCGGAGGCAGCGCCGGGTTTTGCGCTAAGGCCAACGGCGCAGCTGCCGAAACGGTGCCGTAGGCTACAAACCCTAGTAGGGTGCGACGGTCTATCACGCCTCTCTCCACGACATGTTGTGGTTATAACGCCGGCTCGGCAAGCCGGTCGAGGCCTCACTCTAGGTCAGTCTCGGCACTTCCGCAGCGCGGTGCCGTTCACGCCCCGGCCATGGTCCTCCCGAGCCGGGCGAGGGAGTCGCGAAGGGGACCCTCGGGCAGCTCAGACAGGGCGTGGAGCCTGTCCCGCACGCGCCAAGGGTCGATTGGCCGACGAGGGGCCGGGGGTAGGGGGGCCTGATCCTCGGCCAGACCTTTGCCCGGGCCCTGCACGAGTTTGAGCCGCGTGACCCGGCCGGGGCCGAGATAACGAGCGATGCGTTCGAGGATCTGCGGCGCGAGATGCTGAACCTCGAGCGCGACGGGGCCAGCGGCGCGGATGGTCAGCACCCCGCCTTGTTTGCCTTGAGCGGTGATCCGCTCTGGCACGGTGACGGCGGCCAGACCGGGGCCGACCACCTCGGCCCAATCGAGAGCGAGGCGGGAGAGCGCGCCCTCAGCGCGCCGCAGCAGAGGGGCGGCGGTCGCGGCGATGAGGCGGGCGACGGGCACGGGGCCCGCGGCAAGCCGACGCCCGTCTCCTCCAGCCTTGTCGCCTGTCGTCGCCATGGCCACCCTCACCGTGTGGAAGAGCGTAGCACACCCCGGGCCGAGGTCCTCCTCTCCTGGTACGACCGGCACCGTCGCGACCTGCCCTGGCGTGCCCCGCCCGGGCTGCGGCCAGACCCATACCGCGTGTGGCTTTCCGAGGTCATGCTGCAGCAGACCACGGTGGCGTCGGTGGGCCCACGCTTCGAGGCCTTCCTCGATCGCTTCCCCACCGTCGAGTCGCTCGCTGCCGCGCCGTGGGAGGAGGTGGCGCAGGCCTGGGCAGGCTTGGGCTACTATGCGCGGGCGCGCCACCTACATGCGGCGGCCAAATTGGTGGCCGCACAGGGGCGTTTTCCCGAAGACGCCGCCGGGCTGCGTGCCCTGCCCGGGATCGGCGAATACACAGCGGCAGCGATCGCCGCCATCGCCTTCGGCAGGGCAGAGGTGCCGGTGGATGGCAATGTCGAGCGCGTCGTGGCACGCCTGTTTGCGGTCGAGGACCCCTTGCCCGGGGCGAAGCCGAGGCTTCGGGCTCTCGCGCGGCGGCTCGGCGAGCAGGAGGCGGCGAAAGCACGGCCTGGGGATTTCGCCCAAGGCTTGTTCGACCTCGGGGCGACGGTGTGCACGCCGCGCCGACCTGCTTGCGCCTTTTGCCCCTGGCGCGGGGCATGCTTGGCGCACTGCGCCGGTGTGGCGGAGCACCTACCGCGTAAGGCGGCAAAGAAACGGAGGCCGCAGCGCTTTGGCGTGGTGTTCTGGCTGGAGGATGGCGCAAGGAACGTGCTTCTGCGCCGCCGCCCGCCCCAGGGGCTGTTGGGCGGAATGCTCGAGCTTCCCGGCACGCCCTGGCGCGACTTGCCGTGGGGTGAAGAGGAGGCGTTGGCGCATGCGCCAGCGCGGACAGCCTGGGACGTGGCGGGCACGGTGCGACACGTGTTCACCCATTTCGCGCTCGATCTCGCGGTGCGGGTGGGGCGGGTGGAGCGGATCGGCGACGGCCTGGCCCTGCCGCGAGATAAGGTGTTGGGGGCAGGCCTACCTGGGGTGATGGCGAAGGCTGCGAAGGCAGCGCTCAGCTCTGCCGCCGTGGGGGAGGAGGCGGGGGGGCGCGCTTTAGCCTGAGCCGGGCTTCACGCAGCGCCTCGGCATCCAGTGCCCGTGCGGCGCGTTCGGCGCGCGCCCGCCACAGCAGGAAAGCGCGTTCGTGCTCGGTCTTCGGCGGGGCTTCGCCGCGCGCAACGCGGACAAAACGCTGCTGTGCCGGCGTGGTGGGCGTCCGCCGGCCCTCCGCCAGCGCCCGATAAAACGCGAGATGGCGTCGGATGAGTTCGGCGAACCGCGCCTCGTCCATAGCAGCTGCAGTGTACCACGGGGGCCGCGCCAAAAGCCTCCTATCCCGGGAGGGGGTCTGGTGGAAGGGCCGATCGGCCCTTGCCCCGAGCCGGCCCGCATTGTTCTTTCACCGCGCCAATCAGGGAGGCGGCCCCGGCCGAACATAGCGCTTGCCCGGGCTTCACGCTAAACGCGTTGGCTTTCCACCCCTGCCTCGCTGGATCCGCATGACCGCAACCTTCGAACTGCTTGGCATCGGCAATGCCATCGTCGACGTGATCGCCCGCTGCGAGGAGACGTTCCTCGCTGAACACCGCCTCGCTAAGGGGGCGATGACTCTGATCGACGCCTCGGCCGCCGAACGGCTCTACGCCACCATGGGGCCGGGGGTGGAGATGTCAGGCGGGTCTGCGGCCAATACGCTTGCTGCCTTCGCCTCGCTCGGCGGCCGCGGCGCGTTCATCGGCAAGGTGGCGGACGACCAGCTGGGCGCGGTGTTCCGCCACGACATCCGTGCCGCCGGGGTTGCCTTCGACACTCCTCCGGCCCGCGGCGGGGCACCGACCGCACGGTGCCTCATCCTGGTCACTCCCGATGCGCAGCGCACGATGAACACCTACCTCGGTGCATGCGTGACGCTGACCGAGGAGGATGTGGACGAGGCGCGGGTCGCTGCCTCGACCGTCACCTACCTGGAGGGCTATCTGTTTGACCCGCCCGCTGCGCAGGCGGCTTTCCGCAAGGCGGCGCGGGTCGCCCACGAGACCGGGCGGCAGGTGGCGCTTACCCTCTCCGACCCGTTCTGCGTCGATCGCCACCGCGAGGCGTTCCGCGCCCTGCTCAAAGAGGCGGTGGACATCCTGTTTGCCAATGAGCGTGAGATCCTCTCCCTCTACCAGCTCGAGCGTTTCGAGCAGGCGGTGGCAGCGGTGCGGGAGGAGACAAGCATCGCTTGCCTGACGCGGAGCGAGAAGGGCAGTGTGATCGTGACTGCGGGCGGGGTGATCGAAGTCGCGGCCGAACCGACCCAGGTGGTGGACACGACCGGGGCAGGCGACGCCTATGCCGCTGGTTTCCTCTGGGGCCTTGTGCGCGGGAGGCCGCTTGCCGAGTGCGGGCGCATCGGTTCGATTGCCGCCGCCGAGGCGATTAGCCATGTTGGCGCGCGGCCGATGGTGCGGCTTTGCGACCTCGTCGCCGACCGTCTCGCTGCCTGACGCGCGATCGTCATTCGCCTCCCGGCTCGCGAACGCTTATCTGACGGGGCGAAGCCATCCAACCCTCTGGTGTTTCCGATGCCCGCGCGAGACTTGCGCAACGTCGCGATCATTGCCCATGTCGACCACGGCAAGACCACGCTCGTCGATCAGCTTCTGCGCCAATCGGGCACGTTCCGCGACAACCAACAGGTGGCCGAACGCGCGCTCGATCGCAACGATCTCGAGCGGGAGCGGGGCATCACCATCCTCGCCAAGTGCACCTCGGTGACCTGGAAGGGGGTGAAGATCAACATCGTCGACACGCCGGGGCATGCGGATTTTGGCGGCGAGGTGGAGCGCATTCTGAACATGGTGGACGGCGCGATCCTGCTCGTCGATGCTGCTGAGGGACCGCTGCCGCAGACCAAGTTTGTGGTCAGCAAGGCGCTCGCACGCGGGCTTCGCCCGATCGTGGTCGTCAACAAGGTGGATCGTTCCGACGCCCGCCCCGATGAGGTTCATGCGGAGGTCTTCGACCTGTTCGCCACGCTTGGTGCTTCGGACGATCAGCTCGACTTCCCCATGCTCTACGCCTCCGGCCGCCAGGGGTGGGCGGATGCGACCCTCGAGGGGCCGAGGGCCGACCTCTCGGCTTTGTTCGACCTGATCCTGTCGCATGTGCCGCCACCGTCGCTGGATGCCGAGGCTCCCTTCGCTATGGTCGCAACCATCCTCGAGTACGACCAGTTCCTCGGGCGCGTGCTGACGGGGCGGATCGAACAGGGGCGTGCGCGCACCAACATGCCAGTGAAGGTGCTGCGCCCGGACGGGTCAGTGGCGGAGACGGGGCGGCTGACCAGGCTGCTTGCCTTTCGCGGCCTTGAGCGCACTCCGGTGGAAGAAGCGGTCGCAGGCGACATCGTCGCTATCGCCGGGCTTGGGTGTGCGACCGTGCCGGACACGATCTGCGCCCCTGACCTTGCCGCCCCGCTACCCGCGATCCCAGTTGACCCCCCGACCTTAGCGATGACCTTCCGTATCAACGACGGGCCCTTGGCCGGGCGCGAGGGCAAGAAGGTGACCAGCCGGCAGATCCGCGAGCGGCTGTTCCGCGAGGCGGAAGGCAACATCGCGATCCGCGTGCGCGAGGCAGAGGAGACGGACGCTTTCGAAGTGGCGGGCCGCGGTGAACTGCAGTTGGGCGTGCTGATCGAAACGATGCGGCGGGAGGGCTATGAGCTCACCATCGGCCGCCCCCGCGTGCTCCTTCGCCGCGACGAGACGACCGGAGAGCGCCTCGAGCCGATGGAGGAGGTGCTGATCGACCTCGACGAGGCCCATGTCGGGGTGGTGGTGGAAAAGCTCTCCGCGCGCAAGGGTGAGCTGGTCGACATGCGGCCCTTAGGGGCGGGCAAGACGCGGCTTCTCTTCCGCATTCCCTCGCGAGGCCTGATCGGCTATCATGGCGAGTTTCTGACCGACACGCGCGGGTCGGGGATCATGAACCGTTCCTTCATCGGCTACGGTCCATGGAAGGGGCAGATCGAGGGGCGGCGCAACGGCGCTCTGATCAGCAACACCGACGGTGAGGCGGTGCACTACGCGCTGTTTTACCTACAGGAACGCGGCACACTGTTCGTCTCGCCGGGCGAAAAGGTCTATGCCGGCATGATTATCGGCGAAAACAGCCGCGCCGAGGACCTCGAGGTCAACCCGATTAAGGAAAAGAAGCTCACCAACATTCGCGCCGCCGGCAAGGACGATGCGATGCTGCTCACCCCGCCCCGCAAGCTGAGCTTGGAGCAGGCAATCGCCTGGATCGACGACGACGAACTCGTCGAGGTGACGCCCTCCGCCATCAGGCTTCGCAAGCGCGTGCTTGACCCCCACGAACGGAAAAAAGCAGAGCGCCGGGCCGAAGAGGCGGTCTAGCCGCGGGCCAGGCCGACCCGGCCGGTCCATGAGGCGAGCGGCGGGAGGCGGCGATCAGGCCAACCAGCCCGAACATAAGGGCGGCGAACGAGGACGGTTCAGGCACGCTCACGACCGTCGAGACACCGTCATCGACCACGCTACCTCCGCCGCCATCGCCGTCTCGACCGCCCGAGCCTTCGGCTGCTCCTCCCACCACCGGCGTCTGCGGAACGGTTCTGCCGGGAGCGCCAGGGACACTGACCGAACCATCTGGCAACACCCACGCATCACGCCCCCAAGCCAGACCCTCCGGCATCACCCACGCACCACGCCCCCAGGCCCAATCGTTCCACCGAAGCCGAGGCGACTGCCAAGCGGGAGGGGCAGAGGCGATGTCTCTCGGCCCGCCTTCGCCGCGGGCCGTCCGCCCCATCTCGTCGAAAAGACGAGCAAGGGGTCCGGGGCCAAACACATCGCGCAGGAGCGGATCGGAGAGAACGGTGTTCCAAACCGCACCGGCTGCCTCAGCAAGCGAGCCCCGATCCTCGCCGGCAGGAACGAAACTGAGAGAAGGGTCGAAATCCTTGGGTAGGAGGCCAAAGGGGGGGCCGAAGCGATCCGGATCGGGATCGAGCGCGACCGGCTCTGCGCCAGCCGGGTCAAACCCCGCTGCCGCGCTCCCATCGTGCACCGAGAAGGGAAACTCCTCGAACAGCGACAGGTTGGCGAAGCCGCCGTTTGCCCGATCGCCAAACTGTGCTGAGGCAGCCGCCCACCGGTCCGGAGCCGGACGGATCGCGCCCGTCCAACTCATCACTGCCGCCGCGGCAAGGGCCGCAAACGCCCACCGCATTACCTCCTCCGCGATCAACTTCTTCGAAGCATCGCAGAAATGCGACGCAGGCACAACCCGTTTCCCACCGTTGCAGATCACATCAGACACCTTGTCATCCCAGCGGAGCCCCGCAGCAGCCCGGGCCAGACCGTCTCACGCAGCCCGGCGGGCGCCGATCAGAAACTCGGCGTTGCCCTCTCGGCCCGCGATCGGCGAGGGGATCACGCCCAGCACACGCCAACCGGGAAGCCCCGCCCACCAGCAAGCGATGCGCTCGCACACCTGCCGCCGCGCCGCCTCGCTGCGCACCACTCCACCTTTGCCCACCGCCTCCGGCCCGGCCTCGAACTGCGGCTTGATCAGCGCCACCGCCCAGGCAGAAGGCGCACACAAAGCAAGCGGCGCAGGCAGCACGGTCGCCAGCCCAATAAAGGAGACGTCACAGACCAAGGCATCGATCGGTTCGCCGATCTGTTCGGCCGTCAGAAAACGGGCGTTGGTGCGATCGTGCACGACGACACGCGGGTCCTGGCGCAGTTTCCAGGCGAGCTGCCCATGCCCGACATCCACCGCATGCACGCGCGCTGCGCCACGCGCCAGCAAGACGTCAGTAAAACCGCCTGTCGAGGCGCCAATGTCGAGACAGACCCTGCCCTCGGGGGACAGATCGAAGGCATCGAGGGCGGCGGCGAGCTTCACTCCACCGCGGCTGACCCACGGGTGGTCCTGCCCGCGCAGTTCGAGCGGCAGATCGGCCGGGATGGGCATGCCGGGCTTGTCGAGCCTGCGCTGCCCGGAAAAGACGAGGCCGGCCAAGATCAGCGCTTGGGCGCGGGCACGTGTTTCTGCAAGGCCGCGCTCAACCATTGCCTGGTCGAGCCTGAGCCGCCCGCCGCCCGCCCCGCGGTCCTGCGCGCCTTTCCCCGCTCGCTTCTCCCCGTTTGCCAGACGCTCCCCCTGGTTCACGCGCGAGCGGGCTGTGCGGCCACATCGCGCCCCAGAGCGGCGAGGGCGGTGGCGACAATGTGCCGCGCGTTCAGCCCAGCCTTTTCATACTGCGCTGAGGGCTTGTCGTGATCGATGAAGAGATCGGGCAGCACCATCGGCCGCACCTTCAGCCCGTTCTCGAGCAGCCCGGCGTGCGCGAGTTCGTGCAGCACAAAGGAGCCGAAGCCGCCGATCGACCCTTCCTCGATCGTGATCAGCACCTCGTGTTCGCGGGCCAGGCGATGGATCAGAGCGCGATCAAGCGGCTTGGCGAAGCGCGCATCCGCCACTGTGGTGGAAAGCCCCCGTGCCGCCAGCTCGTCGGCAGCCTTCAGACATTCCTGCAGGCGCGCGCCATAGGAGAGGATCGCGACGGTCGTCCCTTCGCGGATAATCCGCCCCTTGCCGATCGGCAACACCTCGCCGCGTTCGGGCAGCGGCACACCCACCCCTTCGCCGCGCGGATAGCGGAAGGCGATCGGGCCAGCGTCATGCGCCGCAGCCGTCGCCACCATGTGCACAAGCTCCGCCTCGTCTGCGGCCGCCATCAAAACCAAGTTGGGCACGCAGCCCAAATAGGCGATATCGAACGACCCGGCATGGGTCGCGCCATCTGCTCCCACCAAGCCGGCCCGGTCCATGGCGAAGCGCACGGGCAGGTTTTGCAGAGCCACATCGTGTACCACCTGGTCGTAGGCGCGCTGCAAGAACGTGGAGTAGATGGCGACAAAGGGCTTCAGCCCTTCGCAGGCCATGCCGGCCGCGAAGGTGACAGCGTGCTGTTCTGCGATGCCGACGTCGAAGGTGCGGTGGGGAAAACGTTTCTGGAAGAGATCAAGCCCAGTGCCGGAGGGCATCGCCGCCGTGATGGCGACAATCGCAGGGTCTCGTTCCGCCTCCGCGATCAGCGCGTTGGCAAACACTTTGGTGTACGAGGGGGGGCCAGCAGCGGGCTTCGCTTGCTCGCCGGTGACGACATTGAAGGTGGATACACCATGATACTTGTCGGCCGCCTTCTCCGCCGGCGGGTAGCCCTTGCCCTTTTGGGTGACGACATGGACAAGGATTGGCCCGACGGAATCCTCCGCCTCGCGCACGTTGCGCAGCACGGGCAGGAGGTGGTCGAGATTGTGCCCATCAATCGGGCCCACGTAATAGAAGCCCATCAGTTCGAAGAGCGTACCACCCGTCAGGATCGACTTTGCGATCTCCTCGGCGCGCTTGGCGGTCCGTTCGAATGGGCGAGGGAAACGCTTTGCCATCCGTGCGGCGACCTCGCGCAGCCCTGTGTAGGAGCGGCCCGAGAGTATGCGCGAGAGGTAGGCGCTCATCGCCCCAACGGGGGGCGCGATCGACATGTCGTTGTCGTTGAGGATAACGATCAGGCGCGACTTCATCGCACCCGCGTTGTTCATCGCCTCATAGGCCATGCCGGCGCTCATCGCGCCGTCGCCGATGACGCAGACCACGTGGCGCTTCTCGCCTTTGAGGTCGCGGGCCACCGCCATGCCGAGCCCGGCTGAAATCGAGGTGGAAGAGTGCGCGGTGCCGAAGGCGTCGTATTCGCTTTCGGATCTGCGCACGAAACCCGACAGCCCCCCGCCCTGACGCAGAGTGCGGATCCGCTCGCGCCGCCCGGTGAGGATTTTGTGCGGGTAAGTCTGATGCCCGACGTCCCAGATCAGGCGGTCGTGCGGCGTGTCGAACACGTGATGCAAGGCGACGGTGAGTTCGACGACCCCGAGCGAGGCGCCAAGATGGCCGCCGGTGATGGAGACCGCCTCGATGGTTTCGCGGCGCAGCTCGTCGGCAAGCTGTTTTAGCTGCTCGGTTGAGAAGTTGCGCAGATCGGCCGGGTAGCGCACCCGGTCCAGCATCGGCTTCGGGGAGCCAAGGGTCATGGTCGTCATGCCTTGCGCGAGATCACGAACTCGACGAGCTCGCGCAACAGATCTGCGCGCTCGTCGAAGGTGTCCAGATGGCCGATCGCCTGGTCGGCGAGAAAGCGCATGTGGGCGCGCGCACGCTCGAGCCCCATCAGCGACACCAAAGTCGCCTTGCCGGCGGCCTCGTCTTTGCCAGGAGTTTTGCCGATCTGCTCTGGCGTTCCGGTCGCGTCAAGGATGTCGTCGGCGATCTGGAAAGCCAGCCCCAAGTCGCGCCCATAGTGCGAGAGGGCGAGGAACTGCGGCCGCGGCGCCTTAGCAAGCATCGCACCGGCTTCGCAGCACCACGTAATCAGCCGCCCGGTCTTGAGGAGCTGCAGCCGGGTCACCTCATGTTCATTCAGCCTCGTGTCCTGCGCCAGCAAATCGATCATCTGCCCTCCCGCCATGCCGCGCGCTCCGGCGGCCTGAGCCAGAGAATGCACGAGGAGGGCGCGCACCGCCGGGTCAGAGTGCGTGTCATCGTCGGCCAAAACCTCGAACGCGAGCGCCTGCAGCGCATCTCCGGCCAGGATGGCGGTCGCTTCGTCGAAGGCACGGTGCGTCGATGGCTTGCCGCGCCGGACATCGTCGTCGTCCATCGCCGGCAGGTCATCATGCACCAGGGAATAAGCGTGCAGCATCTCGACCGCCGCCGCAGCGCGCAGCGCTGCGCGGCGCGCGACATTGAACAGGCGCGAGGACTCCAAAACGAGGAAGGCGCGGATCCGCTTTCCGCCGCCGAGGGTGGCGTAGCGCATCGCCTCATACAGCCGCGCCTGCGCATCCTCGCCCTTCGGCAACAGCCGCTCCAAGATAGCCTCAACCTGGGCAGCAGCGTCGGCGAGAGCTGCCCCCAACCTGCCATGGATGACAGAAAGCCCGCTCATCGCGGCGCGAAGGGTTCGACCGCCGACGCCTCGCCAGCGCGCTCGACGATGCGGCTCACCTTCGCTTCGGCTTCGGCGAGTTTCGCCGCGCAGTGGCGGCGCAAAGCATCGCCCCTCTCATAGGCGGCAATCGCGGCTTCCAGCGTGCCGCGCCCCTCCTCGAGCTGGCGCACGATGCGCTCCAGCTCCTCTAGGGCGGCTTCGAAACTCAGGCTCTCCACCTCGGCGACCGTGTGGTCGTTGGCCATTCCCTGCTCCGATATCCCACACTAGACCATATCGGCCGGCTGGGGTTCTGGCCAGAAGTGCAGCGAGGGCGGAGGAGAGGCCAAGGCTCGGCCTTGGCGCGGCGGGCGGTTCCCGAGGCGGGGGGGAGAGACCGAGCGCAACCAGCGCCTCGGCGAGCTTGACCCCCGCCGCCATGCCGTCGATCAGCGGAACAGCCGCGCCGCCCGTGAAGCGAGGCGCAAGGCCGGAAAAGGCGGCCCCGGCCAGGATCACGGTCTCCGCCCCGCTGTCGGCAAGACCACGCGCGGCGCGCACCACCTTCGCGCAAACGCTGTTCAGGACGGCAGAAACCTGCGTCGGTGAGGGATCGATCAGCGCCAAGCCCGCGTGCCGCCCGCCGAGGCCGTAGCCCTCGATCAGCGTTCTGCTCCATCGCGGCCCAGGGGAAAGAGATGAGGGCCACGCGGCTGCCGAACGCGCTAGCGACCAGCCAGGCCGCCTCGGTCATGCCGACCACAGGCATGCGAAAGAGCTCGCGCTCTGCGGCGAGGCCGGGCTCGAAGGAGATGGCGAGGGAGACAGCGTCGCAGCCCTCAGCGTGCTCGGAGAGAAGGTCGAGCGCGGCATGAGAGGCGATCGCAGTCTCCGCACCGGCACCCGTCCCGCCTTTGCGACGAAAAGCCGGCCCATTCCGTGCCGCCGAGACGGATCTCGGCAAAGGGGAACCAAATCGACTCCGCGGGCTTGTCGGCGAGGGGCCTAGGGCCAAGGAGGGAGGTGATGTTCGGCGTGACACGCGGGCTTTGCTATCGATGCCGTGACCCAGACTGCCGTGTTCGCCCTCGAAGCCGGTTGCGATGACGGCGATGGGACGGGCAGCACGGCAGCGTGTCGTGTGCCTCGCGAGGCGGGTGTGTCAGGCTTCCGCGGCAAGCCGCGTGAGGCCCTCGCGGTAGGCCGCCTCGAACGCGGTTTCAAGCGTGGCTGACACGCCGAAGCAGTTGGCGGCGACGCGCGCTGCCCATCCGAAATGTTCCACCTTCTGACCGTGCTTCCAGCGCTCTGGCGGGTCTGCGATCAGCGCGCGCAGCTGAGAGGTGAGGTCTGCCAGCGTGATCATGGCTGCGCCCCGGGTAGCGTAGCGCATGGAGCGGACGCGGATTTCCCGTCTCAGCGGCTCGGGAATACGGGCGTTTGGCGTCAGCTCTGCCACCATGGCCGCAATTTGCCAGCCGAACGGGTCGGCGAGCTCGCGCGCTGTGACGCGTCGACGGGCGGTAAGGGTGTTCTCGGCCGCCTCGTGCAGCCAGCCGGCGGCGAGCACCTCTTCGTCTGCCCGGGCCTCGCGCAGCAGCGCCACCACCTCTTCGAGATGGGTGACGAAGGCGCGCCGTGCCTGGCCCTGGCGGACAAACCCCGCATGCAGGTCGCGGGCGAAGGCTTCGGCGCGACAGATCAGCCCATCTGCTGGCGAGGATCCCGACACAGGGTCGCGGGGTGCTGGCCCCATTCCCTTGGTTGCCTCGCTCGCCATGGCGGCGGAGGGCTCAGGTGTTCATCGCGTCGAAGAAGTCCTGGTTGGTCTTCGAATACTTCAGCTTGTCGAGCAGGAAATCCATCGCATCCTGCGGGCCCATCGGCATCAGGATTCGGCGCAGCACCCACATCTTGGCCAGCGTGCCGCGATCGACCAAAAGCTCCTCCTTGCGCGTGCCGGACTTGGTGATGTCGATCGCGGGGAAGGTGCGCTTGTCGGAGAGTTTCCGATCGAGAACGATCTCCGAGTTGCCCGTGCCCTTGAACTCTTCAAAGATCACCTCGTCCATCCGCGAGCCGGTGTCGATCAGAGCGGTCGCGATAATGGTGAGAGAGCCACCCTCCTCGATGTTTCGCGCGGCGCCGAAGAAGCGCTTCGGCCTCTGCAGCGCATTCGCATCCACGCCGCCCGTCAGCACCTTACCGGAGGAGGGCACGACCGTGTTGTAGGCGCGCGCGAGCCGGGTGATGGAGTCGAGCAGGATGACCACGTCTTTTTTGTGCTCGACGAGGCGCTTGGCTTTCTCGATCACCATCTCCGCCACTTGCACGTGGCGCGTGGCAGGCTCGTCGAAGGTGGAAGAGATCACCTCGCCGCGCACGGTGCGCGCCATGTCGGTCACCTCCTCGGGCCGTTCGTCGATCAGCAGCACGATCAGGTAAACCTCGGGGTGGTTGTGCGCGATCGAGTTGGCGATGTTCTGCAGCATCACCGTCTTGCCGGTGCGCGGGGGGGCGACGATCAGGCCGCGCTGGCCCTTGCCGATCGGGCAGATGAGGTCGAGCACGCGCGGCGTGTAATCCTTCTGCACGCCCTTCTGCACGCCCTCCTTCGCGCCCCCTTTGTCCTCGATCTCCATTTTCAGCCGCTTGTCGGGATAAAGCGGGGTGAGGTTGTCGAAGTTGATGCGGTGGCGAACCGCTTCCGGGGGTTCGAAGTTGATCGCGTTGACCTTGGTCAGCGCGAAGTAGCGCTCGCCGTCCTTGGGCGCGCGGATCTGCCCCTCCACCGTATCCCCGGTGCGCAGGCCAAAGCGGCGCACCTGGGCCGGTGAGACATAGATGTCGTCTGGGCCTGGAAGATAGTTCGCCTGAGGTGAGCGGAGGAAGCCGAACCCGTCGGGCAGGATTTCGAGCACGCCGTCGCCATAGATCGCCTGGTCGTTGTCGGCGAGCGTTTTGAGGATGGCGAACATCATGTCCTGCTTGCGCAGGGTGGAGGCGTTCTCGATGTTCAAGGACTCGGCGAAGGCGAGGAGGTCTGCGGGAGACTTGGCCTTCAGTTCGGCGAGATGCATGGGAGGCCTTCGGTGGTTCATGCCGGCGCGGGGAGAAACGCGCGGCGACACATGGGGTGCGGGGTTTGGGCCCGCGAAACCGGTCGGGGGTTAAGCCGTCGCGGCGCCGCTCCTGCACAAACCACGATCGGACCAGACGTGCAGCCTTATCCTGCGACCGACCGGCCGCCGCTGCCCCGACTGCGGTCCATGTCAGCGCCATGACATGCGCCCGAGAGCAGAAGGACGCTAGACGGCTGTCCCCGCTCCGTCAATCTCGAGTTGGGGCGGCGGCGGCCCCCTGTCAAGCACGACCGCCGTCGCAGTCAGAACGGCTTCACGATCACCATGATGACGATGACGATCATCGCCACCGTCGGGACCTCGTTCAGCCAGCGGAAATAGACGTGGGTCCTGCGGTTGCGATCGTGCAGGAAGGCCCGGCGATGCACAGCAAGCATGTGATGCACACCGGTAAGGGCGATGATGCCCAGCATCTTCAGGTGCCACCAGCCCGACGACCAATCCACGATGCCGGGTGTCAGAACGAGCAGAATGCCGAACACCCAGGTCGCGATCGCCGCGGGATTCATAATGATGGTGTGGAGTTTGCGCTCCATCACCTTGAAGCGCTCGCTCTCGGCCGATCCGGGCGCGGTTTCGCAGTGATAGACGTAAAGACGCGGCAGATAGAACAGGGCCGCCATCCAGGCGATCGCTGCGATGACGTGTAACGCCTTGTTCCAAAGGTAGAGATCGGCGAGCAGACCGGACATGCGCCTCTTTCCTCCTGTTCGCGGGTCCGCCGGGACGGTGGCGCGCGGCAGTGGCGAACGCGCTCTCGCCCCTGCCCGGCGCCCCTAGCGTACGAGGACGTTGCGGAACTGCCAGGGGTCCTCGGCGTCGATGTCCTCCGGAAACAGGCCGGGCCGGCCCGACAAGGGCGTCCAGTCCGTATAGGTGCCAATGACCGGGCCGAGATAAGGGCGCTGCACCTCGAGCACGCGCCGCCAGCCGATCTCATCAGCATCAACGACGCCAGCGCGCGGGTTCTCGATCGCCCACACCATGCCCCCCAGCACCGCTGAGGTGACCTGCAGAGCGGTCGCGTTCTGGTAGGGGGCAAGGCGACGGGCTTCCGCGATGGAGAGCTGGCTGCCGTACCAATAGGCGTTGCGCGCATGCCCGTAAGCAGAACGCCCAACTCGTCGTGCCCTTCGACGATTTCCTCGTTCATCAGCCGAAGCGTTTTCTGGCGGCGGAAGGCATTGCCGACAAACTCCTCCAGCGAGAGCACGGTGTCGTCTGTGGGCCGGTAGGCGTAGTGGCAGGTCGGGCGGTAGACCACCTCGCCCCCCTCGTTGCGAAGGGTGAGATAGTCGGCGATCGAGATCGCTTCGTTGTGGGTGATCAGCCAGGCGATCTGGGCTCCCGGGGTCGGTGCCCAGGAGCGCACGCGCGTGGCACACCCGGGCCGATCAAGGTAGATGGCGGCATCGCAGCCGTAAGGATGGCGGCGGGCCTCGGGCGGCAGCCAGCGCTCGTGCGTGCCCCAACCGAGCTCGGCTGGCTGCATGCCTTCGCCGAGAAAGCCCTCGATCGACCAGGTGTTGACGAACTCGCCCAGGCGCTTCGGCATGCTGGCGCGCTGCGTGTCGCGTTCGGCGATGTGGACGCCCTTCACGCCAAGGTCGCGCGCGAGCCGCGCCCAGCCGGCCTGAGTGCGCGGTTCGTCGACCTGATGGCCGAGGTCTTCGGCTAGGTTGAGCAGCGCTTGCTTGACGAAATGGCTGACCATGCCGGGGTTGGCGCCGTGCGCGATCAGCGCGGTCGGATCCGCGATCCCCGGCCGGCGAAGCGAGCGCGCTGCTTCGCGCAGCCCGTAGTTCGATCTCTCGGTCGGCGAAAGGGAGGGGTCAGTGTAGCCGCCAGGCCAGGGCTCGACGCAGGTGTCGATGTACAGCGCGCCCACCTCGCGGCACAGCGCAATCAGCGCGACCGAGGAGACTTCAACCGAGAGGTTGACGCAGAACCCGCCGCCCGCGAGCAGAGGCGAAAGCTCGCGGCGAAGGTTGTCACGGGTCAGGGCGAGGCGCCTGAAGCGTACGCCCTCGCATTCGGCGAGGTTGCGCGCCGAATCATCTGCGTCGATCACCACCATTCGCTCGCGTGGTGCGTCGATGTGGCGGAGGATGAGCGGCAGGGTGCCTTTGCCGATCGAACCGAAGCCGATCATCACGATCGGGCCGGCGAAGCGGGCATGGATGGGACATTCGCGCATAGCGGGATCCTCCGCGACACGGACGCGCGCCGACGGCCCAGCGCGGTGGGGAGGGGGCTCGGACGGCCGTTCCGGGGCTCACGCCCCGCAGCCGAGACGGCTTCGCCCCGGTGACGGAAGATCCGCCAGGCCGGGGCGAGGGCGGGGGGTGTAGCGGAGGCGGGCGAGGGTGAGGGGTCGAATCAACGCAGGGCGGGTGTGCCTTGGGCGAGGCTTAGGCGGCCTGATCCTCGGCCTCGTCCTCTGCGGGGGCGGAGGCAGGCAGGCGGCGGGCGGGGCGGAGGATAAAGTCGGGCACGAAGCCGCCGAAACCGACCACCCGATCCTCTGTCTTCGGCTCCGCGTGCAGCGTGGGCCGGTCCGCCTGTTGGCGGACGGCTCGCTTCGGCTCGCTCTCTGTCCGCGCCTCTTGCCGCGCACGCCCGCCTCGGCCTCGCGCTGGCGCGCGGGATTCGGCCAAGGGCTTGCCGCGCCGGCCAGCACGCCCGCGCGCCGCCTCGCGGGGGCGATCGAGATCGAGACTGACCGGATCAAGCCCTTCGATCTGGATCCGCGGGATCGGCTTACCGATCAGCTTCTCGATCGCGGAAAGCCGGTCGTCGTCCTCGACAGTGGCGAGGGTGAAGGCACGTCCCGATTGGCCAGCCCTGCCGGTGCGGCCGATGCGATGCACGTAATCTTCGGGGTGGATCGGCACGTCGAAATTGAAGACGTGGCTTAAGCCCTCGATGTCGATGCCGCGCGCGGCGACGTCGGAGCAAACGAGAAGGCGGACCTGCCCGGCCTTGAACCGCTCAAGCGTCTCCATCCGTTTCGGCTGCGTCATATCTCCGTGCAGCATCGCGGCATCGAACCCGTGGCGGAGCAGGGAGCGGCAAAGGATAGCGACGTCGCGCTTGCGGTTGCAGAAGATCAGAGCGTTCTTCACGTCCTCGGAACGAAGCAGGCGGCGCAGCGCCTCGCGCTTGTCGTGTTCGCGAACCAGGGCGAGGTGCTGTTCAACGGTCGCAGCCACGGTGGCGGGAGGTGCCACGGTGATGATTTTGGGGTTGTGCAGGAAGGCGTCCGCCAGACGCTTGATCTCCGGCGGCATGGTTGCGCTGAAAAAAAGCGTCTGCCGCATGCGGGGCAAAAGCGAGACGATGCGCTCGACATCCGGAATAAAACCCATGTCGAGCATCCGGTCGGCCTCGTCGATGACGAGGATACGCACGTCGGTGAGCAGAAGACCGCCCCGCTCGAACACGTCAAGGAGGCGGCCAGGGGTGGCAATCAGCACATCTACCCCGCGGGCGAGCCGTGCGGCCTGCTCGCTCATGCTTTCGCCGCCGATGATCAGCGCGTAGTCGAAGCGGAGATATTTCGCATACTTGACGAAATTGTCGGCGACCTGGGCGGCGAGTTCGCGCGTGGGCTCAAGGATGAGAGCGCGCGGCATCCGCGCGCGCGATCGGCCCGAGGACAAAATGTCCAGCATCGGCAGGGTGAAGGAGGCCGTCTTGCCGGTGCCGGTCTGGGCGCAGCCGAGCACATCCCGCCCCATCAGCACGAGGGGGATCGCCTGCTCCTGGATCGGGGTGGGGTGCAGGTAGCCAGCGTCCGCCACCGCGCGCAGCACGGGCTCCGAGAGGCCGAGGTCGGCGAAGGTGGAGCGAGGCGGCGCGGAAACCTCCTCTGCCTTTGCCGTTGGTTGCGCGGCCTCGGTGTCTGTACCGGCAGGTTGCACAGGGCCCGTCCCGCCCGCTGTTGCCCGGCTGGCCATGGACTCGCCCATGGGTTCGGCAGACGTGTCGGCGGCGTCTTTCGCCGGCCCGGAGGCGTCGGTCGCGACGCGCGCGGTGAGGGTCGACCCAAACGTGGCCTGGGTGGCTGCCGCCTCTGCGCTGTCCTGGGCGGGGGTCGCAGGCTCAACGCGCTTGGGGCCGAGGCTTCCGCCTGGGCCATTCGCCGGTGTGTCGCCGGCTTGGGTGTGGTCGGTCTCTGTCACGGATCGTCCGATGCCGCGTGCCTAGGCAAAGAGTGCGCGGCACTGGCCGCGGCCATGCAGCACGGCAGGAGCGGGTCGTCAAGCGAAAGCAGGCGTGCCCTCTGTGCTTTGGCTTGCAGCACCCGCGGCTGCCATGGCGGCACGGCCTGCCGGCACCGCGGTTCGTTTGCCCCTGCCGCGCGCGGTCGGGCCGATGGGCTGCGGGCGGTATCAGCGGGCGCGGGCGGCGGCCCGTTTCAGGAGGCCCGCAACCAGCACAGTGGCTGTCAGCAGCCCAGCCAACAGCGCGACCTCGCCCCCTGCTGCCACTGTCAGCCAGCCAACAAGGGCCACGGCAAGCAGCGGCAGCAAAGCAACCATGGCAGCCGGAGCCGGCACGCCAAACGTGGCGGCGACGAGCACGAAGCTGGACGCAACTACCGGCACGATCAGAAGCATCCACCACGCGGACATCGGCCCCTCCATCCCTACGGTCGCTTGGGAAGCATCGACCGGCGCTGGTTAACGCCGGGTGAAGCGCGCGCTAGTTTCACGTTTCTTCAACAACGGCGCCTGCTGAGGAAACGCTATGGTGGCGTCGATCGTCTCGCCGAGAGTGATGCTGGTGGGCGGCGGAGCGGTGTCGCGCGTCGCCGATCTCCTAAACACGCTCCACCTCGCCCGCCCCATGGTGGTGACCGACCCGTTCTTGGTCTCCTCGGGCCTGGTGCGGCGTCTGCTCGACCCGCTCGCCGAGGCCGGGATCAACCTGCCTCTGTTCAGCGACACCGTGCCCGACCCGACCGACACGGTGGTGGAGGCCGGGGTGTCGGCGCTGCGCGCTGCAGGCGACATCGACTGCCTGATCGGCTTCGGCGGCGGCTCCTCGCTCGATACCGCGAAAGCGATCGCCATCCTCGCCGCTGGCGGAGGCAAGATGCGGGATTGGAAGGTTCCCCACTCGGCCGACCTCGAGGCGCTGCCGATCATCGCCATCCCCACCACCGCGGGGACGGGGAGCGAGGTGACGCGCTTCACCGTCATCACGGATACGGAACGGAATGAGAAGATGCTGATCGCGGGGCTTGCCGCCCTGCCGGCCGCTGCGATCGTCGATTACGAACTGACCTTCACCGTTCCCCCACGCACCACGGCCGACACCGGCATCGACAGCCTTACCCACGCTCTCGAGGCCTACGTGTCGCGCCGCGCCAACCCGGTCTCGGACACCTATGCGTTGCGCGCGATGGCGCTGATCGCGCGCAACCTGCGCACCGCCTATGCCGAACCGCGCAACGCGCTGGCACGCGAGGCGATGATGCTCGGCGCCACCCTCGCCGGGCTCGCCTTTTCCAACGCCTCGGTCGCCCTCGTGCACGGCATGAGCCGCCCCATCGGCGCCCATTTCCACGTCGCGCACGGTCTCTCCAACGCCATGCTGCTGCCGGCGGTGACGCGCTTCTCCCTGCCCGCCGCCCTGCCCCGCTACGCCGAGGCTGCGCGCGCCATGGGGGTGGCGCACGAGGACGACACCGACGAGGTGGCCTCACGCAAGCTGGTCGCCGAACTCGAGGCACTCAATCGCGACCTCGCCGTGCCGTCGCCGAAGACCTACGGGCTCGACGAGGCGGCCTGGCGCGCCCTGCTGCCGACGATGGCCGACCAGGCCCTCGCCTCGGGCAGCCCCGGCAACAACCCGCGCGTGCCGACGAAGGAGGAGATCATCGCCCTCTACGAGGAGGTGTGGGCAGGCTGACGATCCATCCTCCGCCGGCTCAGCGTCCGTACACCTCGCGCGGCAACCAGAGCACGAGATCGGGAAACTCGAAGATTATGAAGACGACCAGAAGCTGGACGGCGACGAAGGGAACGACGCCAAGGTAGATGTCCTTCGTCGACACCTGCGGCGGCGCAACCCCTTTGAGATAGAAGAGCGAGAAGCCGACCGGAGGGGTGAGAAAGGACGTTTGCAGCATCACCGCGAAGACGACGACAAACCACACCGGGTCGAAGCCCAAGCCGCGCACCACCGAGGCGCCGACGATGCCCGTCGAGGCGGCGAGCAGGATGCCGATTGCGCAGACCGCAAGCGCAAGCCCGCCCTGCAACGACCCGAACAGGCGCGTGAAAGCCTGCATCAGCCGCTCAGCGACGCCGGACTTCTCAAGCATCAGCCCCATGAAGATAAAGTTGGGCAAGGCGACCAAAACGTTGTTTTGCATTTGTGACCAGATGCGATCGACGATCACCCCGAAGCGGATCCAGCGATCCAGCATGAACGTGTCCCACTCCATCGCCTCCGCCCCCCAGAGCGCGAGGACGACGAACCAGAACGACACCCCTGCCAGCACCCAGGCGATCGGGTAGCCCGTGAAGATAAGCAGTATGAAACTCGCCATCAGCCCGATGACGAGGATCTCGTAAGTCTCGAGCATGGCTGGCGGTTCCGGAACAGGTCAGGCGGGGCGACGGCGTAAGAGGAAGTCGGCCAGTCGGATGAGACGGGCGAGCGCGGCGAGGCCGAGAAGGCCGAAGCCGATCAGGAGGAACGACTTGATCAGCCAGCGCGCGCCCAGTCCGCCAGGAGAGGGCGACACCTCGTTCAGCCGCCTTAAGCGCTCGACGAACGGCACGGCGTAGAGGAGGACGAAGACGATGAAGGGGGTGAGGAAGAGCAGCGTGCCCAAGAGTTCGATCCAGGCACGGGCGCGCAACGGGAGCCTCTCCGCCAGCACATCCACCCGCACATGCGCGCCGCGCACCATGGCGAAGGAGAGCCCAACCAGGAAGCCGGCGGCGTAGAGGTGCCACTGGAGTTCGCTCAAAGCCGTGCCCGGGTTGCGGCCGAAGATCGCCGCCATCGCCGCCGTCACCGGCGGGGCGTAGCGCTCGAGAACGGCGGTGACGGTGACGAGGACGAGCAAGAGCCAGACGAAGGCGAAGACGATCCCAACCCAGTGTACGACCCGCTCGATCGCATCGGCGGGCGGACAAGGCGGCAGGCCAGCGAGGTGGCCTTTCGCCGCCCCGCCGGGAGAGCCAGCGATCGGCTTGCTCACGGCGTCGGCCGCCGGTGCCGCTGAGCCGTTAGCGCCTCAGCGCGTCAACGGCCAGTCGCGCGGCAAATAGCCAAGCTGCTTCCAGGGTGCGTGCTCTGCCTGGAAGCGGCGCATACTTTCCAGCACCTCACGGAAATCGGCATCGCGCGCCGCCTGCTCCTCCAGCACCTCCTTGGTCGCCGCCTGCAGGCGCTGCAGCACGTCGCGCGGCAGCTGCGACACCGTGATTCCCTGCTCGCGAAAGCGGTTCAGCGCAGCACCTTGCAGCGCCTCAGCGCGCGCCATGGCGTAAGCCACACCCGCCTGGCAGGCGGTCTCGATCATCGCGCGAGTCGCTGGCTGCAGCCCATCCCAGACCCGCTTGTTGACATAGAGGAACTGGTTCGTCGTCGGCTGGTGGAAGCCTGGCAGGTGGAGGAAGCGCGCCACCCGATGGAAGCCGAGTTGTTCGTCGACCGTGGGCAAGGAGAACTCAGTGCCGTCGAGCACGCCGCGCTGAAGCGCGTGGTAAAGTTTCGGGCCAAGGATCAGCTGTACGGAGGCGCCGTCACGCTCCCAAATCCGCCCGCCCAAGCCTGCAGCCCGGAAGCGCAGACCCCGCACCTGGTCGAGCGAAGTGATTTCCTGGCGGAACCAGCCGGCTCCTTCGGGGCTGATCGCACCGCAAAAGATCGGCACCACCTTGTGCCGCGTCTAGATCCGCTCGAGCAGATCCTTACCGACGTGGAACCAGGACTAGGCAGAGAACTCGAGCGCCTCCATGCCGAATGGGTGGCGCCATACAGGGCGGAGGCAGGGACCTTGCCAATTTCGTAGTCCATCCAGGTGTAGCCGGCGTCGACCTTGCCTTCGCTCACTGCATCGAACACGCCGAGGGCGGGAATGACGGTGCCCGGTTCCTGCACGCGCAGATCGATCCGCCCGCCGGACATCGCGCGCAGCCGATCAGCCACCCAGGGCAGGGTGTCGCTGAGCGCGGTGAGATTGGAGTCGAAGGCAATCGGCACACCCCATCGCACGCGCTCCTGCGCGGCGGCAGGCGTGACAGAGAGCGCAGAGATGAGAACGAAGGCCACAGCGGCTCTGCCAGCAAAGCAGCGCGTAGGGCGGGATGCAAATACTATTCCTTCCGCCCGGTCGCGCGACTGGCGCGATGCGTGTTGATCGATGACGCGGCCGTTCCCCGCGCGCGAGCGGCGGGCTGGACAGAAAAAGCCTGCGTGGTCGGCGGGCAGAGAGGCAAGAGCGAAGGTGGTGCGGCGCGCTCTTTCCATGTGTGTGTCACACAGGCCCACTCGCACCCCAGGCTGCTGTCCAGGCGGCGACGGCCCCGGCCGGCAGGGGTCTGCCCACCATCCAGCCCTGAGCGAGATCGGCACCGATTTCCTGCGCCACGGCCCAGGCCTGCGGCGTCTCCACCCCTTCCGCCACCACAGCGAGCCCGCGGTCGTGCGCGCGGCGCACGAGCTCGGCAAGCGCGGCGCGGTGGCCACGATCCCTCAGAGCGTCGAGGACAAGCGAACGGTCGAGCTTCATTTCCGTAAACGGCAGCGCAACGAGCCCGGCCTGCGCTTCGGACGGGGTGAAGTCATCGATGGAGACGCCGAAGCGCAAAGCGCGCAACCTCATCGCCGCCTCGCGCACCGCTTCGAGGTCGCGCGCGATCTGGCTCTCTGTCAGTTCAATGGTCAGCGCTTCGGCCGGCAGCCTGCCCGCCGCGCACGTGGCTGAAAGCTGATCGGCAAGGTGCGCGTCGAGCAGGACATCGAGCGGAAGGTTGAGGGCGACCGTGTAGGGCAGCTGCGCTGTGTGCAAGGCGGCGACGTCGGCTACCGCCTGCTGCACGACGCGGTGGCCGAGTGCGGCGGCAAGTCCTGTCCGTTCCGCCAGAGGTATGAACTCGGCAGCCCCGATCAACCCGTGCAGCGGGTGTTCCCATCGCGCCAGCGCCTCCAGCGCGACCGGTGTGCCGTCGTCGAGGCGAACCTGGGGCTGGTAGCGGTTCACGATTGCCCCGCCGGCGATGGCCCGCGCAAGGTCCTCCGCTCCCAGGGGAGGCGCCTCTCCCCGCGGCCTTTCGCGCAGCCGGGCGAGTAGGGCGGCGAGGGTGCGCGAGTCTGCAATCTCCGCCACGGCGAGGGAGGCGAGGCCGAGGGCGCGTGCGGCGGCAGCAAGGCGCGGCGCGCGATGCGGCGACCCGACAAACAGGATTGGGGCAGCGAGATCAGGCTCGGCGAGCAGGCGCAGCAAGCGCCCAAGCCCGACTCGAAACGCGCTGGCCTGCGCAAGCACGAAGGGTGGGGCGCCAGCGGCGCGGGCGAGGCGGATGACGGCGAGGTCGGCGTTCGGCACTAGCAGCACCTCACCGCCGCCGCTCTCTGCGGCCAGCCCAGCGAGATGCCCAGCAAGGTCGCCGCGCGC
>CALLUO010000095.1 GCA_938010425.1 uncultured Elioraea sp.
GGAAAATTACCACCCGCACGGGGTCGGGGCCGCTGACGCGGCGGCCGTCGATGTGGAGGGCGCCGGCGCTGGGCGTGGCGAGTCCAGCGATGAGGTGGAGGTGGGTGGATTTGCCGCAGCCGAAGCGGCCGATCAGGGCGACGCGGCTGCCAGGAGCGATTTCGAACGAGATCTCGGCGAGGACGGGGCCTGAGCCGCGCCGGTAGCGGTTCGACAAGGTGTTGATTTGGACGTAGGCGCCTCCGCCCCGTCGGGTCATAGTGGTGCGCCTGCGACGCCGGGGTCCGACGCCGGGGTCGGGCCAGCAGTTTTATTCAATAAAACACGTTTGCACAGAGTACAAATCATTCTTTCCAAAAGGAATTCTTTCCAAAAGGAAGCGTACAGACAGGTCAGTCTACTTTGTTCGTTGGCGCCGTGCCATGCATCCCGTGAGGGAATATGCCCGCGCTGCGCCTTCCCAACCGGGCTCAGGACTGCTCGCGCGTGCCGCACATCCCTCGAATCGATGCGCCTGCTGCACCGGTTTCGGCCACCCCGCAGACGATGGTTGGCGTGCCAAGCTACGGGCTCAGCCGCACGGACGAGGCCCGCTCCCGCCTCCTCACCGCCGCTGAACGGCTGATCTGCGCGCGCGGGATCTTCAGCACGGGAATCGAGGCGATCCTCGCCGAAGGCAAGGTCGCCAATCCACCCTCTACCGCCTGTTCAGATCGGAGGAGGCGCTGGTCGAGGCCGTGCTCGACTGCCACAGCCGCGGCTGGAGCGCCAGGTTCTCCGCCCGTCTCGCCAAAACCCCGGGCCCGGCCAAGGACCGTCTGCTCGTTGGCTTCGCCATGCTCGGCGACTGGTTCCGCTCCCCCGGTTTCCAAGCTGCCCCATCCTGAACGCGATCGGCGAGGGACCGGCCGCTGGCGAAGCACCGCGCCGCCTTCGCCGCCGCGCTGCGAGCAGCACGGGACCAGGCTTTCGTCGGTTGACCGTTCAGCGCACGAGCAAAGGCAGCAGCGCGTCCAGCCTCAGCCGCCCTGCCGCCGTGGTGGCGAGCACCCCATCGGGACGCCTCTCCACCCAGCCCTCTGCCTGCGCGAGGGCGAGGCCACGCGGGTCTACCGCCTCCTCGAGCGCCACCCCCGTGCGGGCGCGAAACGCCTGCGCCTTCACCCCCTCGGCGAGCCTCAGCCCCATCAGCAGCGCCTCGCGCGCTTTGGTCGGCGGATCGAGCGCCTCCTCTTCCGCCACCCCGTGCCCGAGCCGCTCGACCTGATCCATCCAGGCTTCGGGGGCCCGCACGCGTCGCGTTGCCAGCAAGCTGTCGCCGACCGGCGCTCGCCCATGCGCGCCAGGCCCTACCCCGAGATAGGGCTCGTAACGCCAATAAACGAGGTTGTGCCGGCTCTCCGCCCCAGGCCTCGCACAGTTCGACACCTCATAAAAGAGGAGCCCCGCCCGCCCCGCCTCCTCCTCTGTCGCCGCGAGGAGCACGGCCTGAGTGGCATCGTCGGGCAATGCGATTTCGCCGCGAGCATGGGCCCGCGCGAAGGGCGTGCCGGGTTCAATCGTCAGCTGGTAGAGCGACAGATGGTCAAGCCCAAACGCCAGGGCAGTGCGCAATTCCGCCCGCCAGCCAGCCTCGGTTTGGCCGGGCCGCGCGTAGATCAGGTCGAACGAGACACGGGGAAAAATCGCCCGCGCATGGTCGAGCGCGGCTAGGGCCTGCGCCGCAGAGTGGCGTCGGCCGAGGAAGGCGAGGGCGGCGTCGTCCAGCGCCTGGACGCCGAGCGAGATCCGGTTCACCCCGGCCTCTCGGTATCCGCGCAGCCTCGCAACCTCGACCGAGCTCGGGTTGGCCTCGAGCGTGATTTCGGGTTCGCCCTCGGGCGGAAAGGCCGCCCGTGCGGCGTCGATGATCACCGCCACTGTCTCGGGCGACATCAAAGACGGCGTGCCGCCGCCGAGAAATAGCGAAACGAGTCGCCTAGGCCCCACCCGCGCCGCTTCGAAGGCGAGATCGGCCAAAAGCGCGCGGCGGAAGCGCACCTCGTCGATGCGCTCGCGCACATGGGCGTTGAAGTCGCAGTAAGGGCAGCGCGAGAGGCAGAAGGGCCAGTGCACGTAGAGGGCGATCGGGTCCATGGCCGCGATATGGGCAGGGTGGGGCTGGGCAACATGCAGCGTTGCGCACGCCCGTCCGCCCGCGTGAACTGGGGGCATGTCCTCTCCCTTTCCCAACCGCCTACTCCCCGGCCGCCCCTGGCCGCTCGGCGCCAGCTGGGACGGCGCAGGCGTGAACATCGCCGTCTTCTCCGCCCACGCGACGAAGGTCGAGCTCTGCCTCTTCGACGAGCGGGGCGAACAGGAACTGGCGCGGCTTGCCCTGCCCGAATGGACGGATGAGATCTGGCACGGCTACCTGCCGGGCGCAGGCCCCGGGCTCGTTTACGGTCTGCGTGCATACGGCCCCTTCGACCCACCGGCCGGGCATCGCTTCAACCCGGCCAAACTGCTGATCGACCCCTACGCGCGGCAGATTCGCGGCGCCTTGCGCTGGCACGATGCGCTCACAGGTGGCGAGCGGATACCTGATGCACGCGACAGCGCGCCTTTCGTGCCGAAGGCGGTGGTGGTGGCCGATTCCCCCGCCCCCGACGACCGCCCGCGCATCCCCTGGGACCGCACCGTGATCTATGAAGCGCATGTGCGCGGGCTGACCATCCGCCATCCGGCCGTACCGCAGCGGCTACGCGGCACCATCGCCGCTCTCGCCCACCCCGCGATCCTCGACCACTTGACGGGGCTCGGCGTGACCGCGGTCGAGCTGATGCCCGTGCAGGCGATCCTGCACGACCGATACCTGGTCGAGCGCGGGCTTGTTAACCACTGGGGTTACCAGACGCTCTGCCACTTCGCCCTTGAACCCCGCTACCTGCCCGCTGCGGAGGACCGGGCAGCGTTGTGCACCACGGTCCGTGCCCTGCACGCCGCCGGCATCGAGGTCATCCTCGACATCGTTCTTAACCACACCGGCGAGGGAGACCATCGCGGCCCCACCCTCTCCTGGAGGGGGCTCGACAACGCCTCCTACTACCGGCTCGACAGTGCCGACCGCGCTCGTTACGTCAACGACACGGGTTGCGGCAACACACTCAACCTCTCACACCCGCGCGTTCTCCAATGGGCGCTTGATTGCCTTCGCCACTGGGCGATTTGTTACGGTATCGACGGTTTCCGCTTCGACCTTGGTGCCACCCTCGCGCGCGGTCGCGACGGTGCTTTTGACCCGTGTGCCGCCTTCCTGTCCGCTCTGCGCCAGGACCCCCTCCTCTCGACGCTGAAACTGATCGTCGAGCCCTGGGACCTCGGGCCCGGAGGCTATGCCCTGGGCCGTTTCCCGCCTGGGCTTTCGGAGTGGAACGACCGTTTCCGCGACTGTGCCCGGCGGTTCTGGGCAGGGGATGCGAACATTCGCCCCGACCTCGCCGCCCGCCTCGCCGGCTCGGCAGACCTGTTTGACCGCGCCGGCCGCCGCCCTTGGGCGAGCGTGAACTTCATCACCGCGCATGACGGCTTCACCCTGTTCGACCTCACGGCCTACGAACGCAAGCACAACGAGGCGAATGGCGAGAACAATCGCGACGGTCGGGACGTTAACTTCAGCCGCAACTGGGGCGTGGAGGGAGAAACGAACGACCCTGCCATCGACATCCGCCGTCAGGCGATTGCCCGCGCCCTGCTCACCACCCTTCTCGCCGCCAACGGCACGCCAATGCTGCTTGCCGGCGACGAGGTTCGCCGCACGCAGAAAGGCAACAACAACGCCTACTGCCAGGACAATGAGACGAGCTGGCTCGATTGGGACCGCGCCTGCCTCCCCGACGCCGTTGCGTTGCACCGCTTCACGGCCCGGCTGATCGCGCTCCGCGCCGAGTGGGCGCCCCTCCGTCTTGCGCGTTTCCCGCACGGCACGGACGAGCCGCTGCCTGGGCTCGCCGACATCGCCTGGTTCGACGCAGAGGGGCAGCCGATGACGCCGCACGCTTGGCAGCAACAAGGGCACCTGATCGTGCTGCGCCGGCTGGCGCGGACAGAGAAAGGCAGCGTGCAAGCCACGCTTCTTATCCTCAACGGCAGCGCAGAGGGGGCCACGGTGCGCCTTCCGCACCCGCCCCTGCCCTGGCGTGTGCTGGTCGATAGCGCCAGCGAGGCGGATCCCATAGCAGCGGCTGAGGTGCCAAGCGTGCTTTGGGTGCCCGCTCATGCCGCCCTTTTGCTCGGCGCGGCGATTGCGGCGGAAGGCTAAGACGACCGCAAACTCGTCGCCCTTTTCCGCGGCTGGGGGTATCATGCCTTGGTTGCAGTGCAGCGACGCAGCAGACAGCGCCATGACCATGGCCACGGAGGCTTCTTGGACACGTTGACCACTCCGGCCGCGACGGCCTCGATCGACCCCTCCACCTTGCGCGCTGCGATCGTGCGCAAGCTAACCTACGATCTCGGTCGCTCTAGCCAATCGGCATCAGACCACGCTTGGTTCGTTGCCACTGCGCTCGCCATCCGCGAACGCTTCGTCGACCGCTGGATCGCGACCAATCGCATGGCCTACGAAAGCGGCGCCAAGCAGGTCTACTACCTCAGCCTCGAGTTCATGATTGGGCGGCTGTTGCGCGACAGCATCGACAATCTCGGCCTCACCGAGGCCGTCAACGATGCCCTCGCCCCCCTCGGCGTGACCCTCGAACGCATGCGTCAGGCCGAACCGGACGCGGCACTCGGCAATGGCGGCCTCGGCCGCCTCGCCGCCTGCTTCCTCGAGAGTATGGCCTCGCTCGGGATTCCCGCCTTCGGGTACGGTATACGGTACGATCATGGCCTGTTCCGCCAGGTGATCGCAGATGGCTGGCAGCACGAATATCCGGAGGACTGGCTGGCTTGCGGCAACCCTTGGGAATTCGCCAAGCCCGAAATCGCGCACGAGATCGGCTTCGGCGGGTCTGCTGTGCCCCTTGGCTCGGATCCGCTCGGGCCGCATCGCTGGCAGCCGGCTGAAACCGTACTCGCGGTCGCCTACGACACGCCGATCGTGGGTTGGCGCGGACGGTCGATGAGCACGCTCAGGTTGTGGTCGGCCCGCGCGCCCGACCCGCTTCTGCTTGAAGCGTTCAACAAAGGCGATCACGTCGGCGCGATCGCGCATCGCGCGAGGCTCGAATCGATCAGTAAGGTTCTCTACCCCGGCGACGAGACGACCGCGGGCCAGGAGTTGCGCCTGCGCCAGCAGTACTTTTTCGCCTCAGCCGCGCTGCAGGACCTGATCCGACGCCATCTCCGCGTCTATCAGGACCTTTCTTCGCTACCCGACAAGGTGGCAATCCAGCTGAATGACACTCACCCCGCAATTGCCGTGGCGGAACTGATGCGGCTTTGCATCGACCAGCATGGTGTGGCCTGGGACGATGCCTGGAACATCACCCGCCGCGCCATCGCCTACACCAACCATACCCTGCTGCCCGAAGCCCTAGAATCCTGGCCTGTATGGCTGATGGAGAAGGTGCTGCCGCGGCATATGCAGATCATCTATCTGATCAATGCCCAACATCTCGAGGATGTGCGCGTCCGCTTTCCGAAAGATGATCGCCTCGTCGCTTCGGTCTCGCTGATCCACGAGAATATGGAGCGCCGCGTACGCATGGCGCATCTTGCCTTCATCGGCTCGCATTGCACAAACGGCGTATCCGCCCTGCATACGAAACTTCTCAGCCGCACGGTGTTCCACGACCTCGATCGCATCGCACCCGGGCGAATCGTCAGCATCACCAACGGCATCTCGTTTCGACGATGGTTGTTCCAGGCAAACCGGCCGCTTGCTGAGCTGATCGAACAGACGATCGGCCCGCGCTTCCGCGACGAGGCCGAATCGCTCGAGGCCCTGCGCCCACGCGCGGAGGATGCGGGGCTGCAGGCCGCGATGGCCGCGGTGAAGAGGCGCAACAAGCAAGCCCTTGCCGACATGATCAAGCGTGATCTCGGGGTGCGTCTCGACCCTAGCGCAATGTTCGACGTGCATATCAAGCGCATTCACGAGTACAAGCGCCAACTGTTGAACCTGCTCGAGGCGATCGCCCTCTACGACGCGATCAAAGCCGATCCCGGCGCCGGCTGGGTGCCGCGGGTAAAAATCTTCTCCGGCAAAGCAGCCGCTTCCTACTGGCGGGCGAAACTGATCATCCGGCTCGTCCATGACGTTGCGCGCAAAGTGGCAGACGACCCCGTTGTGCGCGACCTGCTGAAAGTCGTGTTCATCCCCAACTACAACGTCTCTATCGCCGAAACGGTTATTCCCGCTTCTGACCTTTCCGAACAGATCTCCACTGCCGGGATGGAAGCCTCTGGCACCGGCAATATGAAGCTTGCGCTGAATGGCGCGCTCACCATCGGCACCCGCGACGGTGCCACGGTGGAGATGGCCGAACGAATCGGCGAAGAGCACATGTTTCTCTTCGGCCTCTCCGCGGAGGAGGTGACCGCACGTCGGGCGCAATGGGTCGGCGGGGCGGCGGAGATTGCGAAGTCGCCTCGTTTGGGCGCGGTCTTAGAGGCGCTTGCCGCCGGTGCCTGGTCGCCGGACGATCCGGCACGTTATCGCGTGCTGGTCGACTCCATCCGCGGCGAGGACCGCTTCATGTTAGCGGCCGATTTCGAGTCCTATTGGGCAGCGCAACGGGCCGCGGACGCGCTCTGGCGCGACCAGGCGAAGTGGCAGCGTGCCGTGATCCACAACATTGCCGCCATGGGCTGGTTTTCGGCCGACCGCGCGATCGCGGAATACGCCGCCAAAGTATGGGATATCCCGCTGCCACGCCGCCTGGGCCCAGCTGCTGAACCCTCACGTCCGGCCGTGCCCGTGGACGCCGCCTGAACCCACAGCGCGCTCGCTCTTGGCGTTTCCGCGACGGATCGCGCTAGCATCACGCCGAACCAAGGGGGCAGGGAACCAGAGGCATGGTGCAGGGACGCGAGACGACGCCAGGGCCACTCGCGCGTACCGCCATGGCCTTCGTACTCGCAGGCGGGCGCGGTTCGCGTCTGATGGAGCTCACCGACCGCCGCGCCAAGCCGGCCGTCTTCTTCGCCGGCAAGTCGCGCATCATCGACTTCGCCCTCTCCAATGCGCTGAACTCCGGCATCCGCCGCATCGCGGTCGCCACCCAATACAAGGCGCACAGCCTGATCCGCCATTTGCAGAGGGGCTGGAGCTTCTTCCGCCCCGAACGCAACGAGAGCTTCGACATCCTGCCCGCCTCGCAGCGCGTATCTGAACACCTCTGGTATCGCGGCACAGCGGATGCCGTGTTCCAAAACATCGACATCATCGCCGACCACGCGCCGCGCCACGTCGTCATCCTCGCCGGCGATCACGTCTACAAAATGGACTACGAGGTGATGCTGCAGGAGCATGTGCGCTCGGGGGCGGAAGCGACAGTCGCTTGCATCGCTGTGCCGCGCACAGAGGCGACGGCGCTCGGCGTGATGGCTGTCGACGACACGGGTCGCATCAAGGACTTCATCGAGAAGCCAGCCGATCCGCCGGCCATGCCAGGCGCCCCCGATCTCGCGCTCGCCTCGATGGGCATCTACGTGTTCGACACCGACTATCTCTTCGACGTACTGAGGCAGGACGCGGCGGATGAATCCTCATCGCACGATTTCGGTCGCGACCTGATCCCCCGCATCGTCCAGCAGGGAAGGGCATACGCGCATGCCTTCGAGCGCTCCTGCGTGCGTTCGCGCGACGAGGCAGCGCCGTACTGGCGCGATGTCGGCACCATTGACGCCTACTGGGAGGCGAACATCGACCTTACCGACGTCGTGCCCGATCTCGACCTCTACGACCAAAACTGGCCGATCTGGACTTACGGCGAAGTCGTGCCGCCTGCGAAGTTCGTGCACGACGAGGAAGGTCGCCGCGGCCAGGCCGTTTCTTCCCTTGTCTCGGGAGGTTGCATTATCTCGGGCGCCTTCGTTCACCGTTCGCTTCTGTTCACCGGCGTGCATGTCCATTCCTATGCGCGGCTGTCGGGAGCGGTGGTGCTGCCGCAGGTCGACATCGGGCGCCACGCACGTCTTTCGCATGTCGTGGTTGATCGCGGCGTGCGCATCCCGCCGGGCCTTGTCGTCGGCGAGGATCCAGTTGAAGACGCACGACGCTTCCGCCGCACCGCGCGGGGCATTTGCTTGATTACGCAGACGATGATCGACCGGCTCGGTTCACCGTCGTGACGCTCTCCGTCCTTGCCGTCGCCTCTGAAGTCTACCCGCTGATCAAGACCGGCGGGCTCGCCGATGTTGTTGGCGCCTTGCCTGCCGCGCTTTCCCCGTTGGGCATTGCCGTCACCACGCTGGTGCCGGGCTATCCCGCGGTGTGCGACGCGCTTGAAGGGGCGCACGAGATCGCCGCCTGGCAAGACCTGCCGGGAGGCCCAGCGCGCGTGCTCCGCGGCCGGGCAGCCGGGCTTGATCTTCTGGTCCTCGACTCCCCGCAGCTCTTCGATCGCCCCGGCAATCCGTACCTTGCGCCGGATGGAACGGACTGGCCGGACAACGGCCTGCGCTTCGCCGCCCTCGGGTCGGCGGCCGCGAGGGTCGCACACGCCCTCTGTGTGGATGTCGTGCATGCGCACGACTGGCAAGCGGGGCTGGTGCCCGCCCATCTTCGTTACACCAAAGGCCCGGCCATCCCGTCTCTGTTCACCGTGCACAATCTCGCCTTCCAGGGCCGGTTCGGCTCCGATCTCTTCCCGCTCCTTGGCCTTCCTGCTTCGGCCTTCGCTATCGACGGGGTGGAGTTCCACGGCGGTGTCGGGTTCCTCAAGGCGGGGCTGTGGTATGCGGATGCGCTCTCCACCGTCTCTCCCACCTATGCTGAGGAGATCCTCACTCCGGAAGGCGGCATGGGGCTTGACGGGTTGTTGCGCGGACGGGCGGAGGTGCTGTTCGGCATCCGCAACGGGCTCGATGTGGAGGAATGGAACCCGGCAAACGACCCTCACATCGCCGCGCGGTTTTTCGCCGATGACCCCTCTCCGCGCTCCGCCAATGCCGCTCTTCTCGCCGAACGGTTCGGCCTCGATGCGAACAGGACCGGGCCGCTGTTCGCCTTCATCGGCCGCCTTACTTGGCAGAAGGGGATCGACCTTGTGCTCGAGGCACTTCCCGCCCTCTTCGACACCGGTGCTCAGCTCGTCATCCTCGGCCAGGGCGAGGCCGAACTCGCTGCCGCCTGCGAGGCAGCGCAAGCGGCCCATTCAGGCAGGGTCGGCGTGTTCATCGGCTATTCCGAACCTCTGGCACGGGCCGTCTACAGCGGGGCGGATGCCATCCTGATTCCGTCCCGTTTCGAACCGTGCGGTCTCGTCCAGCTTATCGCCCAGCGCTATGGCGCGATCCCCGTCGTCGCCCGCGTTGGAGGGCTCGCTGATACGGTGGTCGATGCCAACGAGGCCGCTTTGTCCATGGGCTGGGGAACCGGCGTGATGTTCGCCCCTGGTACCCTCTCTGCGCTTGCCGCCGCGATCCGGCGCACGAGCCGTCTGTTTCGCGATCGCGACACTTGGCGCCGCCTACAGGCGAATGCGATGCGGCTCGATGTCTCCTGGCGAGGCTCGGCAGAACGCTATGCCGCGATCTTCTGCCGCCTTGCAGGGCGCTGAGGAGCGCGCTCCGGCCGCGACATGCCCGGCAGGCTCACTCGGCGGCAGCCCTCGTCTCCCACTCCGCCATGGCCGCGCGGAGGTTCGTCGCGATTTTGTCCAAGAAGGCCTGGGTGTTCAGCCAGGGCTGCTGCGGGCCGATCAGCACCGCGAGGTCCTTCGTCATGTAGCCCGCCTCGACCGTCTCTATGCACACGCGCTCAAGTGTCTCGGCAAACCGCATCACCTCCGGCGTGTCGTCGAACTTGCCGCGATAATAAAGCCCCCGTGTCCATGCGAAGATAGAGGCGATCGGGTTGGTCGAGGTCTCGCGCCCGGCCTGGTATTCGCGATAATGCCGTGTCACCGTGCCGTGTGCGGCTTCGGACTCCACGCACCTGCCATCGGGAGTGAGCAGCACCGACGTCATCAGCCCAAGGCTGCCGAAGCCCTGTGCGACGACGTCGGACTCGACATCTCCGTCGTAGTTCTTGCAAGCCCAGACATAGCCACCACGCCACTTCAGCATGCAGGCGACCATGTCGTCGATCAACCTATGTTCATAAATGAGGCCCTGCCGATCGAAATCGGCCTTGAACTCGGCCTCGAAGATTTCCTGGAACACTTCTTTAAACAGCCCGTCATAGGCCTTGAGAATGGTGTTCTTAGTCGAGAGGTAGACGGGCATGTTGCGCATCAGCCCATAGTTGAAACAGGCGCGCGCAAAGCCCTCGATCGAGGCGCGGGTATTGTGCATACCCAACGCTACGCCGGGACCCTTCATGTCAATCACCTCCATCGCGAGCCCCGGCGTGCCGTCGTGCGGCGTCCAGGTGATGGTGACGGTGCCAGGGCCGGGGATGCGGAACTCGGCCGCGCGGTAGATGTCGCCGTAGGCATGGCGGCCGACGATGATCGGCTTGTCCCAGTGCGGCACGAGGCGGGGAACGTTGCGGCAGATGATCGGTTCGCGGAAAATCGTGCCGTCGAGAATGTTGCGGATCGTGCCATTCGGGCTCTTCCACATCCTTTTCAGGCCGAATTCCTTCACCCGTGCTTCGTCAGGGGTAATGGTCGCGCATTTCACGCCCACGCCATGCTCGCGCGTCGCCTGCGCCGCCTCCACAGTGACCCGGTCGTCGGTCGCGTCCCGGTTCTGTATCCCCAGATCGTAGTACTTCAGGTCGATGTCGAGATAGGGAAGGATAAGCTTCTGCTTGATGAGTGCCCAGATCACGCGCGTCATTTCGTCGCCGTCCATCTCCACGATGGGGTTCTTCACGCGGATCTTGCCCATGTGTCTTATCCTTCTTGACAGTACGGGGCGCCCATGCGCACGGAAAGCTCGCTCGCCCATGCACGATGCGTGGCACCTTATGGGCAAGATCTGATGACGACAACCACGTGGGCGTGCATCGGGGTAGGTGCTGGAATGACGGGTCGGGGCGGGCGGTTCGGCGTCGCTGTGGTCGGCCTTCTCCTCGTCGTCCTCGCCTTGGTCGCGTTGGTCGTGAAGCTTGTGCGCGAACGCGCCGAGGCCGAGGAAACGATCGCGGAAAGGGCCAGGCTTGCCGCGATCGTTATCGAAGATCAGCTGCGTCGCGATCTCGTGCCGCTCGATGAAGCGGTGGCGCAGCTCGCGCGCGGGGCCCAGGGCAGGGCGGAGACGATTGATGCGGCAGCCCTTCAGGCGGTCGCAAACCGCGCCCCGCGCGTACTGCGCGCACTCGCCGTAGTGGACGGCGACGGCCGGTTCCTCGCCTCCTCTTTAGGCACCGTCTCAGCCAGGGTCGCGGTCGATCTCACAGAGATCGGACGGACCGTGCTGACACTGGATCCCGGTCGAGCCGTGATCGGCCGGCCGACCCTCAACCCGCTCACCGGCGAGATGTCCTTGCCGCTGGTTCGTCGGATCACGCGGCCAGGCGGGGCCTTCGGCGGCCTTGTCGTCGCCTACATCGACTCCGACGCTCTGTTCCGACGCCTGCCGGATCCGGTGGCCGCTAACGATGCAACGGCCGCGCTGATCCGCACCGATGGCTGGCTTCTGGCTGCCACGGGGAATGCCCTCGGTCCCGTCGGCGCACCTCTGATGCAGGATGGGTTATACGACAGCCTGCGTGCCCGCGCGGAAGGCGTGGTGGGCCTCGGCGAGGGCTGGGCAGGAGGGCGGACGCTGGTCGCCTTCCGCCACTTGCCGGATATGCCTTTGATCACGGCCGTCGCGCTCACCCCGCCGACGGTCCTCGCCGGGCTCTCTCCCTCCGCCACTGCAACCGCCGCCATCGCCGCCCTGCTCGGGCTTGGCGTGCTCGCCTCGTTTATCGGGCTGCGGGCAGAGGCGCGGCGTATGCGCATTCGCGAGGCAGGGCTCGCGGCCGAAAGCAAAGCGTTGGCCGAGAAGGGTGAGGCGCTCTCGCGAGAGAAACGCCTCGCCGATAGCAAGACCGAGTTGCTTGAAACCACGCTCGCCGCCCTCGCGGACGGGGTAATCGTGTTCGACGGCAATCTGCGCCTTGTCACATGGAACAACCGGGTGCCTGATCTGCTCGGCGTTCAACCCCAGCTGCTCAGGGTCGGTACTCGGTACGAGGAGATATTGCGCGCCATGGCGGCGGCCGGCGAGTTCGGCCCGGCGGGAACTGAGGCTGAGTTGCAACGGCGGCTCGACCAAGCGCGGGCGGGAACCTACACGACAGAGGAGCGCAGGCGGCCGAACGGGCGCGTGATCGAGACCCGCACCTCACCTTTGCCGGCCGGCGGCTTCGTCGCCATCCTCCGCGACGTTACGGCCCGACACGAGGCCGAGGAGCAGCTGCGGCGCGGGCGTGAAATGGCGGAGGCGGCATCAGCGGCAAAATCCAATTTCGTCGCCATCGTCAGCCACGAGATCCGCACGCCGATGAATGTCGTCATCGGCACGCTCGGCCTGCTTGCAGAGACCACTCTCGATGCCGAACAGAGGCGCTACGTTGAGACGGCACGGGACAGCGCCGAGCACCTGCTGGCCATCATCAACGACATTCTCGACCTTTCGAAGATCGAGGCCGGTCGACTCGCGCTCGAACCGACCGACTTCGCCCTTGCTCCGCTCGTCTCGGCGGTGGTTGATCTGTTCCGTCCGTCCTGTCTTGCGAAGGGAGTCGCGCTCGATATCGACATTGCACCCGACGTGCCGGCCTTCGTGCGCAGTGATCCTGGCCGCATCCGGCAGATCCTGCTCAACCTGCTCTCGAACGCCGTCAAGCACACCGAGAGGGGAGACATTCGGGTTGAAATCAAGCGCGCAGACCTAGCGCAGGGGGGCGAGCCCTGCCTGGTCCGTTTCGCGGTGGCCGACCGTGGCCCGGGCGTCGCGCCCGAACGCAAAGGCGAACTGTTCGAACCCTTCGCCGAGATGGAACCGGCCGGGCTGCGCCGTCCTCATGGTACGGGGCTTGGGCTCGCCATCTGCCGCCAGCTTGTCAAGCTCCTCGGCGGCAACATTGGCATCGACGACCGCCCTGGTGGCGGAGCGGAGTTTTGGTTCATCCTTCCGCTCGCCGCGGCACAGTCGGTTCCCATGGCGGCGGGCGAGCCAGCTCCGCTTCGCCGCGCCCGCCGCGCGCGTGTGCTGGTTGTCGAGGACAGTCCGGCCAATCAGCTCGTCGCCGCCACCTGGCTGCGGAAGGAAGGGCATCACGTAGACGTGGTCGGCAACGGGCGGGAAGCAGTGGACGCGGTCGCTGCGCGTCCATACGACCTCGTGTTTATGGACTTGATGATGCCCGAGATGGACGGGCTTGCCGCTACGCGGGAAATCCGTCGGCTGCCTGGCCCCGCCGGCCGCGTGCCCATCATCGCCCTCACCGCCAATGTGATGGCTGGGGATCGCGAGCGGTTCCTAGCAGCAGGGATGAACGGCGTTTTGGCCAAGCCGGTAACGGGGCGCATGCTCAGCGAAGCTTTGCTTGCAGAGCTCGGACCGGCGGAGACGGAGACCGCCGAGGGGGCGGCGGAGCCAGGCCCCGCCCCACGCTCCTCCGCACCGGCTGCAGCGATTGATCACGCCCACCTCGTTGCCCTTGCGCGTGGTCTGAAGCCGGAAACGGTCCGCGACCTGCTCCAGACCTGCGCCGAGGATGTGCGTGCGCGCCTCGCCGCACTTGAGCAGGCCGGTCGGTGCGGCGATCTCACGGTGGTCCGCCAAGAAGCGCACGCTTTACGCGGCAGCGCGGCCAACTACGGCCTGGTCGCCCTCGCCGCGGCAGCGGCGGAGGTAGAGCGAGCAGCGGGGCGAAATGATGTTGAGGCCGCGCTCGCCGGGCTTGAATGCCTGCGCGGGGCAGCCGAGACAGCTCTTGCGAGCCTCGCCGAGAGCGCACTGGCAGGGAGCACGTGAAGCTTGGCAAACCAACACCCACGCCCCGGCGTCCGCCATCCGGCGGGCGCGATCGTTCAAGCCTTGGATCGCGCGATGTACAGCGGTTACGTAGCTGGCTTCACCGCCGCCCGAGATGCTGCCGCCGCGCTTGCGGAAGAAGAGGGGGCGATGGAGCTCGCCGAGCATATTCGGGCCCTCGCGCCGCTGCCCGATCGCAGTCGGCAGACTTTAGGTCGGGCATGACCCGCCCCACGCCACTGCCACCGCGGCGCGGCGAGGTGCGCGCCTGCCCGTTCTGCGACGAGCCGACCCAACCCAACCGGCTGAGCGACGGTACGGTGGTATGTTCCTGCGCTGCCGCCCGTGCGCTTCCCGCCGATCAGCCGGCCCTTTCGCCAGACCAAGGGGCCAGACGAACGAGGCGGTAACGCTGCCCCTCCGTCGTTCGGCACAGCTCGCCGTCGACTTGGATCGTTACTAATCCGGAACCACTCGAACGCACCCCAGCCGAAAGCGGACGCAATCTTTGGCGTGGGCCTCAGCACGCGGCAGACGTCGCAGCGCGCCAACTCGCCCGCCTACCACCCGTCGGCCCAGAGGCCTATCGCGTTGGCAAGACGGTTGCCCGCACGGCGGGCCAAGTCATCTTGCGCAACCGCTTGATCGAGCTGATCCAGTATGCGCTGACAACAGATCGGGAGCGGGCCGAACCGGCGCTGATCGTGCCGCCCTGGATCATGAAGTCCTCAAGCTTGGACCTCTCGCCGCATCATTCGCCGATCCGCCACCTGTTGGCAGAGGCATTCACTGTCTTTGCGATCTCCTGGAGGAACCCAGGTGCGAAGGACCGCGACCTCGGTATGAACGACCACCAGCGGGCCGGCATGCTCGCAGCATTCGACGCGATGCGCGCCATCTGCGGGGTGGTCCGCGTGCACGCCCTCGGCTCCTGCCCCGGTGGCACGCCGCTGCCATCCCCGCCGCTGCCATGGGGCGCGATGGTCATGACCGTCTCGCTACCCTCACCCTGCTTGCTGCGCAGACCGACTTCTCGCAACCCGGCGAACTTGCGCTTTCCATCGACGAGAGCGAGGTCGCCTGGCTTGAGGACAAAATGGCTTTCACCGGCACCGTGGATGCGCGGCAGATGGCGCGCGCCTTTCGCCTGTTGCGCTCGGCCGACCCAGTCTGGTCGCGGCTCGCGCGCAAATACCTGCTCGGCGAACGCGCGCCGATGACCGACCTCATAGCATAGAACGCGGATGCGACGCGCATGCCCGCGCGCATGAATGGTGGTTATCTGCGCCACCTCTTCCCCGATAACGACTTCGCCGCCGGCCGCTGGATCGTCGACAACCGCCCCTCCTCGCCGCAAGACGTCCGCCCGCCTTTGTTCTTCGTCAGCACGGAAACCGATCACGTTTCGCCCTGGCGTAGCGTGTTCGCCATCCACCACCTGACCGAAGGCGAAGGGAGGTTGGTGCTGACCCATGGCGGGCACAAGGCCTGCCTTGTCTCTTCGCCTGACCATCCGCGGCGGCGCTTTCGCATCCGCACGCACCGCCCGGGCGAGGCCCATATCCACCCTGATGCGGGGGTCGCAGCGGCGGTACCTCGCACCAGCTCCTGGTGGGGGGGGTGGTTTGATCGGCTGGCCGCCCACAACGGATCCTGGGTCGCGCCACGCAGACTGGGTGAAGCGAGATTGCGAGCGCTCTCACCCGCCGCCGGCACCGACGAACTGATGCGCTGAGCCCGCGCGCCGCTTTCGAGGTCCATACTCCAGGGCAGAGCGCGCCACCCAGACCGGCGGATGAACGAGCAAGGTGGAGAGGCCGCAGCCTCGCGGCGCCTCGCCGAGGCCCCATTCGATACCAGCCTTAGCGATGCGCTGCGGCGAGCGCGATCTCTAGAACCATGTGGCGCGCGATCAGCCCATCCGGCATGCCGGTGCTTTTGCAGGCGAGTTCGGCAGCGAACAGGCGATCGGCCATGTCGGCTGCGCGCTCGCCGCTCCAGCGCGAAAGTGCGCGGGCGAAATCCTGTTCGTGCCGGAAGAATACTGGCGGCCGGGCTCGACGCGCGGCTTCCTTCGCCGGCAAGCGCGCGAGCCCCTCCGCAGAGGCAAGCGAGAGCCGCTGCAGGTGACGTAACGCGGCCCGCACCACCGAAACACTGCTCGCCCCCTCAGCGAATGCCGCGGCAAGCGCGCGATCGGCGCGCGCAACATCGCCAGCAGTGGCGGCGAATAGCGCATCCTCCACACCAAGCCCGGCATGGTCCCCCACCACCGCTTCGCAGGCAGCGACATCCGCCCGCCCCCCCTCGCCGACATAAAGCGCGAGCTTCTCCAATTCACGCGTCGTGATCCCGCGATCCTCGCCGAGATGCTGGGCAAGCCAAGCGAGCGCATCGGCCTCGGCCGTAACACCAAGGTTGCGCAAGGTGGCGCCGATAGCAGCGGCGAGGTCCGCTCCCCGCTCAGGCCAGCAGGGAATAGCGACAACGTCGTTGCGGCGCTCAAACAGCATGCGCAGCCTCTCGCCGGCCTTGAGCGCTCCCGCCTCAACAATGAGAAAGGTATCCCCCTCGACATCGAGCGCAGCGGCAATGGCGGGGGCAAGAGCATTGGTTGCGCCCCTTAGGCGCACACAGCGTCTCCCTCCAATCAGGCTAAGTGCGGCCATCTCGCCCGCAAGCAGGTTCGGGTCGGCCGCCGCAGCCTCGCGCGAAACGACACTGAGGCGGAACGGATCCTCCGTCGCGCCGATCACCGCCCGCACCAAAGTCTCGGCGCGATCGCGGATCAGCCCCTCATCCTCGCCGTAGAGAAGGGCGCCGCGAACCGCACCCGGGTTGGCAAGGAAGGAAGCAAGCTGCCGGCTTTCGAGCTTCACGTTCTGCCCGTGCCGCGGGCGTAAAAGGCAGCGATCTGGGCGACGATGTCTTCGGCAAGGCGCTCGGCGACGCGGGCTTCCGCCGCCTCGCCGGAAAGTTGGGCGGCGAAGAACTCATTCGGCGTGATGTTGAACGCATCAACCGCGTAAGCGCGGCCCGAAAACACGGGATCACCCGCTGGCAAGGGATGGAGCGTGAAGTCGGCCGTCGCGTTCACCCGCTGGCGCGAGGCGGTCTCGTCGCGCCGCACGCCGACCAACTCACGCCGGAGAGTGAGAGCAACGCGCAGCTCGTGGCGCGGCGCCACACGAAAGTCGTTGCCCAAACGCTGGACGATGGCATTGCGCAGGATCTGGCCCTGGCGGTCGGGGATCGTGGCGACGCGCGTGGCGGCAAGGGCTTGCGCAGGGGCAAGGCCCTGGCCGCGCGGACGGTCATCATAAAGCGGGCGAAAGCCGCAGCCGGCAAGGCTGAGGCAAGCGAGAACGATCAGCCTCCGGCTCGGCTCAGAGCACGAAATTGACAATTTTGCCCGGGACATGGATGCGTTTGCGAATCGTTTGGCCCGCGATGGCACGGGCAACATTCGGTTCGGCTTCTGCAGCGGCAAAGACAGTCGCTTCGTCTGCGCCCGCGGGAACCTCGATTGTGCCGCGCAACTTGCCCATCACCTGCACGGCGATAGTGATCGTCTCAGCCGCAGCTAAGGCCGGGTCGTGCTCCGGCCAAGCTGCGGTGGCAAGCATCGGCTCGCCCGGCGCAAGCAAAGACCAACACTCCTCAGCGAGATGCGGGATCATCGGTGAGGCCAGCCGAACCAGCGCCTCCAGCGCCTCACGCAAGGCCCAGGCAAGTGAGGCGTCGCCACCATGAGCTTTCGCCTCCGCAATCGCGTTGGCGAGTTCGTGCAGCCGCGCGACGGCGACGTTCATCGCAAAGGTTTCCAGCGCCTGGGTGACAGCAGCGATGGTGCGGTGCGTGGTGCGGCGAAGCGCGCGCGCCGCATCGCCCATCGGCTCAGGCGCCACACTCCCCCGCGGCGGCAGGGAGGCGAGCGAGCCAGTCACCAGCGCCCAGACACGGCGGAGGAAGCGGTGCGCGCCAGCGACTCCAGCCTCCGTCCACTCCATGTCCCGTTCGGGAGGGTTGTCGGAGAGGATGAACCAACGTGCGGTGTCGGCCCCGAAACGGTCGATGATCGCGCCCGGATCGACCGTGTTGCGCTTGGATTTGCTCATCGCCTCCACCGCGCCCACCGTCACCGGCTCGCCCGTCTCCTTGTGCACAGCGGTGCCATCGGGCCGTTTCTCGACCTCCCAAGGATAAAGCCAGCGCCCATCGGCTCCCTTGTAGGTTTCGTGTTTAACCATGCCTTGCGTGAACAAGCCGGCAAAGGGTTCGCCGGAAGCAAGGCCAAGGTGCCCGGTGTCGCGCATCGCACGCGTAAAAAAGCGCGAATACAAAAGGTGCAAAATGGCGTGCTCAATGCCGCCGATATATTGGTCGACAGGCAGCCAGGCATTGACCGCGTCTTGGTTGGTTGGCGTGGCTGCGTGCGGTGCAGTGAAGCGTGCGAAATACCACGAGGAATCGACGAAGGTGTCCATCGTGTCGGTCTCGCGCCGCGCAGGCGCACCACAGCGCGGGCAGAGGACGTGCTTCCAGGTCGGGTGGTGGTCGAGCGGGTTGCCGGGGCGAGAGAGGTCGACGTCGTCGGGCAGGGTGACGGGGAGATCCTTCTTCGGCACCGGCACGATGCCGCAGTTCTCGCAATGGATGACGGGAATAGGGCAGCCCCAATAGCGCTGGCGGGAAATGCCCCAATCGCGCAACCGCCACTGCGTGACGCCGTTTCCCCAGCCGATCCGTTCCAACTCCTCCACCACCCGTCGTTTCGCAGAGGCGACGTCGAGCCCGTCAAGGAAAGCGGAGTTGCACAAGGTGCCGTCGCCCTCGTAGGCCTTATCGGTGATGGTAAAGCACGCTGGGTCTGCCTCCTTTGGCAGCACAACGGGCGTGACTGAGAGCCCGTACCTGCGCGCGAAGTCGAGGTCGCGCTGATCATGCGCAGGGCAGCCGAAAATGGCGCCCGTGCCATACTCCATCAGCACAAAGTTCGCGATCCAAACCGGGAAGGTGCGATCAAGGAACGGGTGACGCACCAAAAGCCCTGTGTCGTAGCCGCGCTTCTCAGCCGTCTCGATCGCCGCTTCGGTGGTGCCGAGGCGACGGCACTCGGCGATGAACGCGGCTGCCTTCGCGTCCCGTTCGGCAATCGCGGCAGAGAGCGGATGGTCGGCGGAAATCGCCAGAAAACTCATGCCGAACAGCGTATCGGGGCGCGTGGTGAACACCTCGATCGCATCGATGCCATCGATAGGCGCGGTCAGCGGGAAGCGCACACGGGCCCCTTCGCTTTTGCCGATCCAGTTGCGCTGCATGGTGCGCACGCGTTCTGGCCAGCGGCTGAGCTGATCAAGCCCAGCGAGCAGATCCTCGGCATAAGCCGTGATTTTGAGGAACCATTGCGCGAGTTTGCGCCGCTCCACTGGGGCGCCCGACCGCCAGCCGCGCCCGTCGATCACCTGCTCGTTGGCGAGCACGGTTTGATCCACAGGGTCCCAGTTGACGAAGGCCTCCTTGCGCTCAACCAGGCCCTTGGCGAGGAAGTCCAGAAACAGCGCCTGCTGGTGCCCGTAATAGGCCGGGTCGCAAGTGGCGAATTCGCGCGACCAATCGAGCGAAAGCCCCATGCGCTTCAGTTCCGCGCGCATGGTGGCGATGTTGTCCCACGTCCAGCGCGCGGGGTGAATGCCGCGTTCGCGCGCCGCGTTCTCGGCCGGCAGGCCGAACGCGTCCCAGCCCATGGGGTGAAGCACAACAAAGCCGCGCGCGCGCTTGTAGCGGGCAACCACGTCGCCCAGAGTGTAGTTGCGCACGTGCCCCATGTGGATGCGCCCCGAAGGGTAGGGGAACATTTCGAGCACGTAGTATTTCGGGCGGGTGCCATCCGGCACGTCGGGGGCGGCGAAGCAGCCAGCCTGCTGCCAGGCCTGTTGCCAGCGGGCTTCGATGGTGGCGGGGTCGTAGGCGCGGGGGGCGGGAGAGAGCTCGTTCATGCCCTCTGTTTCTTGGCGCGAAACCGCGCCCCGGTCTAGGGGAGTGCGGGCTTAGCGGCCAGCGAGCTGCGACTGAACGCGAAGTTCGCGCGCGCGGGCGAGGATTTTGTCCTCGAGCTGGGGCGCCATGTCGGCGGTGACGGGGACGTCGATCCACTGCCCGCGGCTGTTCACTTGGCGGAAGACAGACACGCGCACGCCGTCTGCGCGCAGCTGGCGGCCGAGGATGTAGGCCGTCACTTTGAAGCGTTCGTTCGGCGCTTCGGGAGGGGAGTACCAGTCTGTGATGATGACGCCGCCGAACGGGTCGGCGGAGGCGAGCGGCATGAAGGAGAGGGTGTCGAGCGTGCCGCGCCAGAGGAAGGCGTTGACACCAAGCGCCCCTCCCCCTTCGTCGCGGCGCGAACGGTCAGTGCCGAAGATGATGAAGCCGTCCTGGCCAACGAGGCTGCCGACGGATTGGCGATCGCGCCGGAGGCGATCGTAGTAGTCGTCTTCCGTTTGGTCGCGAATAGCGTCGCGCGGGAGAATTCCGCACGCTGCAAGACACAGCACCACCAGGGCCACACACAGCCGCATCGCGTTCATAGGCGCAGGTTCCACATGAACCCCGTAAAAAGCAAGGGGCGGCATGTCTGCCGCCCCCGCCACGCTTGGTTCTGCGACGATCGTCGAACTAGAACGCCATGCGAACACCGGCGAGGACCATCCGGGCACGGATGTCATCGAGCGGAGCACCACCGGCATCGTTTTTCTCGCGGGCCTTCTGCTCCACATATTCAGCAACCACCTGGAAGCCGGGAGCGACCGTATAGCGCCCGCCGAAGGCATAGCCCTGGTCGGTCCTGTTAGCCAGGTTGGTCTGCCTGCCTTCGGTGCGAAGATTATAGTAATGCGCACCAACAACGAAGGCACCGAAGGTGTAGGTTGCGCCGAGGAAGTATTGGCGAGCCCCGTCTTCGGATGGTTGGCTAGACCGCAGGAGGCCGGTCATACCACCGGTATTAATGCGACCCCACAGATACTCGGCGCCAACCGTAAACCCAGCGAAGGTTGCTGTTGCACCGATATTGTACACGCGCGGAGACTTGAAGGCAGGGCCGCCGATCGCGTCGACCGCTGAACCGAAGGTGACGCCGCCGTTGGCGGCAAAGCCAACCGGGCCAAACGTGCCACGATAGCGAAGCGCAGCATCAAAGATGTTGCGCGCCCGATTGATCGCTAACTGCCCACCTGCAGCTTTCAGCGTTTGGCATGCCACGCTCAATTCCCCGCAGTTGCGCCGCCCATCCCCGAGGTTCCAGGCGTAGGAGGCGCCAAAGTCAAAGCCAAAGAACTGGGGAGAGAGGTAGATGATCTTGGTCGCGTCATCCAAGCCCAGGGCACCCGACTCGAAGAACACAGGGCGCGTGGTGGCGAAGGAACCGAGATCGCCGTTCACGCCGCCAGAACCGAAGCCCTCAATGGCGCCGACGACACGAAGCTGGCTAACTGCGCCGTCCTGGTCGCCGAACTCCAGCCTGCCCAAGGAGGGCATACCGATGAAGGTGTACATCTCATCCCATTCGGTGACCCGATTTGAGCCTGGATTACCGGAGGTAGGCCGGGTGCCGTCGATGTTCAGCACAAGGTCAGCACCGTAAACGAGGCCCGTCTGGGTCCGACCCGTGGCGGTCACCTGGATCTGCCCGCGGCTGTTGAAGTCGTTCTTATCCAGCGAGGCGGTCGGGGATGACTGCCCATTCTTCTGGCTGACATGGGCATAGTGGAACCGCTGATAGCCGCGCACCGTCACGGTAATGCCTGGCTGGGCGGCTTGCCCCGTGGCTTGAGCCTGCTGCGCTGCTGCCGTGCCCGGCACAGCACCGTTCGCC
>CALLUO010000096.1 GCA_938010425.1 uncultured Elioraea sp.
GGCCAAGGAATGGCGTACCGACCGTTCCCTGAGCCGCCTGGAAGCCATGCTGGCCGTGGCCAACAAGGATGCCTCGCTGATCATCACCGGCAACGGCGATGTGCTGGAGCCGGAGCAGGGCATCGTGGCGATTGGATCGGGTGGGGCGTATGCACACTCCGCTGCCAAGGCGCTGCTGGTCAACACGGATCTGTCCGCGCAGGAGATCGTGAAGAAGTCGCTCGAAATTGCGGGTGAACTTTGCATCTACACCAACATGAACCACACCATCGAGACGCTCTGAGCGGCGACTGCGCAGGTTTACTATTATTTTGATAGCTGCTGGCGCTTTATTAATAAGCGCCAGAGCCATTTTTGATTGAATTCAGGCTGACACCATGTCTTCCATGACCCCCCAGGAAATCGTCTCCGAGCTGGACAACCACATCGTGGGCCAGGCCAACGCCAAACGTGCCGTGGCCATTGCGCTGCGCAACCGCTGGCGCCGCCAGCAACTGCCTGAGGAACTGCGCCAGGAGGTGTTGCCGAAAAACATCTTGATGATCGGCCCCACAGGCTGTGGCAAGACGGAAATCGCCCGCCGCCTGGCCCGCCTCGCCCAAGCGCCGTTCCTCAAAGTGGAAGCGACTAAGTACACTGAAGTCGGTTATGTCGGCCGCGACGTGGAGAGCATGATTCGCGACCTTGTTGAGGTCGCGATGCAGATGACGCGAGACCGCCTGCGCAAGGAAGTTGCCGCTCGCGCAGAGATCGCGGCCGAGGAGCGGCTGATCACCGCCCTCGTCGGTGATGGTGCGTCGGCTGAGACGCGGATGAAATTCCGCCGCCTCCTGCGCGAAGGCAAGCTTGAGGACAAGGAGATCGAAATCCAGGTCGCAGACAGTGCGGGCGGGCTGCCAATCGGCATGATCGACCTGCCTGGGATGCAAGGGCAGCAACTCGCCAACCTGCAAGAGATGATGGCGAAGATGTTCGGCGGACGGCCAAAGCCGCGCCGCACCACGGTTGCCGAGGCGCGCACCCTGCTCCAGCAAGAGGAATCCGACCGGCTTCTCGATCAAGACCGCGTTCGGCGCGAAGCCATCGACGCGGTGGAGAACCAGGGCATCGTCTTCATCGACGAGATCGACAAGGTCTGCGCCCGTTCCGTCGACGGTACGACCTTCCGCGGTGCCGATGTGTCGCGCGAGGGCGTGCAGCGCGACCTTCTGCCGCTGATCGAGGGCACCACGGTCTCCACCAAGTACGGGCCGGTAAAGACCGACCACGTGCTGTTCATCTGCTCGGGTGCCTTCCACCTCGCCAAGCCATCCGACCTGTTGCCCGAGCTGCAAGGGCGGCTGCCGATCCGGGTCGAACTCAAGCCCCTCTCGCGCGACGACCTCAAGCGCATTCTGGTCGAACCCGAAACGAGTTTAATTCGCCAGTATACGGCTCTGCTCGCCACCGAAAGGGTGGAGCTGAGGTTCGATGACGCCGCGATCGACGCGCTTGCCGACCTCGCCGCGGCGATTAACGAGAGGGTAGAGAACATCGGCGCCCGCCGCCTGCACACGGTCATGGAGAAGCTCCTCGAAGAGATCAGCTTCACCGCGGCCGACAGGCCCGGCGAAACCATTGTCATCGACGCAGCCTACGTGAAGGACCGCGTCGCTCCGCTTGCTGCCAACGCCGATCTGTCGCGATTCATTCTCTAGTTGTGTCAGCGGCCAAGGAAGATCGGGTGTTCGACTCGATCGCCGACCCTAATGCCGAGCCGCTCAGCCGTACCGGCAGCGAGTTCGAGCGTTGCGCGCACCGGCCCGCGACTCGCGATCGGGGCGAGGCTGTGCGGGATAGTCCGCTCTACGATACGGTGAATGCGCCCCTCCGCCGTCATAAACAGCATGTCGAGGGAGACAAGCGTGTTCTTCATCCACATGCTCGCTTCGCGAGGGCTGCCCCAATCGAACAGCATCCCACCATCCTCGGGCACATGGTCACGAAACATCAGCCCCACAGCTTGTTGTTGCGGGGTGCGCGCGACTTCGACCCAGAACACATGTCGCCGCCCATCGCGTGTAACGATCACGAGCTCCTCAAGCGGCGTGATGATGGGCTGCGGCCCGGTTTGCGCCCGGACCGCTGTCGCCGCGAGCACAGGCACAAGCAAGACATTACGGCGTCTCCACATGGCTTGGCGTTAGCACGGCCTCATCCACCTGCGTAGAGCCACACCGCAACGCCATAGTCGACCGGAAGCCAGACCAGCAGGTAGAACGGGAAGACGATGCTGAACGAGCCGGTAAGAGAGGTTCCGTGGCTTGACCCGCGCCAGGCAGCGCAGCAAGCCGCCAGCGCGAATATCATGCCGGCGAAAACGGTGCCGGAGGAGATTGCGCCGTTAAGAGCAGCGACGGCGACGGCCCTTGTCGCGTCGAACCAGCCCGAGGCGCGCAACGCAACCAACTTGGTCGTGAGGCTGGTAACGACCGAGGTAACTGGCGAGGCCGCACTGCCGCGGCGGTCGATGCTGTTTACCGAACACCTGGTGTCTCTGATCGGCTGACCGCGGAACTGGCGTCGGCTCCTCCATCTCCCGGCCGATTTGGATGGTCTGCCCGTGCGCCTGCCGTCGCAGGTCACGACAGACCGTGCCGGCCTCGATCTCCTGCTTCACGAGGTCGGGGTAAGGCCGGAGGTGCTCGCTGAGGGGGGCGACCTTACTCTGTTGCGTCCGCGTGCGACCGAGGTCGGCACAGTGTCTCTCGGGCCGCCGCTAATCGTTGAACTCGAACTAGCCTAAAGTCGCTTGCGTAAATTGAGCCGCACTCCGCACCTGACACAGCGTGACCTTGCCACCATTCTGGCGAGGCGTTTTTTACAACCCGCTGATCGCTGCGCGGTTCGCGAGGGGGCGTGACGACGCGTTGATTGCGCCAACCCCCGCAGGCGTCGTCACAGCACTTCGACGGATAGCGCCTGGCGGCCTTTCGGCCCGGTCACCACCGTTGCTTTCACCCGCCGCCCAGGCGTGAGGCTTTCGGGGGTGACGGCCCCAAGCGCCCGGAGGTGGACGAACACATCCGCCCCACTCTCGGGCACGATGAAGCCGAAGCCTTTGCGCACATCGAAGAACTTCACGGTGCCGGAAACGATCTCGGACGGGCCCGACGGCGCAGCACCGCGCTGCCCAGACTCGCGCCGCGGAGGGCGGTCTCCGAACGCACCGCCACCGAACTCCCGCCGGGGAGGGCGATCAGCAAACGCACTTCCGCCGAAGTCCCGCCGCGGCGGACGATCACCAAACCCGCCACCGCCGGATTCCCGCCGTGGAGGGCGGTCGCCATACCCGCCAGGACCGAACTCACGACGTGCCGGGCGGTCACCGAACTCCCGCTTGGACGAACGCGCCGCCGACCCTTCCCCGGGTTTGACCTCGATGATCCGGGTCACTTGCCGGCCGCGTGGCACATCTCCGATCTCGCAGACCAACACATCGCCCTGTTCGACGGAGGTGAGCCCAAGCGGGGTGAGGGCTGAGACGTGAAAGAAGATGTCGGAACCGTCAGCAACAGTGACGAACCCGAAACCCTTTGCACGATTGAAGAATTTCACCGGGGCTTTGATCGACCCGCCGTCGTCGTGATCGTCGTCCAAGGGAGTGACTCGCAGTCGTGTCTGTGGAGGGGAGCCGTCAGGCGAGGATAAGAGGGAAGCGCAGCATGCGCGTCAACAGCCGCGCGCCCGTACGGTCACTGCACGACGCCGCAGCAGGCACGCAGCAGCCCTGACCTGGGCGACCTGTGGCACAGCGAAGCGCGCCCGACCACCTCCGTGATGGTCTTGCCGTCCGAGGGAGATGATCGCCGCCCCGGACGCCGCACTGCCGAAGGTGATGGCAAAGAACAAGGCGAGCATGGCCACTGCCAGCGCACCGTCCGGAGAGTGGAAAATCAACCCGCGCAGCCCGGCGACATCAAGCGCGAGCAGAGCGCCCAACAGAACCCAGCCGGCAGCGATGCCGACCGCGATATGACCGAGGATGAATTTCACGAGCGGCGGCATGCAACCCACCCCTGTTTACCAACCCTTCCCATATTGCACCCGGTGATGCTGTCGAGGGAAGCGTGCCGAAACGAACAATCGGGCAACCGGCGCTCATGATCGATCATTCCGCCGCGAGCGCCACGACCCCTCGCCGTCGACCGGCGGCATGCGCCCGTGCCGCCGCACCAAACGCCTCAAAGATGGCGCGGCTGGCGCGGTCCTTGTCGAAATCGTACTCCGGGTGCCACTGCACGCCCAACACGAACGATTTCGCGCCCTGTACTGTCACCGCTTCGATCGTCCCGTCAGGAGCTGTGGCTTCCACGCGAAGCTTGGGGGCAAGCCGTGCCACTCCCTGGTTGTGCAAACTATTCACTGCGAGCTGGTGCCCGCCAACGATGGCGGCGAGCAGCGACCCGTCGCGGATCGTTACTCGATGCGCCTTGCCGGTGCGCACCGCTGCGAACCTCTGTTCTGTCGGAGTTGAATGGTCGAGCCGCCCGGGCAAGTCCTGGATCCGCTGGTCGAGCGTTCCGCCCAAGGCGACGTTGAGTTCCTGCATCCCGCGACAGATGGCGAGCACGGGAACCCCTGCAGAGATCGCTGCACGCAGCAAGGGCAAGGTCACCGCGTCTCGCGCAGGGTCCTCAGGTGTGTCTGCCGGATGCGGGGGTCCACCGTAGCAGGAGGGGTGAACGTTGCTGCGTGAGCCGGTGAACAGGAACCCATCGCACATCTCGATCCAGGCCGATATGTCTCCCCCCTCGCCCATGGCAGGAATGAGACAGGGCAACCCGCCGACAACACGATCGACCACACGGACATAGGTATCGGACGCAGCGTGGTTCAGTGTGCCGTACAGGCCCACGGGCTTGAGGCAGCAGGTGATGCCAATCACAGGCTTCGGTGGGCACGCGCTCATGGCTCGTCCAACTCGATCAAGACAGTATCACTGACCGATTGCGACAACGTAAAGGCAGAGCAAGCGCACGCTTTTCCCGCCGGCATGCACCAGTTCGGCTCAGGCTTAGTCCCGCAACACGCCGTGCTGGCGAAGAAAACCAAGCAGCGGAAGCAGTGGCAGCCCGAGAATCGCGCTCTGATCACCGCTGATGGCAGAGAAGAGACGGATGCCAAGCCCCTCCACCGCGTAGCCGCCGACATTGCGGGTGACGGTCTCTGCCGCTGCCGCGACATAGGCTTCGATGGTGGCCGGACTGAGTGCGCGCATGGTCAGCCGCGGTGCCGCAACGTGCTGCCACACTCGAACCCCACTTCTGAGGCAAACCACGGCCGTGACCAACGCATGCGTGCGCCCGGCAAGTGCAGCAAGTTGCCGCTTGGCCTCTTCCCCATCGTTTGGCTTGTCAAACCAAGCGCCATCGCAGACGAGCAGCTGATCAGCGCCAATCACCAGAGCGTGTGGCTTCTCATCACTCCCGCGCTTTGCTTTCAGCTCAGCGAGCAAAAGCGCACACTCCTCAGCCGTCACGCCTTCCGCCTTCGCGCTTTCTTTAACACTGGTTTCGTCCACGCGCGGAGCGACCACCTCGAAGGTCAGGCCTGCCGAACGCAGCAGCGCAGCCCGCGTGGTCGAAGTCGACGCGAGGACAAGCGGCGGCTCCGATGTCTGCAAAAATCCCATTACGGCGAGGGGCCAGTTGGTGCAATTGCTTCTGCCCGCCGCCTATCCCAGCTCTCCATCAGTTGCAGGACTGTCGTCGCCGTCTCCTCGATCGACCGTCGCGTAACGTCAACCATCGGCCAACCGCGCTGAGCGCACAGCCGTTTGGCGGCGAGAAGTTCGGTCTCCACCGCTTCCGGATCGATGTAGCTGCTTTCGCAGACATGATAGCTGCCCGGTCCGATCATACGCAGGCGATGGCGTCTGATTTCGATCAAGGCATCGGCAGCGATGGTCAACCCAATCACAGGGCATTTAACTCGATCGAGAACGGCGGGAGGTGGAAGGTTGGGCACCAGCGGCACGTTGGCCGCCTTGATGCCGCGGTTGGCGAGATAGAAACAGGTGGGTGTCTTCGAAGAGCGCGACACGCCGACCAACACGACATCCGCCTCGAGGATCCCTTCTTCGCCCTGGCCGTCATCGTGCGCCAAGACGAAGTGCATGGCATCAATGCGGCGAAAATAGTCCGCATCCAGAACATATTGCCGACCGGGTTTGCCAGCGATCCGCCGGCCTGCGTACTTGGCAAGCATCTCGAGCGTAGGATCAAGAACAGAGACAGCCGGCAGGCCGAGCCGATCACAAAACGTCTCAAGTTCAGCCCGCAAGCTTCGATCCGTCAGCGTGTAGAGGACGGGCCCCGGTTCAGCCTGGATCCCCGCAAGGACCCGGTCGAGCTGGAATCGGCTTCTGATCAGCGGCCAACGATGCTGCACGAAGGTCAGCCCCTCGAACTGCGCAATGCAGGCCCTGGCGAGGCTGTGCAGCGTCTCCCCGGTTGCGTCCGAAATCAGGTGCAGATCAACCCGATTGCGACTCATCGCCGCGACCACCGCCATTTGCCTCTGTGAATCGCCGTGGAAGGCGGGGACAAGGCGAAGACAAGAGCAGGGGTGAGCCGGCGTATCCATCGCATGCTGGCATCCCCCCCTTTTGACGAGGACGATGGCAAAGCACGTCCGCACCCTTGGGATAGCATGAAGGCTCCTCTACCCAAACCCTCTTTTTCCAACATTTTTTCGCCGCTTGGCGTGTGGATAACCTTGTGGACTCCTTGGGTATCTGGCTGCGTCCCCATCATCCACACCACCAACATTCTGCCACCTCTTCTCTTTTCCCTTCGGTACGGTCACGTTGGTTGTGCATGACGGAACACACAGGCCCGACAAAGCCCCTTCTAGCTGTGCTTGCCGGACAGACCGCCCACCCACCTCCTATTTGGCTGATGCGCCAGGCTGGTCGCTACCTGCCGGAATACCGCAAGGTGCGGGCCGAGGCGCCGGATTTCCTCGCCTTTTGCCTTGCACCAGAGCTTGCCACGGAAGTGACGCTGCAACCGATTCGGCGCTATGCGTTCGATGCTGCGATTTTGTTTAGCGACATTCTGGTTCCGCCGTTCGCTCTTGGCCATCCGGTGCGGTTCGAAGCTGGCGAAGGACCGGTCCTGGCGCGGGTGACGGGCAGGGCTGACATCGAGGCGCTTGATCTCGCGCGAGCGCGGTCGGTGTGGGCGCCGGTGATGGAGACCGTCCGCCGCCTGCGCGCAGCTTTGCCGCCACAGGTCGCTTTGATCGGTTTCGCAGGGGCACCCTTCACCGTTGCCGCCTACATGGTGGAGGGCGGAGGGTCGCGGGACTTCGCGGCTGCCCGCCGGATGGCCTACGCCCAACCCGAACTCTTTGCCGCCCTGGTTGCGCGCCTCGAGGAGGCCACGCTTGCCTATCTCTGCGAGCAGGCGGAGGCCGGGGCAGAGGCGCTGATGCTGTTCGATTCCTGGGCAGGCGTGCTCAGCCCGTCTCAGTTTCGCACCTGGGTGATGGCGCCAACAGCCCGGCTCGTGTGTGCCCTGCGCGCACGGTTTCCGCACCTTCCGATCATTGGCTTCCCGCGCGGAGCCGGGCCTATGTTGGCCGACTATGTTGCCACCACAGGGGTGAATGCGGCGGGTGTCGATACAGCGCTGCCAGCTGCTTGGGTGGCAGCTATGCTGCCTGCGGGCAAGGCAGGTCAGGGCAATCTCGACCCTATGGCCCTCGTAGCCGGCGGGGCAGCGCTGAGGCAGGAGGCAGAGCGCCTGCTTCAAGACATTCGAGACAAGCCGTGGATCTTCAACCTCGGCCACGGCATCGTGCCGGAAACGCCGCCTGACCACGTGGCTGAGCTCATCGCGATTGTACGGTCAGCCCGCTGAACCTCGGCATGGCTGGACGGCCACGCGGACCATCCCATGTGAACAGGGCACGAGGTGGGAGATGATGCGGATGGACACGGTCACGGCTCTGGTTGATGTCGACCGGCCGACCTATGGGCGGGCGGTTCCCCGGGTCGCGATCGTTTTATTCAATCTCGGAGGGCCAGACAGGATTGAGAACGTCCGCCCGTTCCTCTATAATCTTTTTTCTGATCGCGCGATCATCCGTGCTCCTTCTCCGATCCGCCAACTCCTTGCCTGGCTGATCACCAAGCGCCGCCTTGGGCCTGCGAGCGAAAATTATGAGATTCTCGGCGGTGGTTCGCCACTCCTGGAGCTGACCGAACAACAGGCGCGGGCCCTCGAGCAGGCCTTGAAGCCCGAACTTGAGGCACGTTGCTTCGTTGCGATGCGCTACTGGCATCCGATGAGCGAGGAAGCGGCGAAGGCAGTGCGCGACTGGGGTCCCGATGAAGTGATCCTGCTGCCGCTCTACCCGCAATTCTCTACCACCACCACAGGCTCATCGCTCGATGCCTGGCGAGAGGCGGCGGTCAAGGTTGGCCTTGTAGCACCGACAAAGATCATCTGCTGCTACCACTCTGATCCGGGGTTTGTCGGTGCAACCGCTGCGATCGTGCGCCGTGCTTATGATCAGGCCCGGGCAGACCTCGATCCATCGATTCCACTCCGTGTCCTGTTCAGTGCGCATGGGCTTCCGGAAAGCATCATTAAGGCGGGCGACCCCTATCAATGGCAGGTCGAGCAAACCGTGGCCTCTGTGGTGGCAGCGATGGACATTCCGGAACTCGATCACGTCGTCTGCTACCAGTCTAGGGTCACACCGCAGAAATGGATTGGCCCTTCAACGGAGGAGGAGATCAAACGCGCCGGCAAGGATAAGGTCGGCATCCTGGTCGTGCCAATCGCTTTTGTCTCCGAACATAGCGAGACTCTGGTTGAACTTGACATAGAGTATCGCGAAGAGGCCAAGCATTTCGGTGTGCCGGCCTATTTCCGCGCCCCTGCGCACAACTCCGATGCGGGGTTCATTGCGTCGCTCGCTTCCCTCGTCCGCCGCGCTCGCGCTGCTGACCGTTCCCTCTGCAGCTTCCGCGGCGGCCGCACCTGCCCGAAGGTGCATGGCGACTGCCCGCATGCGAAGCGGGCGCTGGCTCCACTGCGTCGAGTATCGGTCAGTTGAGCCTCCCTGACTGGCTTGCGCGGGTACGATCACTTGGTTGCATCCTGTGAGAGGCCGCCTGAGCGAGGCTATGCAAGGAACAGGGAGGTATTCGGTGTTGTTCATAAAGCGCCGAGGGTAAATTTTCGGTTCGACCAATGCTGCGGCCTCGTGCAAAACGAGGGTGTCGACGTCGTCGCACCTGATGCGACCGCGAAGGAGGCGATCTCGAGCCCCAAGCGCCTTATCCACGCGCGGGTCTTGGCCGGTCGGGCCGATGATTGAGCCGGAGCAAAGGTTGGACAAAGAAGGGTGGTTTGGGCCAGAACCCGACCAGGTTTTTTCAGCAGATCAGAGCGGCGAAGAAGGGGCTCTCCGTCGGAAAGGCGCCACCCAGCACAACATGGTGTTCTCCGCCGGTGCCGCCGTGTCGGCCGCTAAGGTCGAACGTCTGTGCCGCCAAGCCCACGAGGCGTTCTTTGTCGTCCAGCGTGCGTTTGCGCTCGATCAGCTTCCCCCCCCAGCATTGGCCCCGGTCTACCTTGACCTTTCTCGCTACAGAAAGGGGTGATAGAGAAGTCGCGCAACGCGAAGCTCGCCTCTCGCGAAGCGGCCTTCGCGATCGACGCTGGCTGACACAGCGGCCCGAGGTGGTGAGAGAAAGGGCGCCCAGGCCCTGCTGCGGGTCAGTGCAGCTTCTGCGGCAACTCCTCGATCGCGCGGCTGATAAGGGTGGCGTGGCCGTGTGGGGTCAGGTGTTCCGCAACTAGCCTTTTGGTGGCCGCGATGGCGAGATCGGCTGCCTTGGCGCGAACGGAGGCCGCGGCTTCCGCCTCGGCGGCAGCGATGCGATCGAGCGCCATCTTCTCACGCCGAGCCATCGCGGCAGCGGTCGCCTCGGCGAGCTCCTTTGCCACGCGCTCCGCCTCCTCGCGGGCGTGGGCGAGTAAGGCCTCAGCTTCGGCGCGGGCCGTTTCGTGCTTGGCCTTGGCATCGCGCAGCAGCCCCTCCGCTTCAGCCCGCAGCCGTCCAGCTTCAGCGATCTCAGCGCGTATTCTCTCTGCCCGCGCATCGAGTAGGCGCACGATACGCAGGATTAAAGGCTTCCAGGCGATGACCAGGAAGACAAAGAAGGAGACCGCGACCCAGAATTTCGGGTCGGTCAGTGGCAAGACAGCCATGGTCGGTTCTTTCTCAGCTCCGCGCCACCTCGGCCACCGCTGCCTGCACCCGGGCGAGATCAGGCGAGATGCCGATCAGGCGCGCGGTTGCAGCTTGGGCGGCGGCCACCGCTACCTCGCCGATGGCGGCTTCGGCTTTCGCCCGCGCTTCGGCAATGCGCGCCTCTGCCTCGGCGATCTGCTTTGCCAGACGCGCAGCCTGGTCGGCTTGCGCCTTGCTGCCATCCGCTTTAGCCCTCTCGATTGCGGCGCGAATGGCAGCCTGGGCTTCGGCGCGCGCTTTGGCCTGTGCCCTTTCGGCCTCTGCCATCGCCCGATCCGCTTCGTCCTTCAGCGCCCGCGCCCGTTCAAGATCGGCGGCGATCTTCGCCGCCCGTTCCTCGAGCACGGAGGCAACAGGGGGGAGCGCGACCTTCGACAGGATGACGTAAAGCGCACCGAAGATCACCAAAAGCCAAAACACTTGGCTTAGGATCAGCGGATTGCCGAACTCGAGTTGCGGCATGGCCCTGGCTCCGAGACCGGAAAGGCGAAGCGCAAGCCCCGCCTCCGGCCAGCGAGAATTCAGGCGAACAGGATGAGGAAGGCGATCAGAAGCGCGAACAATGCCACTGCTTCCGTCAGCGCAAAGCCCAGGATACCGATCGGGAACACCGCGTCGCGGGCGGAGGGGTTGCGCGCAACGGAGGAGATCAGCGACGAGAAAATGTTGCCGATGCCCAAGCCCACCCCGAAGAGGGCGATCACGGCGATGCCGGCTCCGAGCGCCTTGGCGGCTTCAACGTCCATGGTGGTGTTCCCTTGCTGTGACGGTTGAGGGGGCCCGCTGCGCCATGCCTTCGGCTTAATGCAGATGCACGGCGTCGTGCAGGTAAATGCAGGTGAGGATCGCGAACACGTAAGCCTGCAGGAACGCGACTAGAAACTCGAAGGCGACCAGGGCGACGTTGAGCGCCAGCGGTGCCAGTGCGCCGAGAACGCCGAGAGAGCCGAGCCCGCCCAGGAGCACGACGAAGGTCGCAAACACTTTCAGCATCACGTGGCCAGCGACCATGTTGGCGAACAGGCGAACGCTCAGCGACACCACCCGCGAGAAATACGAGATGATCTCGACGGGAATGATGATAGGCGCAAGCGCCACAGGTGCGCCTTCCGGAAAGAAATAGCCAAAAAACCGCATACCGTGGATCGCGATCGCAACCGCGGTGACCAGGATGAAGACGATCAGGGCAAGTGTCACCGTCACCGCGATGTGGCTGGTGAAGGTGAAAGCATAGGGCAGCATGCCCAGCAGGTTGCCAAACAAGATGAACATGAACAGGGTGAAGACAAAGGGGAAGTAACGCATTCCCTCTTTTCCCACCTGTTCCTTCACCATGCCGGCGACAAACTCGTACGCGACTTCAGCGAGGCTTTGTAGGCGCCCAGGCACCATGGCGCGCGGCTTCATGCCGAGAATCATCAGGGCGGAAATCGCTCCTGCGGCGACCAGCATGAAGAGGTTGGAGTTGGTGAAGCCGGCGACGATGGGCGAGAGCGCGAACTGGCTCAGCGCGTCGATCGTCTTGCCCTCGGCGGCCATTCACTTCCCCCGCTCAGCGTTCGGCCTCCGCGTGCCGCGGCCCAGCATCAGGCGGTACACGTTGAGGACTCCGGCAGCGCCCCCCAGGAACAAGAACAGCGCGAGGAGGAGCGGCCGGGTGCCAAGCCACCAGTCGAAAGCGAGCCCGATGCCCACTCCGACGGCGAGGGCCGACGCGACCTCGAGCCCGGCGCGAAGACCGAGGCCCCAGGGGCCCGCCCTTTCTCCCCCAGCCGCCTTACCCTGGCCGTCGAGACCGGCCCGGTCGCGCGCCGCCCGAAGCCTCTCCTCGAAGCTCTCCGGCCGCTCAGCGCGGGGGGGATCGTGCAACCCGATGCTCCTCCGCTCGCTGTGAACTGCGCCCGGAAGGC
>CALLUO010000097.1 GCA_938010425.1 uncultured Elioraea sp.
ATGGGCTCGCCGCACTGGACGCACCATCCGTACTCGCCAGCCTCGATACGGGCGAGGGCGGCGTCGATACGCGCGAGCGCACTCGCGCGGCGGCGCTCGATGGCGAGTGCCATCGCCTGCTGCTGCATCGCGTCCATACGCGAGAGGCGGCCAACGCTGGTTTGGTCCAGTTCGACTGGGTCGCGGGTATCCGCGGTGGCGGCGCTGGCGCCACGCAGGGCATCGCGCTCGGCAAGCAGGCGGCGGCGCATGGCCTCCACGTCAAGGCCGGGCGGCGCTGCCTTGCTGCCCTCCCGCGGCGGTGGCGGGCGCGTCATGCGCGCGCTTCCGCCAATCTGTGCTGCTCGCGCACGGCATGGAAGCGGATCATCGGCCACTCCTCCTCGGTGCGACGGCGGCGCCAGTCGGAGGCAAAGAGGGCGACCAGAGCGCCATCGTGGTCCTCAGCGACGTCACCGGCATGCTTGCGACTAAAGCGCGCCATCGCCTCACGGTCATTGGTGGCAAGCCAGCGCAGCTGATCCCATGGCGCCGTCTCGAAGCTGACAGGGACGCCGTACTCCGCTTGCAGCCGGCTCGCCAACACATCAAGCTGTAGAAGACCGACAACCCCAATCACAGGCGGCGAGCCGTCAAGCGGCCTAAACAGCTGTACCACGCCCTCGTCCGCCAGCTGCGCGAGCGCCCTCTTCAGCTTCTTGGCCAGCATCGGGTCCTCGAGGCGCACGCGGCGCAAGTGTTCGGGGGCGAAGCTCGGCACGCCGCGGAAGTGCAGTGTTTCACCGCCCTCGGTCAGGGTGTCGCCGATGCGCAACGTGCCGTGGTTGGCGATTCCGACAACGTCGCCTGGCCAGGCCTCCTCGGCGACCTGGCGGTCTTTGGCGAAGAAGAACAGAGGCGCGTTGATCGGCACCTGCTTGCCGGTGCGCACCTGGATGAGGCGCATGCCCTTGACCAGGCGGCCGGAGCAGACGCGCAGAAAGGCCACGCGGTCGCGGTGATTGGGGTCCATGTTGGCCTGAACCTTGAACACGAAGCCTGTCAGGCGCTCCTCGCCCGGTGCAACCGGACGCGGCTCTGCCAGGCGGACGCGCGGCGGCGGAGCGTAGTGGGCGATGCCGTCGAGCAGGTGGGCGACCCCGAAGTCGCGCAGCGCCGAGCCGAAATAGACCGGCGTCAGCGCGCCCTGGCGGAAACGATCGAGGTCGAACGCTGCGCAGGCAGCCTGCGCGAGCCCTGCCTGCTCGCGCAGCGCCGCAGCCGCCGTGGGCGGCAGCAGCGAATCCAAAGCCGGGTCGGTGAGCCCTGCCACGCGGATATGGGTGTCGTCTCCGTCCTTCAGCAGGCGCAGCGCCGGGTCAAGCAGATCATAGACGCCGAGCAGGTCGCGCCCCTGGCCGATCGGCCAAGCGACGGGAGCGGCGTCGAGGGCGAGGGTCTTCTCAATCTCGTCGATCAGGTCGAACGGGTCGCGGCCCTCGCGGTCCATCTTGTTGATGAAGGTGAGGATTGGGATGTCGCGCAGGCGGCAGACCTCGAACAGCTTGCGCGTCTGCGCCTCGATGCCCTTGGCGGCATCGAGCACCATCACCGCTGCGTCCACGGCAGTCAGTGTGCGATAGGTGTCCTCGGAAAAGTCTTCGTGGCCAGGCGTGTCGAGCAGATTAAAGATGAGGCCGCCGTGTTCGAAGGTCATCACCGAGGTGGCGACGGAAATGCCACGATCTTGCTCGATCCGCATCCAGTCGGAGCGGGTGCGGCGGCGGTTGCCTTTGGCCATGACGTGACCGGCGAGCTGGATCGCGCCGCCGCGCAAAAGCAGCTTCTCGGTCAGCGTGGTCTTGCCAGCGTCCGGGTGGGCGATGATAGCGAAGGTGCGCCGGCGCGCGGCTTGGGCGGCGGCGCGTGTGAAAGTGTTGGAGGCAGCGAGATGGTCCATGCGGGCACGCTCCTCGGTGTGGGTCGAAGCAGGGGCGCAGCAAGGGGAAAACCCGCCTCACGGCGGTGGAAGAACGTCCCCCGTAGTGACGAGTGCGGCCGATTGGGCCGACCTTGGGGCGGCTCTGGATTTCTGGCACTCCATGACGCGAAGTCGTAACGCTCTGCGGCCGCCCATGCCAGCGTCCGCCTTTCAAACTGCGCCGAAAAGCGCGTGCGTCAGCCGCCCGTCAGTGGGTCCCGGGGTCGATCAAGCCCCGGTCCGCCCGCATCCTCCGGGCGACCGCCTGCTCCTTTGGGCAACCGCCTGTGACCTTAAAGAAGGTGCGATGGCGAACGTCCATCCGGCGCCGCGCCCCCCTCTGCCTGGACATGCTGGGCCGCGCAGCCGAGATCGAGAGAAGGGTCGCGGGCAGATGGGAGAGGGGGCAAGGCCATGCTTGGGGCGATCTGTGGTGATGTGATCGGCAGCCGCCACGAGCACAGTGCCACCAAAACGACGGTGTTTGAGCTGCTGACGCCGAATTGCCGCTGGACAGACGACACGGTATGCACGGTTGCCGTCGCGGAGGCGCTGCTCGACGGCACTGACATAGGGGCGGCGCTCGCTGCGTGGGCAAGGCGGTACCCTGACGCGGGCTACGGGCAGCAATTCGCGGCCTGGGCGCAGTCGGGCGAGCGGCAGCCCTACGGCTCGTGGGGCAATGGCGCGGCGATGCGCGTAAGCCCCGCCGGCTGGCTCGCTACCGACCTCGCCGACGCGGCAGTGTTAGGCGCCGCGACCGCCGCGCCGAGCCACGACCACCCCCACGGCCTGCGCGGCGCCAAGGCGGTCGCCGTCGCTGTGCGCATGGCGCTTGAGGGCTGGCGCGCGGCGGAGATCCGCGAAGTGATCTCCGACCGCTTCGGCTATGACCTCGCGCGCACGCCCGACTCTATCCGCCCCGGCTACCGTTTCGACGTGTCTTGCCAGGGCTCGGTACCGGAGGCGCTGGTTTGCGCCCTCTCTGCCACGTCTTACGAGGAGGCGGTGCGCCTCGCGGTCAGCCTCGGCGGCGACGCCGACACCCAGGCCGCGATCGCCGGCGCGGTTGCCGAACCGCTGTTCGGCGGGGTGCCCGAGGCAATCGCTGCGCCGGTACTGGCCCGCCTCACGCCCGCCATGCGCGCCGTGTACGCGCGCTTTCGTGCGCGCGTCGCCGGCCTGCGATGGACGCGCAGCGACCCGACCGCGATCCCGCGCGATCATTCCCACCCGAAAGCCGCGTAGGAGCCTCGCCACACTCGCTTTTCGGCGAGCTTAAGGCCCCAACGCCGCGGTTTGGCGCCAGGCCGGAAGGATGGTTTTCGCCTCGCGCGCCCACGTTCCCGCGCTCTGTTCTTTGCCGCCGCGCTGACGCTGCTCTAAGGTCTCAAAGAGACGGTGTTTGTCGCGCGTTCAAGCGCGGCGATTTGGGCAGACAAAGTCGTCGCTGACGGCGCGCTCGCCATGGCCGCAAGGCGCGATGCCTGCCTCGAGATTGGGTTTGGCGTGACCACTCCGCTCGCCTTCGCCCTAACACCTCTCTAGGGCTGTTCCGGCTGGCGCGGGTTGCCGCGCTGCCCGTCTGTCTGTCCGACGCGCCGTTCTGCCACGTTCTCGACACAACCGGCCCTCCCCAGCACCACAGAGGCCGAACGGCTCGTCCTGAGGGCAAGGCTGGCCAGAACCCTGAGCGATTGACGCTCGCAACGTGCCAAAGACCAACGGCAGCCGTTCATCGGCGGCAGATGGTGCAGCGAGGCCGTGCGCCGGGTGAGGCTGTAACGACGTGCCCGAGTGAGGCCTGGCGTCCCCGGCGGGATTCGAACCCACGACCCCAGGATTAGGAATCCTGTGCTCTATCCTGCTGAGCTACGGGGACCCTCTCGCGCCATAGCACGGCCGCGTGGTGAGCGACCAGGGCATCGTTTTTGCGCCAATTCTCTTTCCGGCAACGACTCAAACCCAGGGTTTACACCCCATCGCCGACAAACGGATTGCTCACCCTTTCTTCGCCAAAGGTCCCTCCTGGCCCGTGCCCGCACAAAAAGCGGATGTCGTCGCCCAGGGGAAAGAGTTTGTCGCGGATTGCCCGCACCAAAGCAGCGTGATCGCCATAGGGAAAATCCGTCCGCCCGATCGAGCCGCGAAACAGCACATCGCCGACCAAAGCAAGCCTTGCCGCAGTTGAGACAAACACGACGTGGCCAGGTGTGTGGCCTGGGCAATGGAGCACACGAAACCGCTCGCCTGCGATTGGCACCTCGTCGCCTTCAACCAGCCAGCGATCGGGGCTCACCGCGCGTGCCCCAGCCACGCCGAACACCCGCCCCTGGTCTGCAAGCCCAGCAAGAAGGAAGGCATCGCGCCGATCCGGCCCCCAGACCTCCACCCCTAAGGCCTCGGCCAGTTCCGCGGCACCGCCCGCGTGGTCGATGTGGCCATGGGTGAGCAGGATCCGCTCAGCCACCACCCGCGCCTCCTCCAGAGCAGCGCGGATCGAAGATACATCTCCGCCGGGGTCAATCACGGTTGCACGCCGTTCGTGCTCCTCCCACAGGAGCGTGCAGTTCTGCGCCAAAGGTGTCACGGGAACGATCACACCTTGCACAGCCATCCGTCCCCTCCGTCCTGCACGCCCCCCTTTGCACGAGGGCTGGCGATCCCGAAAGTCCCAGGCATGGCAGAGACGCCACCCGATAAAGCCCACATGGCGCCACCGCCCGCCCCTGCACCGGCCCCGCGCCACACCGGCCTCTCCTTGCTCCGCCTGTGGCGGGGCGAGGAACCGCTTGCCCGCGCCTTCTGGGACTGGGGCATCCTCGGCGGGTTGCTGGTCAACATGTCAACCAGCTTTGCCTTCTGGCTCCTGCTGACCGATGACCAGGTTCTTCTTGCGTACGTGATCGGCTACGGCCTCTCCAACGCCTACAACCTGCTGATCGGGGTTGGCATCTGGCGCAGTGTGGGGCGAGAGGTGACCGATCCGGCGCGGGCGTGGCGCGTGCGGCTGATCACGCTCGCTCTGCTTGCCGTCGCCGTCGTCACCTGACGCCGCCAGCCGCGCGGCGTTTTCCCGCCTTTACCCGCTTGTCATCGGCCTGTCGCCGCCGTGGTCTATCCTCCCGTGTGCGGGCGGATCGATGCGTGTGGCCGCATGGTCCCCGTCAGGGCGGCCGCGTGCCGTGCGCCATCTGGATCGAAGAGCGTTCGCCAGACTGTTTTCGCCCTCCCATCTCTGGCCGAGACCATCGTGGCCACAGGCCACGTGAACCTGGAGCAGCCACTGCTCGATCGCAGCACCGAAGCCCTAGCCCGAGCTCTGGACCAGGGCAGGGTTCTTGGCGACGTGGGAGGACGCTCTCTTGCGCGCACACCGCCAGAGGCGATGGCGTGGATGCGGCCGCCCGTCTCCCTGCCTCCGCTACCGGCAGACCCGGTCGCGCTCGCTTCTGCGGGGCAGGGCTATCTTGTCGATGCCGCCCAGCGCGCCGTGCTGGTCTGGGACATTTTGCGCCGCGCGGGCCATGCCTTTGTGGACCATGAGCAGGTGGGCTGTCCGCCCGTGGTGGAGTTCCCGCACGAGACCGTACTCAACGGTCGGGCCCTACTCCGCCCGGTCAACGACGTGCTGGTGCGGATCATGCCAGGCCCAGACATGCCGCAGACCGACCCCACATCGCGCCCCTTCGTCATCATTGACCCGCGCGCTGGGCCTAGCGCGGGTATTGGCGGGTTCAAGTCCGACAGTCAGGTCGGGGTCGCGCTGCGCCGCGGCCATCCCGTGCAATTCGTCACCTTGCCCCCAAACCCGGTGGAGGGTCAGACTATCCTCGACGTCACCGCCGCCGAAGCGGTGTTCCTACAGACGGTCATCGATCGCCATGCCATGGCGCCGAGGCCAGTGGTGATCGGTCACTGCCAGGGTGGGTCGGCGACGATCCTGGTCGCTTCTGCCGCACACGATTGCGTGGGAGCCCTGGTGCCGAACGGCGCCCCCCCTCTCCTATTCGGCGGGAGAGCATGGCAAGAACCCGATGCGCTCTCTAGGCGGGCTCTTAGGAGGGTCCTCGCCCGCGCTGATGCTGGCCAATCTCGGCAACGGCAAGTTCGACGGCGAGAACCGCGTGATGAACGTTGAAAGCCTTTCGCCGGGCAACACCTGGTTGCGCAAAGACGCCGACCTCTATGCTAGGGCCGATGCGGAAGCGGATCGTTTCCTCGCGTTCGACCGCGGGTTGGGTGGCTTGTTCCTGCTCAACCGTGAGTCAATACGCGGGTTCGTCGATAACCTGTTCATCGGCAACCGCTTCTACGCCGGCCGGCTTTCCGCCAGGCGGGGCCAAACGTTCAACATCCGCAACGTCAAAGCCCCGATCATCGTCTTCGCCTCGGCAGGCGACAACATCACGCCGCCCGGCCAGGCGCTGCGATGGATCGCCGATCTGTCTTGCGACGAGGCCGAAATCCGCGGGCAAGGCGAGACCATCGTCTATCTGAGGCACGACCGCCGAGCTCGGGCGGCGTTTGCTCCCCGTACGGATACGGCGATTGTCACCCTGGATCGCGAGGCGGCGATCGCCACCCTGGCTGACCCTTCTGCCGACGGCTGAGGATCGCGCTGAGGCGCTGACCAAGGTCGCCTGGGTCGCGGGGCCGGAGGAGGAACTGGGTGAACAGGCGCTGGCCATGCTGAACCGGCAGCGCGCCCTGCTTTGCCCCACTGCAACGCAGGAGGTGGCATCGCTCGGCACCCCTCTCCCGAACGGCACGACCGCCGAACCGGTGGTGGTGGCCGCTGAGTGACGGGTACTGCTGGGGGCGGCGACGTCGAGGCCACAGGACCGCGCGGCCTCCTGGGCGGTGACCGCCGGTTTGCGAGTGTTGCAAAGGCGGCGGTCGAAAGGGACTCCATCGTGCCGGTTGTGGCGTGTCTGTCGCGTCCACAGTCGGCCATGCCGCGTTATGTTTGAGCGATGGCGCTTGCCGACCTCCTGTCCCTCGCCCGTGCCCTCGCCCCTGGCGGGCGCCTTCTCGGGATCGATCTCGGCACGAAGACCATTGGGCTCGCGTTATCAGACGTCGGCCGTGCCATCGCCTCGCCCTACGGCTCGATCCCCCGCCGCAAGCTGGCGGCGACAGCGGCGGAGATCGCCGCCATCGCGCGCGAGCACGGGGTGGGGGGGCTCATCGTCGGCCTCCCCCTCAGCCTCGACGGCTCCGTCGGCCGCGCTGCCCAAGCCGCGCGAGACTGGGCAGCTGCCCTCTCTGCGGCAACTGGCTTGCCGACAGCGCTGTGGGACGAACGCCTCTCCACCGCAGCGGTGAGCCGGATGCTGCTTGGCGAGGCGGACTTGTCTCGCCGGCGTCGAGCACAGCTGGTGGATGCGGCGGCGGCGGCGTGGATGCTGCAAGGCGCGCTCGATGCCCTGCGTCGCCTTCACCCCCCGCCCGCGTGACGTCTCACCGATCTCAATCGGCCTCAATCAGCGTCAGTGCCACCACCCCGCCCGCGTGACGTCTCAAACGTCGTAGGGCGGCTTATGCAGGCCGCGTGGCGAAAGGGTAAAGATCTCCACCCCTGTCGCGGTCACGCCCACCGTATGCTCGAACTGGGCGGAAAGCGAACGGTCGCGCGTGACCGCCGTCCACCCATCGTCTAGGATCTTCACGTCCGGCCGGCCAGCGTTCACCATCGGCTCGACGGTAAAGAACATGCCCGGCCGCAGCACAACCCCCTCCCCGGGACGGCCGAAATGGAGCACGTTCGGTGGCTCGTGGAAGGCGCGTCCGAGCCCGTGGCCGCAGAACTCGCGCACCACCGAAAGGCGCTGGCGTTCCACGTAGGACTGGATGGCGAAGCCGAGATCCCCCAGCGTCGCGCCAGGGCGAATGACGGCGATGCCGCGCATCATCGCCTCGTAGGTGACGTCTATCAGCCGCTGCGCCTTCACCGACGGCTTGCCGACGACGTACATACGCGAGGAATCGCCGTGCCAGCCGTCGAGCACGACAGTGACGTCGATATTGAGGATGTCCCCCTCCTCGAGCCGGCGCGACGAGGGAATGCCATGGCAGACCACGTGGTTGACTGAGGTACAGATCGACTTCGGAAAACCACGGTAACCGAGCGGGGCAGGCACAGCCCCGTGCGCGACGATGAAATCGTGGCAAAGCCGGTCGAGCTCCTCGGTGGTCACGCCCGGGCGCACATAGTCGGTAATCATGTCGAGGGTCTCAGCGGCCAGCCGCCCCGCCCGGCGCATGCCCTCGAAATCCTCCGGGCGATACAGGGTGATGGTGCGCGCGTCCGCCCCCCGCACGCCTTCGCTTCGTTCGAGTTGCGTCATGCCCTCTCGATCCATCGCGTCGGCCCTAGCGCCCGACCTTAGACGGCGCAAGCGGTGGTGGCTCGCCGGCTGCATGTTCGACCGCGCCGAGCGCATCGGCGAGCCGCGCTACAGCACTGCCGGGGCGAAGGGGCTTGGGTTGGCTGTCCGCCGGCGCCCACCCGGTCAGGCCGAGCAGAACAAGCGGCAGGGCAATCCGGCCCTCTCCGTCGCGCGGGAGGCGGGCAAGGGCGGATGCGACCAGCGCGCGCGGCGGGACCCGGCGTGACCGCTGGGCAACCGCATTCGTCTCGCCAAGCGCGCGCAGGTCGCGGATCAGGGCCAGGGGGTCGTCGTAGGTGACGGTAAGGGTTTCACTGTCCGCCACGGGCAGTGCGAAGCCCGCCCGCTGCAAGAGGGCTGCGGCGTCGGCAAGGTCAGCTAAGGGCGAGACACGCGGGCTCGCCCCGCCGGTGGTCTCGACTTCGGCGTCAAGCAGGGCCTGGCGCAGGGGGGCGAGAGTGCCGAGGCCCGGCATGACGGCAAGAAAGAGCCCGTCCGGGACGAGAACGCGCCTGATCTGGATCAGCGCCCCTGGCAGGTCGTTCACCCACTGCAGAGACAGGCAGGAGACGACGAGGTCGAACGATGCCGGCGCGAAGGGAAGCCACTCCTCGTCGGCAGCGACGGCTGGACCGCTCCGTGCGGCGCGGCTTGCCATGCGGGGCGAGAGGTCGGCGCACACCACGAAGGGGATGCCGCGCGCCCGCAGAGCATCCGCAAGCAAGCCATGCCGCCCGCCGAGGTCGAGAGCGCGGGTGAAGCGGCGGGTGGTATCGTCGAGGCGATCGACCAAGCGTTCAGCAAGCACAGCGAAAATCGGTGCCGCTTCGTCGATACGCGCGGCTGCGCGATCACGATGCAAACGCACGATGCGGCGGTCGAAGATGGGCTCCGGTCCGGCGGTCACCTTCCGGATTTGGGCGGGGTGCTTGAACAAGGCAACGGGGTTGCCGTGCCTCGCAGGGCGATCTGCTCCACGAAGGGGGGCGGAGGCAGCCAACGGCCGGACGCGCGTTCTTGCCAGTCCTGGCGCGCTCGCGCGCCCAACACCCCCGGTCTGCCCCTCGCCTCGCTGGCCGGCAGACAGGGGTCCTCAAGCATCGCACGACGCCAGACACGCCCCAGCGGCCTGAACGAGTGGGGCATAGCGTCGCGCAGACCGATCGCATCGTGCTGCGTTGGGGGGTATACGGAGGGGTACAATGGCTGCCGGCACCCGCCTCACCCCCCTTTCCGCGGCGCAGCAAGGGCGGGTCTTGAATGCCTCCAGGCCTGTGGTCCTGCTCGCTTCACGGCGGGCAGGCGGCCTATGGACCAGGCCCATCCCACCGCTGCCCCCGCGCCAAACCCGCTGAGGCCCAAATGCGTGCGACCGCCCTCTCTCCGCCATGGCAGGCACTGGCGCGCAGCGGCGCCCGGGTGGCGAGGCTTGCCATGGATGCCCTGATTCCGCCCTCCTGCCCAGTGTGCGATTCCCCAGTGGCAGCCCAGGGACTCATCTGCCCGGCCTGCTTCCCGCTTTTCCGACCGATTGTCCCGCCCCTGTGCGAGGCTTGCGGCCTGCCCGTGGCCATGGCGGAGATACACTCTGGCCGCCCTGTCTGTCCCGCTTGCGCATCCCGCCGCCCGCTGTTCCGGCGAGCCCGCGCGGTCTGGCTCTACGGTGGTGCGGCCAAAGATCTTGTCCTGAGGTTGAAATACGCCGATCGCGAGGACCTTGCGCTGCCGATGGGGCGGCTGATGGCGCGGGCGGGAGAGGCGCTTTTGCGCGAGGCCGACCTATTGATACCCGTCCCGCTCAACCTGCGCCGCTTGCTCGCGCGAGGTTACAACCAGGCTGCGGTGCTCGCCCGTGTTGTCGCTCGCATGTCCGGCGTGCCGGCCGCGGTCGATGCGCTGCGCCGCACCCGCGCGACCCCGCCGCTCGCTGACCTCAGCCGCGAGGAGCGGGAAGCAAGCCTCATTGATGCCTTTGTCGTCGCCCCGCGCTGGCGTGCCCGCATCGCTGGGCGGCGCGTGGTGCTCATCGACGACGTGCTCACCTCGGGCGCCACAGCAGAGGCCTGCACGGACGCGCTGTTCGCTGCTGGTGCGGCCTCGGTCGATGTGCTGGCCGCCGCCCGCACCCCGCCGCCGCGCTTCTCCCTGGCTTGACCTCGTGGCGCGCCGGCGCGAAAGCATGGGGATGCCCGAGGTGGAGATCTATACTATCCCCTGGTGCCCCTATTGCGTTGCGGCGAAGCGGCTGTTGCAGCGCAAAGGTGTGGCGTTTCGCGAGATCGACGCGCCCTTGGGAAGCCCTGCCCGCGAGGAGGCGATACGCCGCTCCGGCGGGCGCACCACCGTGCCGCAGGTGTTTATCGATGGAAAACCTGTCGGCGGGTACGATGACATCACTGCTCTTGACCGGGCGGGTGAATTGGATCGGCTGCTGAGCCTCGGTTCCGCGGCCGGTTGACCTTCCCCCTCCCCTGGCACTCCCTTGCCGAGGGTGCCAATCGTGCCGACACTAGAGAGCGAACGGGGTGACGGCGATGATCCACTACACTCTCCGCTGCGAGGCGGGCCACGAGTTCGACGGTTGGTTCAAGGACAGCGCGACCTTCGAGAAGATGGCAGCGCGGGGCTTGATCGAATGCCCCTTTTGCGGCTCGACCAATGTGTCGCGCGCGCTGATGACACCGGCCATTGCAGGGGGCGCGAGGGAGGAACCGGCCGCCCAAGCAGCCACAGCGCCACCGCCTGTCGCGCCGGAAAAGGCTGTGGCTGGCCCGATCCCGCCTGCCCTCTACGCCGCATTGGCGCGCCTGCGCGCCGAGATCGAGCGGAGTTGCGAGTATGTCGGCCCCGCCTTCGCCGAGGAGGCACGCCGGATCCATGAGGGCGAGGCGAAACGGCGCGGCATCTACGGCGAAGCCACCCCAGAGGAGGCGGAGGCGCTGCGCGAGGACGGCATCGAGGTCCAGTCCATTCCCTGGGTGCCGCGCACCGACGGCTAACCGCGGCTAGCCCCTAGGGCGGGCCTCGCTGCCTGAACCCTTTGACCCTTTGACTTGGGAAGCAGGATCACGCCTTCACCCTCGGCCCCGCTCAGCTGAGGCGGTCGCCGTCTGGCCGGGCCATGGCCGCCGCTCTCTGAAGGGTCGCGATCGCCGCCGCGAGATCGGCCCGCGCGATCGGCTTGGCGAGGAAGGCGATTGCCTCTTGGCGGGCAAGATCTTCGGGCAACTGACTGCCAGCGAAGCCGCTGATCAGCAGGGTTGGCACGATCCTGCCACCCCGCCGGGCCCAGAGCGCGAGTTCGTAGCCGTTCATATCGCCCGGCATGACCACATCGGTGACCAGCACGTCTGGCACGGCCTCAGCAAGCCGCGCCCGCGCCGAGGCGGCGTCGTGCGCCTCCGTCACCCGCGCGCCGAGCGCCTTCAGGGTTTCGGCCATGACGTGACGCACCGTGGGGTCGTCGTCCACCAGCAGCACATGTGCCTCGATCCGCTCCGGCACGCTTGCTGGCCGCGTCGGCTCGGGGGGGATCGCCTCCGCCGTCAGGGGAAGCAACACAGAGACGCGCGTGCCGCGGCCGGGCTTGCTCTCAATGATGGCGGTGCCGCCCGATTGCTGGGCAAAGCCGTAAACCATGGCGAGCCCGAGCCCAGTGCCGCGCCCCAGCGCTTTGGTGGTGAAAAACGGCTCGAAGGCCCGCGCTGCCACCTCGGGCGGCATGCCGCGCCCGTTATCCTCGACATCGATCACGGCATAGCGGCCGGGTTCTAGCCCTGTGGTTTCTCCCTCTGACGCGCGGATGAGCCGCATGCGCGTGCGCACGACGATGCGCCCGTCGCGCTCGATCACGTCGTGCGCGTTGGAGATGAGGTTGATCAGGCAGGCATCGAGATGAGCCGGGTCGACGCGCACGGGCAGCGGCCTCGGAGCGAGGTCGAAGACGAGCTGGTTCTGCTCGCCCGCCGCCTTGGCGAGCAAGGTGCGGCTCTTGCGGATCTGCACCGAGACGTCGCAGGCGACCGGGAACAACATCTGCCGCCGCGCGAAGGAGAGGAGATCCGCTGTCAGCCGTGCCCCCCTCTCGATTGTTGCCATCATCAGGTCGGTCGTTTCGCGTACGGCCTGATCCTCGGGGAAGCGGTTCTGCAGGCTTTCGGCGCAGCCCATCAGCACGGCGAGCAGGTTGTTGAAGTCGTGCGCCACACCGCCGGTGAGCAGCCCCACCGCCTCCAGCTTCTGCGCCTGGTGAAGCTGATCTTCGGCTTTGCGCCGGGCCTCGTCGGCGTCAATCACGCATTCGACAAGGTCGGCGTGCGCTTGCGCCGCCCGCCACAACGCATAGGCGAGAGCGCCGATGGCGATGGAGGCAAGCAGCAGCACCAAGCCGAAGCCGATCGCCACCTTGTCGTGCGCACGCGACAAGGCGCTGGTCGACCCGCCGACCGAGACAGCGACGAGTTTCGGCCCGATGGCGCGCCAGGCGACAAGACGCCTGCCATCCTGCTCGGTTTCGACCTCGAAGGACCCGCCGTCAGCACCGGCGTGCCAGGCGCTGAGCAGCGGGTCCGTGTCGGGGTCGAGTCTGACTTCACCTGCCATCGGCGGCCGGCTCGCCAGCACCCAGCCCTCGCGGCTGATCCAGGCGACGCCGAAGTCAAGGAAGGGCGACACAGCGGCGAAGGCCTTTTGCAGGTAGCTGGTTGGGATCAGCAGCACCGCAGCCCGCACCGCCCCCGGACCCTGCAGGGGCACCACAATGCCGAACGCGAACCCCGCCTCGCCGGGGAGCGGATGCGGCGGGGTCACCGCCACAACTTCCTCTCCGAGGGTTGCAAACTCGGCCGGATCCACGGCCGGGAGGCGAAGCTCCTCAGCAAGCGACAGGGGCAGCGAGTGCACGACCACCCGCCCGGCCTCGTCGACCAGCGCGATACCTTGGAGATGCGCGTGGCGGTCGGCAATCGTCGTCAACAGGCGCTTCAACCCAGCGTCGCGGCGAAGCTCCTCCTCACCCCGCCCGGCAACGATCTCGCCGATGCGCTGCCCAGCGTCGATGGTCGAGCTCACCACCGTGCGCGTGTGGTAGGCGGCGAGATCAAGCACCTCGGTCAGCCGCGCCCGTCCCTCGCTGACCGCGATCGCTTTCAGCCAGGCCGCACCGACCAGGATGGCGATCAGCGGGGCGAGCATCAGCCCGCCGAGCAGAAGCGCGATCCAGCGGTTCAGCCTCTGGGCGGAGAGAGACATGTCGGCGAGCGCGGCCTCCGTCGAGGCCGCGTCAAGACGACGCGGGAGTGCGGCCATGGCGGCTCCTGGGGCGAGTCGAGGAGGAAAGGAAGGTGCCGGTGCGGGCAGAGCTCCGCCGGCTTTCGGAAACTATTCCTAACCGGTTTTCCACCCCAGGTCGAGAAAAAACCGCTCTCCCACCCCTTCGGCGGCGTTAGACGCGCCGCGCCGCGACCAGATAATTCACCGAGAGATCCCTCGTCTCCCGCCACGCCCCAGACAGGGGATTCATCGCCATGCCGGTGGAGTCCATGACCGCAAACCCGGCCTGGCGCAGGTCTTTGGTCAGCTCCTCGGGGCGGACGAAGGCGCGCCAGTCATGCGTTCCCACGGGCAGGAGCCTGAGAAGATACTCGGCACCGACCTTAGCGAATAGGAAGGATTTCGCAGTCCGGTTCAAGGTGGAGAGGAAGAGCATGCCCCCCGGCCGGCAGAGCGCGGCAAGCGCGGCGAGGAAGGCCGCCCTGTCCGCCACATGCTCCACCACCTCAAGCGCGGTGATGGCGTCGAACTTCGCACCATCGGCCACCAGCTCCTCCGGGGCAGCCACCCGATAATCGATCGCGAGCCCCGCCCGTTCGGCGTGCAGCCGGGCGGCAGCGATTGTCTCTGCGGCAGCGTCGATCGCCGTCACCTTCGCCCCCGCCCGGGCAAAGGCCTCGGCCGCGATTCCGGCCCCGCAGCCGACATCAAGCAAATCAAGCCCTTCGATCGCGAACCCGGTCTTGCGCAGTCGGGCGAGGATCCAGCCCACGCGCAGCGGGTTCATCCGATGCAGGGGCTTCATCGGGCCCTCCGGGTCCCACCAACGGTCGGCGAGGGCGGCAAACTTCGCCGTCTCCGATGCCAGAACCGTGCCCGCCATGTCACCACCCCGATTGCCGATGACAGCCTCGGTCGTTATTTGTTGCCCTTTGTCCTCCGCGCAACGCACCTCTCCACACGCCAGCGCCTATGGCCCGCATCGTGATGAAATTTGGCGGCACCTCCCTCGCCGGCCTTGACCGCATCCGCGCTGTCGCCAAGCGCGTGAAGCGCGAGGTGCTGGCCGGCCACGAAGTGGCGGTCGTCGTCTCCGCCATGGCAGGCGTGACCAACCAGCTCGTCGCGTGGTGTCAGGAGCTTTCGCCCCTGCATGATGCGCGCGAATATGACACGGTGGTGGCAACAGGCGAGCAGGTGACGACGGGCCTGACCGCCATCGCTCTGCAGGCGGAAGGAATCGATGCGCGGTCCTGGCAGGGCTGGCAAATCCCAATCCGCACCGACGACGCACACGGAAAGGCGCGGATCGAAACCATCGAGGCAGGCGAGCTGCGGCGGCGAATGAAACTCGGACAAGTGCCGGTGGTGGCGGGTTTCCAAGGGCTTGGGCCAGATCAGCGCATCACCACGCTGGGGCGCGGCGGCTCCGACCTCTCGGCAGTGGCGCTGGCCGCCGCGCTCGACGCCGACCGCTGCGACATCTTCACCGATGTCGATGGCGTTTACACCACCGACCCCCGCATCGTGCCGCGCGCGCGTAAACTCGCCCGCATCTCTTACGAGGAAATGCTGGAGCTCGCCTCCGTCGGCGCGAAGGTGCTGCAGACCCGCTCGGTTGAGCTGGCGATGAAGCAAAGGGTGCGCGTGCAGGTGCTATCCTCCTTCGAAGACGTGCCGGGAACCCTCGTTGTCGATGAGGATGAAATCGTGGAAAAGGAACTGGTAAGCGGGGTCGCCTACTCGCGCGACGAGGCGAAACTGACGCTGCGCCGCGTGCCGGACCGGCCGGGCATCGCGGCCTCGGTGTTTGGGCCGCTCGCTCAGGCCAACATCAACGTCGACATGATCGTGCAGAACGTCTCGGCCGACGGGCTCACCGACCTCACCTTCACGGTAGGACGAGCGGATCTCGCCCGCGCCCGCGCCGTGCTCGACGCCAACCGCGAGCGAATCGGCTTCAAGGACCTGGTGGTTGACCCCGCGGTGGCGAAGGTTTCGGTGGTCGGCATCGGCATGCGCAGTCACGCAGGTGTAGCCAGCACCATGTTCCGCACGCTCGCCGAACGCGGCATCAATATCGAGGTCATCTCCACCTCCGAGATCAAAATCAGCGTTCTGATCCGCGAGGAGGCGACCGAGCTTGCCGTGCGCGCGCTCCACACAGCCTACGGGCTCGATCGGTCGCCGTCATGACCCGCGCCGAAGCCGAAGCCCGCCTCGCCGGCCTCTGGCGCCGCGGCACCGAGTTCCTGGGCTGCCGCTACGCTATCCTCGGCGGCGCGATGAGCTGGGTGAGCGAGCGCAACCTCGTCTCCGCCATCTCCAACGCCGGCGGTTTCGGCGTCATCGCCTGCGGGTCGATGTCGCCCGCCCTGCTCGATGCCGAAATCGCTGCCACCAGGGAACGAACGAGCTACCCCTTCGGCGTCAACCTGATCACCATGCACCCCGAACTCGAGGCGCTGATCGGGGTCTGCCTTCACCACGGCGTGGGCCACATCGTGCTCGCAGGCGGCATCCCGCCCGCTGGCGCGATCCGCCGCATCAAAGACGCAGGCGCGAAGGTGATCTGCTTCGCGCCAGCGCTGGCGTTGGCGCGCAAGCTCGTGCGGTCGGGGGCGGATGCGCTCATCATCGAGGGCTCGGAGGCGGGGGGTCACATCGGGCCGGTGAGCCTCACGGTTCTCGCGCAGGAAATCCTGCCGCATCTGCAAGACGTTCCGGTGTTCGTCGCGGGCGGGCTCGGCCGCGGCGAGGCCATTCTCTCGTATCTCGAGATGGGAGCCTCTGGGGCGCAGCTCGGCACGCGCTTTGTTTGCGCAACCGAATCGATCGCCCATCCGCGCTTCAAGGAGGCCTTCATCCGGGCCGCCGCACGCGACGCCGTGCCTTCCGTCCAGCTCGACCCGCAATTTCCAGTCATCCCTGTGCGCGCTCTCGCCAACGATGGCACGCGCCGCTTCCTCGAACACCAGGCCGAGGTGATCCGCCGCTTTCGCTCCGGCGAGCTTGCCAAAGAAGAGGCCCAGCTCGCCATCGAGCAGTTCTGGGCCGGGGCGCTGAGACGCGCGGTGATCGAAGGCGATGTGGAAACCGGGTCCGTGATGGCGGGGCAAAGCGTGGGCTTCGTCACCCGCGAACAGCCGACCGCAGAGATCATCGCCGAACTGGTCGAGCAGGCAATCGCTGCCCTGATGCGGCGAGAGGCCGCATTCGTGGCTGCGGCGGCAGAGTAGGAGGTACGGCGGAGTAAGCGGGCGGGAGGCACCCCCGCTCCCTGCTCGCGCGGCTTCGCGCCCTGATGGGCGCGAACACAACACTCGCCGCCCGCTTCGCCGGGGTGGTGCGCCTCGTCGCCACGAAACCGGTCGCTGAGGTCGCCTCCGTCTACGTCACGCGACCGGGCGAAATCCGCGAACGCGTTGCCACCGAAGGGCTGCGCGCCGAAGCGGGGGGGCTTCGGAGACGGTGGCGATGCTGCTCACCGCGGTGCCGCCCGGCGCGCCGACGAAGAGGTTGGGCTGAACCACGCCGCCACCCTCTCGCGCCACTTCGAGGGGGTGGGGCTGACGCTCGGGGTGGCACTCAGCCCCGTAGATCGGCACGGGCGGGTGGTGCCGACCGCTCCAGTGCTCGCCGATCTGCGCGATTGCGCGGCCTTGCTGGCCTGATCTTGCGCGAAAGGCTCGCCGACATCGAAGACCTGGCGGGGCGCCTGTTCGACGCCTTGGCAGACCCCGCTGACCGGCCTTCGCCGCCTGAGGGCTTCGTCCTGATCGCCCGCCACGTCGGCCCGGCCGAGCTGCTCGACTATCGTCCCTATGGCGTGGTGGGGCTGGTCATCGAGGAAGCCTCTCCGACAGCGCACGCCACCATCATCGCGCGCGCCTTGGGGATCCCGCTGCTGGCCGGCTGTCCCGGCGTTTGGGAAGCGGCCCAGCCCGGGGAGGCGGACTTCGTCGATGCCGATCGCGGCCGGCTCATGCTCCGTCCCGATGCCGAGCTCGTCTCGGCCTTCCATGCCGGGCGCGCGGCCCGCGGCGGGGCCAGCTTGCGCGCCCACCTTGCGGCTTATGCGCGCGATCGTGGCGTTGTGTGATGACGTGTCGCGCTTGGCAGTGGATGCAGGGCAGCCTTCACCGCTCTTGCCTCTGGCACCGCGCAAGCAAAGCGCGCTAGAAGCATAGGGCGGGGCGGATGGAGCCGCCACCACCGACGGAACGCACCGAGGGTTGAGCGGGTGCATCAGAGCGGGCAGATGATTTTTGCGGCCGAGGACGCGACACGCACGTCAGGTGCAGCGGGCTCTTCGGGGGCGTTGTTGCGTGCCACGCGGCTGCAGCATGGCCTCTCTATCTCAGACGTGGCGGCGGCCTTGCGCATCCGCAAAGAGTATCTCGAGGCGATCGAGACCGGCCGCACGGAACGCCTTCCAGCCCCCGCTTATACGCTCGGCTATGTGCGCTCCTACGCTGCCGCCTTGGGGCTCGATCAGGACGAGATCGCACGGCGGTTTCGCTCTGAAACAGGGCTTGGCGAAGCCCGCAAACCCGACCTGACCTTCCCTGCTCCTGTTCCCGAACGCGGCGTGCCGGCTGGCGCGATCATCCTCGTCGGCCTCATCCTCGCTATCGGCCTCTATGCCGGCTGGTATTGGTGGAGCGAACCCGCTCAGAAGCTGGCCGGGGCAATACCTCCCCCGCCTGAGCAGAGTGGTCGGATGGACACCGCGCCACCGCCCCCGTTGCCGACGCCACCGCTCGCCGCCCCCTTGCCCTCCGCCCCCGAGACGCGAGCCACGCCAGACACTCCGCCCTCACCGTCCGCGGCCGCGCACCTTGCTGAGGGCCCCTGGCCTACCGGGCCCGCGGTGACCGCGCTGCCGTCGCGCCGATCCGACCCCTCCGCCGCCAACGCCTCGCCGGTCGCGGCCTCACCTGAGCCGCCGGTGGCGGAACCGCCCGCCACGTATGGTGCGAACGGCGCGGAAGCCGGCAAAATACTGCTGCGTGCCCGTGCCGATACCTGGGTGCAGGTGCGCGAGCGCGGCTCCGGCACGGTGCTGTTCAACCGCGTGCTTCGCCCCGGCGAGACCTACCGCGCCCCAGACCGTCCTGGTCTTCTGCTCACCACCGGCAATGCTGGGGGGTTGGAGATCTTGGTCGGCGGCGAAGCCCTTCCCTCTCTCGGCGGCCCTGGCGTGGTACGACGCGACCTGCCGCTCGACGCTGAGGCGCTGCGCCAAGCCGTGGCTGCCCTGCCGCGCTGAAGAGACGCCGCCAGGCGCGCGCGACTGGGCGAAGCCGGTCGCTTCCCCCAGGCCAGCGTAAGGGGAGAACGCAGCCGCGCCGGCTAGGCGCCCGCCGCCTTGACCGAGGCGGTGTCGTTTCCAGGGAGAACGCGGGCGCGCGGGCGGGGACACGCGACTGGCGTAGGCCACGTCACGTCGCCATAGTGAAAGGCGCGCCGAGGAGCACGCCATGGCCTACCGCCCCTATCAGCAAATCCAGCGCCGCCGCAGCCGTCAGATCCGTGTCGGCAAGGTTTTGGTCGGCGGCGATGCGCCGATCAGCGTGCAGACTATGACCAACACCCCGACGACGGACGTTGCAGCGACGATCGCGCAGATTAGACGCTGCGAACTCGCCGGAGCCGACATCGTCCGCGTCTCGGTGCCGGACGAGGAGAGTACGGCTGCACTCGCCGCGATCGTGCCGGAGGTGGGGGTGCCAATCGTTGCCGACATCCACTTTCACTACCGCCGCGCCATCGAGGCCGCCAAGGCGGGGGCGGCCTGCCTGCGCATCAACCCGGGCAACATCGGGTCGAAGGAGCGCATCCGCGAGGTGGTGCAAGCCGCACGCGACCATGGCTGCGCCATCCGGATCGGAGTTAACGCCGGTTCGCTTGAACGGCACCTGTTAGAAAAATACGGCGAGCCCTGCCCCGAAGCGATGGTGGAGAGCGCGTTATGGCACGCTGCTCATCTGTTGGAGCTCGACTTCCACGAATTCAAGATCTCGGTGAAGGCCTCCGATGTCTTCCTTGCCGTCGCCGCCTATCAGCAGCTCGCCGAAGCCTGCGACCATCCGCTTCATATCGGCATCACAGAAGCAGGCGGCCGCCGGACGGGCACGGTGAAGAGTGCGATCGGGCTCGGAACGTTGCTGTGGGCCGGGATCGGCGACACCATCCGCGTCTCCCTCTCAGACGAGCCCGAGGAGGAGGTTCGCGTTGGGTGGGAGATCCTGAAGTCTCTTCATTTGCGCCATCGTGGGGTGAAGATCATCTCCTGCCCCTCCTGCGCCCGGCAGGGGTTTGACGTCATCCGCACAGTGGAGGCTTTGGAAAAGCGGCTCGAGCATATCGAGGTGCCGATCACCCTCTCCATCATCGGCTGCGTGGTGAACGGGCCGGGCGAGGCTTTGCTGACCGACATCGGGCTGACTGGGGGCGGGGCAGGCCGACACATGATCTATCTGGCCGGCAAGACCGACCATACGGTCGAGACCGAGCGGATGATCGACCATATTGTCGAGCTGGTAGAGGCTCGGGCAGCTGAACTCCGTGCTGGCGAGGCGGCTGACGGGGCTGGAGCGCCGGTGGCGCAGGCAGCCGAATAGGCTTAGCGCGCGGGCGCCTCGGCGAGGTCGGCGGGGGTCCAGCCCGCGAGGTCGAGCAGCTCGCGTGCTTTGGCAGCCACGGCGCGGGCCGGGCCGACGGGACAGCGCAGAGGCAGAGCGGAGAGGGAGGCGGGGGCAAGCTCTGCCAGAGCCGCCCGCACCCGGCAGGCATACGCAAGGCCGATGGCGGAGCCTGGGGCGGCGCCGCTGTAAAGGGCAAGCCCGGCAGCATACGACCCGCCTCGGGTGCGCGCATCCGCCAGCAAGGCGGCGGCGAACAGAGCAGAGGCATGGGCATCAAACGCTAAGGCGCGGGCCCACGGCCCATGCGCCCTAAGGTTGATCTGGAAACACCCGGCCGAAACGCTGCGCGCGCCGGGTATAAGCGTCTCCGCCTCGCGCGTCGCCGCGGCTTGGGTCGAGGGAAACCGCGCCACGCGTTCGGTGCCGACGGCATAGGGGTGCAGCGCGCTTTCGACGATAGCCACCGCGACCAACAGCCCCTCTGGCAGGTTGTAGACCGCTTCCGCCACGCGGGCCGCTTCGAGACAGCGGGCGGCGAGTTCGCTACGTTCGTTCCGCTCACCGATCGTATTCGCTGCCGCGGCAAGTCCGACCGAAACGAACATCAAGGCCGCCGCCGACCTCCGCACGATCCTGCTCATGCAACCGACCTAGCGGCTCTCTACAACCATGAAAAGCCTGCAACGCACCTCAAAGAAGATGCAGAGCGAGATTTCCCGCGATGGTTGTCGGATGCGGCAGGATTGTGGCGGACTTGACAGGATTTTGATGCCGGAATCTTTTACTTACAAAGAACCACTGAAGATTGAAATCGCCTGTGCCCGGCAAGGCGAGAGCCAGAAATGACCGCAGCGGGCGGCGAACCGCCGCCACACTGACGCATGCGCGCGCAACATGTCCGCCATGCATCCGTCACGGGCCAGCGGTTCGCTTCCGGCCAGTTACAGAGGCAGGGAAGGGGCGAAGATGGTCATCTGGGGCTCGCCCTCCATCATCAGCCGCAGAGCGTGGATGGTGGCGGCAACTCCCCTTTCCCCCTTGTTGGCGAGGAACGCGGGCTTGACGGTAAGAATACGCTCGAGGCGCTGCCCGCCGTTTTACCCGAGGCGCCCCAGAGCGACTGCTGGGTGCGGTCCGGAGGGGCGAAAACGGAGGTCAGGGCCAGCACCATGCCAAGGTCGTTCACCGATCGCCGCATCAGCACAGCACCGCCCCTGGCGAACGCGATCGGGGTGCCTGCGAGGTCCGTCATCGGCAGCTCGGGGTTAGCGGTATCGTCGCGGATCGCCGCAAGGTGCGCCTCTTCCCACGCCCCGATATCGGCCTTCGCCACCTCGACCCGCGCCTGCTGCGTTCAGACGACCGTCCAGACGACAATGTCGTTCGCCCGCGCTCTGTCCGACTTCGGCGGGATCGAGCCCGCCGTCCGCACAGCAAGAGGCACGGGGGCCACCACCGCGTCGGCGAGCGTGCCCTCTGCATCCAGCCAGGCCCGCACATAGAGGGGGTGGCGGAAGAGATCGGTCGCGGCGTGGCTCTCTGGTCGTCGATCCGATGCACGACCCCCCGCGCGAGGAGGTCGGCAAGGCCGCGGGCAAAACGTCGCGCGCCCTCTTCGCCCCGGCGACACCGTGCACGAGCTCGGCGAAGCCCGCCGCAAAGGCGGCGAATCGCCATCATCGACAAGCTCGCGCAAAGTAGGGCAGCCGAGGGCCTGGCCTTAGGGGTCGATCAGCACTTAGCGTCGTTCGGGTGCCAGAAATGCATCAGGCGAGCCTCTCTAGCATCGCCTCGACCAAGGCCTCGAGGGCAGCGCGCTGATCGGCAAGCGAAAGCGCAAGCAAGGCCCACGCCCGCCGCGCTCCTCCAAGCGGATAGAGGCGCAGCACGCCGAGCTCATTCGCGCCCAGAGCCAGGGCGAGCGGGCCGATGCGGGCGAAGAAGGGCGCCTTCGGCGTGCAGAGGATGGTTTAGGATAGAGGATGGTTAAGGATAGAGACCGGCAAGCCAGCATCCCGCAGCGCCGCGATCCCTCGCAGGGCGCGCGCGAAGGCGCCGGGCACGCCAGCGAGAGCATCGTGGGTGGGAGCATCGGGGCCGAACAGGTCGACATAGGCGCGCCCGAGCCCTAGCCGCGCCAGCCGCCGCGGCCACCGCTGCCCGGGGGGCCAGCACCCTCGCCCCCGCCCGTTCGGCCAAGGCCAGGTCAAGGCCGAAAGGTTCGCGCACCGGTCGGCCGCGTGCGCCCTCGATCAGCGCGGCACGGATCTCCGCCGAAGAAAGCCGTCGCCCACGCCCCGCCGCAGAGGGCGATGCGGCGACCAGCCCCGACGACCACGGTGTGACGGCCACAGCAAAGCGACCCGAGGGTCGACCGCGCCACGGCCGCGCGGCTCGCGGTGGGCGGAGCAGCGAGCCGCACTTGACCCGGAGGGCGCGCTCGACCAAGCGGCCCGCGCCCTCGAAGAAGCGATCGCCCCGTATGGAGCGACGGGGGCACAGCAGCTCGTGCCATACGGGCTTGCACTGGCCGCCGAAGCCCGCCTCGCCGAGGGCCAACCGCATGCGGCGCTGGCCCGTCTCGCCAAGGCCGCCCGCCTCGCCGCCACCACCGGGGTCGCGCTCTGCTCAGACGAGTGCACACGTCTTGCCTGCCTCGCCAGCCGCAGCGCTGGCCTACCAGCCGAGGAAAGTCTGGAGACCCTCGCCGAACGCGCGGCGGCACGCGGGGCGGGGCTGTGGGCCTTGCGCGCGCTCATCGAAGCCTCCGCCCCGCCCGCGCGGAGGGGACCGACACGGGCAGGCCCGACCTCGGCGCTGCCCGACGTGCCCTTGCCGCCGCCTGAGGCCCCCTCAGCGCGACGCCAAAACCGCGAGCATCACCGCCCCCAACGCGATCCGGTACCAACCGAAGGGTGCGAAGCCGATCCGCCCGATCACCGCCAGCACTGCCTTCACGACGACGAGGGCGACGACGAACGCCGACGCAAATCCGATCGCGATCAAGCCCCCACCCTGCCAGTCGAGGAGGGACCACTCTTTGTACAGGGCAAACACGGTCGCTGCTGTCATGGTCGGGATAGCGAGCACAAAGGAGAACTCGGCCGCCGCAGGCCGCGCCACGCCGACGAGAAGAGCCCCGATGATCGTCGCCCCAGACCGCGAGGTGCCCGGGATCATGGCCAGCGCCTGAAAAAGCCCGATGGCGAAGGCCGTGCGAGGCGCAATCGCCTCCACGCGCAACACCGTCGCCTCCCCCCGGTAACGCTCGATCAGGATGATCGCGACCCCGCCCAGGATCAGCGCCACCGACACCACCCAAGGGTCGAACAGCAGCCGCGTGATCGGCCCATACAGCGTCGCCCCCAGCACCATGGCAGGCAGGAAAGCCAGGATTAGGTTGCGCACATATCCCCGCGCCGCGTGATCGGTGAATAGCCCAACCGCAAGCCCGACCAACTTGCGGAAGTAGATGGCGATCACGGCCAAGATCGCGCCCATCTGGATCACGATCTCGAAGCTGCGCCCGGGCGGGCCAGCGAAGCCCAAAAGGTCGACGAGCAGGATCAGATGCCCCGTCGAAGAGACGGGAATGAACTCCGTCGCTCCTTCGACCACGCCGAGAAGGAGCGCCTGCAAAGCGCGCGTGAGGTCCATGGGCTCTCCGGTTCAGACAGGAGGTGGGTCTATGGTGGCGATGACCTCGCCCGCGCTGTTGCCGGTGCGGACGACAACCGCCTCACCTTGCGCTGGCATAAGCCCTGTCAGGGCCGTGATGTTTCCCTGGTGGGTGACGAGGACGAGCGCGCCCTCTCGCCAGTCGCGCAACAGGCCACGCAGGATTGTGGTCCGCTCGGCTGTGTCGGCACTGGCGGAGCCGAAACGATCGAGGGCAGAATGGTGGGCGACAGGGCCGAGGCCCAACAGTTCGGCGGTCTCTCGGCAGCGGCACCAGGCGGAAGAAAGCACGGTGGCGCGCGCGAGGCCCATCGCCCGCAAGGCTTCGCCCCAGGCGCGCGCTTGGGCCCTGCCGTGCGGCGACAGCGTGCGCTGGGTTGTGCAGTCATCGAGCCGGAAGCCCGGCGGGTCGCCCGTGCCGGGGGCATGCGCGTGGCGCATCAGGAGGGCGGCGCGGCCAGCGCGAAGATCAGCGAACAAGGGCGCTGCACGCCCATGGTGCGGCAGAAGGCCGAGAAAGAGGGCGATGAAGGCGCGGCGTCGCATCCCGCCCAACGCCTGCCACGGCCTGCCAAGGGCCGCAACCGCCCGCGGTTGCCTTCGCCCGCCCGCGCCCCTACCGTCCCGGCCCACCGTCGAGGCCAAAACGAGGTCGCTACGGGGGAGAACACGTCCGCGACATCGATGCCGCTCCTCATCCTCTTCATCCGCACAATCGACGCGTTGCATGGGCTGGTTGGACGTCTGCTCGCTCTTGGCTTGGTCGCCGCCGCGCTGGTCTGTTTCGCCAACGTGGTCCTGCGCTACGGCTTCGGCATCGCTTATGTGTGGATGCAGGACCTCTATGTCTGGCTCAATGCGGCCGGTTTCACACTTGGTGCTGCCTTTGCGCTGAAGGCGGACGCCCATGTGCGAGTCGATGTGTTTTACCGGTCAGCCTCGGCGCGGCGGAAGGCCTGGATCGAGATCCTCGGCACATTCGTCTTCTTGCTGCCGATGCTGGCGGTGATCGTGGCGTGGGCTTGGCCTGCGGTGCGCCTCTCCTGGCTGTTTAACGAGGGAAGCCAGAACATCGGTGGTCTGCCGGGGCTTTATCTGCTGAAGACGTGCGTGCTCGGCTTTTGCCTGGGGCTTGCGCTGCAGGGCCTCGCCCAGGCGGCGAAGGCCGGCCTCCTGCTCAGCGGGCGGCCCGAGTTTGCGCCCCATCTCACCGAGTCGGATCAGGGCTGAGCGATGGATCCTGTCGTTCTCGGCGAGATCCTTGCTGTTCTCTTGTTCGTCGTCACCATCGGCACGTTGCTGGCGGGCTACCCGGTGGCTTTCACGCTGGGCGGCACGGCGGTGCTGTTCGCCGGCATCGGTTGGCTGGTCGGCGCCTTCAACCCGAGTTTCTTCGCGACCCTGGCTCCCCGCTATTTCGGCATCATGCAGTCCGAAACTCTGGTGGCGGTGCCGCTCTTTATCCTGATGGGGACGATCCTGGAGCGCACCAAAATCGCCGCTGCCCTGCTCACCACCATGGGCCAGTGCTTCGGGCCGTTGCGCGGGGGGCTTGCGGTTTCTGTCGTCGTCGTCGGCGGGCTTCTTGCCGCCTCTACCGGCGTGGTGGGGGCAACAGTGGTGACGATGGGGCTGATCAGCCTGCCCGCGATGCTGCGCGCCGGATACGACCCGCGGCTCGCCACGGGCACGATTTGCGCTGCTGGCACGCTGGGCCAGATCATTCCGCCCTCGACCATCCTGATCTTCGTCGCTGACTTTTTGCAGGGGGCAAATGCCGAGGCGCAAATGCGCAAAGGCAATTTCGCGCCCGATCCGGTTTCGGTGTCTGATTTGTTCGCGGGCGCGCTGCTGCCAGGGCTTCTCCTCGTTGGGCTTTATATCCTCTGGGTTGTGTTGGTGGCGAACATCCGGCGCGATGCCGCCCCGCCGATCCAGATGACGGAAGCCGAACAGGCTGGGCTCTGGGGGCGGATCCTCTCCTCGCTCATTCCGCCTCTGGTCCTCATCCTCGCCGTGCTCGGCTCCATTCTAGGCGGCATCGCCACGCCGACGGAAAGCGCCTCCGTCGGCGCGGTGGGCGCGGCGCTGCTCGCCCTCGTCCGCCGCGAATTAAGCGGGGCACGGCTGATCGAGGCGGCGGAAAGCACGCTGAGGACCACGACCATGGTCTTTGTCATCCTATTCGGTGCCTCGCTCTTCTCGCTGGTGTTCCGCACGCTTGGTGGCGAGCTCCTAATCGAGGAGACGCTGCACGCCCTGCCTGGCGGGCGGAATGCAGCCATCCTCGCCGCCATGGCGAGCATGTTCGTGCTCGGTTTCTTCCTCGACACGTTCGAGATCATCTTCATCATCGTGCCGCTCACCGCGCCTGCTTTGCTGATGCTGGAGGTCGACCCGCTCTGGCTCGGGGTGATGATTGGGGTGAACCTGCAAACCTCCTTCCTCACACCCCCTTTCGGCTTCGCGCTGTTCTATTTGCGCGGCGTAGCGGGACGCGAGGTGACGACGGGGGCGATCTATCGCGGTGCGCTTCCCTTCGTTGCGCTGCAGATTCTTTCACTCGGCCTGTTATGGCAGTTTCCGAGCCTCGCTACGTGGCTGCCGCGCGTGCTGTTTCAGTGATTACTCGCAAGGGTCTTCGATGACGCTGCCACGCGCTTTGCGCGACACGCTCGCCGCTGTCACCACTGCCACGCTCACCACGGTTTTGCTGAAGAAGGGGCTGCGGCAGATTTGAATGCGTGGCCTACGCCCGCTTGCCGCGGGGCAGGGGCACGTGGTGGCCCCTGCCTTCACTCTGCGCTTCATTCCCGGCCGCGAAGACCTGGCCACGCCGGAGTCGTGGTCATCGCCGCGATCGACGCGCGCAGCGATTGAGGCGATGCCAGAGGGTGCGCTTGCCGTTGCGGGAACGGAAGGGATCACCGAGGCTGGAATTTTCGACGGCATCCTCTGCGCGCGCACGCGAAGGCGTGGCGTTGCGGGGCTCGTCACCAAAGGCGCGGTGCGCGATGCGGCCGGCGTGCGCGCGACAGGCCTGCCCGTCTGATGCGTGGCTGAGGCTGCGCCGCCTTCGGTCGCTGCGCTCACCTTCATCGGCTGGGAGGAGCCCATCGGCTGCGGCGGTGTGGCGGTGTTCCCGGGCGATGTGGTGGTGGCGGACAAAGACGGGGCGGTGGTGATCCACCAAGCGCTGGTGGCGGAGGTGACGCGCGAGGCCGAGGCACAGGAGAAGCTCGAGGCCTGGAACATGCGCGAGGTGGAGCGCGGCGTGCTCTTGCCGGGGCTCTATCCGCCGGATGCGGCAACGCGCGCCCGCTACGAAAAGGAAAGGAGCTCGGCAGGGTGGCCTGGGGGACCCGCAGGTCCACCCGCTCCCCCCTGCAACGTTCAGTCGCGACGCTACGTCGCAAGCTCCGGAATATTCCGAAACAGATCCAACGCCTCCGGGTTGGCCAAAGCCTCGACATTCTTCACGGGGCGCCCGTGCACCACATCGCGCACCGCAAGCTCGGTGATCTTGCCCGACCGTGTGCGCGGAATGTCTGCCACCTGGATGATCTTCGCCGGCACATGCCTCGGCGAGGCATTCTCGCGGAGGACGCGGCGGATTCGATCGCGCAACGCATCATCGAGCGCAACACCCTCCTTTAGCTTGACGAACAGCACGACTCGCACATCGTTTTCCCACTCCTGGCCGATCACCAACGCCTCCAGGATCTCCGGCAGACGCTCGACCTGGCGATAAATCTCCGCCGTTCCGATGCGCACGCCACCTGGGTTTAACACAGCGTCAGAACGGCCTGTGATGACGAGCCCCACCGTTCCATCCTCGTGCTCGATGAGCTCGCACCAATCGCCGTGATGCCAAACGCCCGGGAAGCGCTCGAAATAGGCCGCACGGTAGCGGGAGCCATCCGGATCGTTCCAGAACATCACCGGCATAGACGGGAAGGGTTTGAGGCAGACGAGCTCTCCCTTCCGCCCTCGGACCGGATTCCCCGCCTCGTCGAACACCTCGACCGCACACCCCAAAGCGCGGGTGGACAGCTCACCCCGCCGCACGGGCCCCGTAGGATCGCCGAGCGCAAAGCAGCCGACGATGTCCGTCCCACCCGAAATGGAGAAGAGCGCGAGGTCGGGCTTGATCGCGCGATAGACATAGTCAAACGCCTCTGGCGCAAGCGGGCTTCCAGTCGAGAACATGGTGTGCAGAGCAGACAGATCGTGCGTTGCCCGCGGCTCCAGCCCGGCCTTGGCGAGGGAATCAATGTACTTTGCCGAGGTGCCGAACATCGTCATCCGCTCGCGCTCGGCGAGATCGAACAGGGCGGCAGGCGAAGGGTGAAACGGGTTGCCGTCGAACTGGAGAAGAGTGGCGCCCGCCATGAGCCCCGACACCTGCCAGTTCCACATCATCCACCCGAGCGTGGTGTAATAGAAAAGCCGGTCATCCGGCTTGAGGTCGCCGTGCAAAAGGTGCTCGCAGGCATGCTTGAGCAGCACGCCCACCGCGCCGTGTACGATGCACTTCGGCTTCCCCGTGGTCCCCGACGAGTAGAGGATATAGAGCGGGTGGTTCCCCGGAAGGCGGGTGAAGGAGAGTGGGGCGGTGCGGTCGACAAACTCGTCCCACGCGACAGCGTTGGGCAGTGCGAGCGCCTCCTGATCGCCGATGAAGGGGACGATGACGACCCGGCGGACGGTGGGCAGAGCGGCGATGATCTCGCGCAGCTTGGAAGCGAGGCGGAACATCTTGCCGCCGTAATGGTATCCGTCGGCCGCAACGAGCACGACGGGCTCGATCTGGCCGAAACGGTCCAGCACGCCGGCGGGGCCGAAATCCGGGCTGCAAGAGGACCAGATGCCGCCGGCAGCATTGGTGCCGAGGAAGGCGGCCACCGCGTGCGGGATGTTGGGCAGAATCCCCACCACCCGGTCAGCGACGGCGAGGCCCAAGCCGCGCAGCCCGGCCGCGAAGCCGGCCACTTCCGCCCTCAGATCATCGCGCGACCAAGCGATCCGTCGTCCGTCCTCGCCGCTGAACACGATCGCCTCGCGACTGCCCACATGGCGCAGGATGCTTTCGGCGTAGCAAAGGTGGGAGTTGGGGAAGAAACGCGCGCCGGGCATGGCCTCTGGGTTCTCGACCACGCACGCGCCGCGCTCCCCGATCAGCCCGGCGAAGTCCCAAAGCGCGGTCCAGAACCCTGCCATGTCGTCGATCGACCAGCGCCACAGCGACGGTAAATCCTGAAGGTCGAGACCGCGCACGGTTCGCACCCAGGCGCGGAAGGCGGTGAGATTGGCCGCCGCCACCCGCTCGGGGCTCGGCCGCCAGAGGATCTCGCTCATCGGCACACGTCCCTCCCTGATCGGGACGGCATGATCGCGGCACACGTCCGTACCAGCAAGCCGGGCCTTGCGGGCCGCCAAGCAGCTAGGTAAGAAGCGCCACTCGGCAGCTGGGGCCATAGCTCAGTTGGGAGAGCGCGTGAATGGCATTCACGAGGTCAGGGGTTCGACTCCCCTTGGCTCCACCAGCATTCTCTCCCTTGCGCCACCGTCCATTTCTGCGCGCTCTTTAGGCGCGGGGCGCGCTACGACCGAGCACGCAAGGCATCCTTGCTCGCCTTCGATCAAACGCAGCGGGCGTGCTTTCGCACCGGATAACAGGGCTGCCGTGCGGGATTTTGGAGGTTGGCCAGGCCAGAACAAGCGAGCGCAACAGGCGGAGGACCATCACCCGCGACAGGCTCAGCTGTGGCACACTGCGCCCGTGCCGCGCAAAACAGGCCAGAGCCGCTCAAACTTTGCGCACATCGCTGCCGGTGCAAGAAGGCGCAACGATCCACGGGCTCTGCAACCGGCGCCGATCGCGCGCGGAAAGGGCAGCACGATGTTTGTTGCCACGCGCCCGGGCGGGCGTTCTGTCTTCCCCCGAGCTCGTTGGGGATTAGGCTGGGAGAAAAGAGGGACGAGCAGGACCACGGTGTGGTAGCGCGCGGTCTTGGCAGGCGGGGCAGCGGCGGCAGCAATACGCTCCGCGCCGGCAATCGCTTAGGCCCGCGAGGTGACCCTTTCGCGCCAATCCATCGTCGTGCTGTTTCGCGCTGCCATGGCTGTGCAGGAAGCGGACGGTGCCAAAGCGACCGCATCACCTGGTGCATGTTCACCGCCAGGGCGGAGGTGATCCGCGCTATGACACCGGGCGACGTCAAGATTGGAGACGTCGGCTTTTGCCCAGTCGCAGCGGTGATCGCGCAGGGATTGCATAGAAAGCTCCTCTGGTTCCTCACCGACATCGCTGCTGCGGAAGCGCTCGTCGTCCGCCATGGCGCGGGCATCAGCGCACCGCAGGAGCTGCGCGGCAAGCGCGTCGGCGTTCTGTTCGTTTTGACCACACCCGACCATCTCCTGTTTGCTCTTGAGCAAGGTCGGCATCCCGTCGAACGCGTTGCGCATCCTCGTCGATCGCACATGGTGGCGGCAGACCGAGGAGTTCTTGCACGATGATACGCGGAGCTTGCGCACATACGACGCGGAGGGCGCGGCAAACCCGGCTGCTTGGGCTGAAGGCACGGGAAGCGTGACGGTCACCGCCGGCATCACAGGCGCGAAGCCGGAGGAGGTGCTGGCCATGCTGAGCCTCTATCGGTGTGCATATCGCGGTGTCGTCTTCCAAAGGCACGCCCTCCTGCCCTGGTTCAGCGCGGGGAGAAGGTGGCGTGCGTCCCGTTGCTCGCCGTCATAGCGCGGGCAAAGCAACGTCGCCTCCCGAAACAACTTGGCTTCGTCGAAACTCGCCTTCGTCGGGCTGGCTGGGCTTGCCTATCGGCCGGTGTGGACGCTGTCGGGCGGGCAGCAGAGACGGGGCAGTGTCGCGCGGGCGCTCGCGGCCAACCCGCTGGTCCTGCTGGTGGATGAGCCCTTCGCGGCACTCGATGCGCTGCCCGGCAAGGCGATGCAGGAGCATCTGCTCGACATGTGGGCGGCCTTGAACAAAACCGTGTTCTTCATCACCCACGCTTTCGCGGCTGCCCTGCGCGAGCAGGGCGGCATCGACGTTGGCCTTCCCCAGGAGGAACGGGCTTTACCCTTTTCCTCAGCGAGGCGGAGATTTTTGCGCCGCTCTGCCCCCCTCATCGTGGTCTGCCGGCATTTGCCGACCAGGGCCATGACGTGAAAGGTGGAGGTTCATCTGCTGCGTCTTGTGCGCGCTGACTGCCGCCTTGCAGCGCCGCGGCGGCACCGTCCTCTCGTCTTCGCGCATCGAACAGATCGAGCTAAGAGCCGGCGGCGGCTTTCGCCTGCACGGTGCCGAGCGCAACATCGCTGCCAGTAAGGTCGTGCTCGCGGCTGGGCCCAGCAACCGCAAACCTTGCGCCAGAGCTCAAACTGATCGCGCCGCTTGCGCCAAAGCGCGGTCACGTCATGGTCACTGCCCCGCCTGCCGCGCCTGCTTCCTCTGCCGACGGTCTCGCTTTGCCAATCAGAGGGGGCGGTGTGCTGATTGGGAAATCGAGGGAGGACCAGCCTGAACATGACCGCGTACGCCCCGACTTTCTGGCGGCGGAGGCACGGCGTCAGACGTCGTTGCCGCCCTGGCCGTGGCAGCGAGCGCGTTCATGCGGTTGGAGGCGCAGCGCGAGAGGTTTCGTCTGCTCGGCAGCGACTTCGTCGACCTCACAGGCGAGGCGCTCGCCCAGTTCATCGCTGCCGAAAGCGCGCGCTGGCGCGCGGTGATCCGGGCAGCTGACGTCCGCCTCTGACGCCGAGCAGGATCTGCGAGCCGCGGGCGATCAGGCAAGCGGGCGCCGTTTTCTCTTCGCGCATCATGCCGCCATGGTCGTCGCAGCGGTCAGCGCCGCCTTGGCGGTGGCAAGCAGCCACCCAAACGGTCAGCGGCGTGTCGCCGCCTCGCGCGCGCGATCGTCCTCCATCATCTCGAACCACATCGCGTTCAGCACAGCGAAGGCAGCCGCCAGCGGCATGCCGAGAAGCCAAGCGGAATACCACATCGGTCGGTCTCCGTGTCTGCTCAGTAGTCGTGCCCTGGCTCGCGGCGAACCTCTTCTTCCGTCACCTTGCCCCATAGCACGCGGTACACCCAGGCGGTGTAGGCGAGCACGATGGGCAGGAAGGTCACCGTCACCACCAGCACGATGAACAGACTCTGATGCGATGCGAGGACGAACTATCCCACACAGTGAGGCTTGATCGCGGGTCGATCGAGACGAGGGCAACAGGAAGGGGAACATCGCGATCCCCACGCTGGAGATGACGCCGAAGATGGAGAGGCCAGAGACGATGACGGGCAGCCCCTTGAGCCGAAGGCGCAAGCCTGCCCAGCGAGCAGAGCGCAGATCAGCCCCATCGCCGGAGCCAACAGAAGCCAGGGCCGGGCGGCTTAGGTGTCGAACCAGGCCCCGGCAGCAACCTTCACCTCCTTCAGCAGCGGGTTGGAGGGCCCGTCCGTCACCACCTCCGAGACGATGCGATAGCCGTCGACGAAGGCCCACAGCAGCACGCCACCGAGAGCATACAGCGCGAAGGTGACAAGCGCCGCCTGCGCGCCAATGCGGCGCCCGCGGTCGGCCACCACGCCGTCCGCCTTCAGCGCAAGCCAGGCACCGCCGTGCATCGCCAGCATGGCGACCGAAAGCAAGCCACACATCAACGCGAAAGGATTGAGCAGCCCGAAGAACGAGCCCTCGTAGAATGAGCGCAGATCGTCATCGAGGCGGAACGGCATCCCCTGCAGCACATTGCCGACCGCAACCCCGAAGATCAGCGCCGGCACGAAGCCGCCGACGAAGAGCGCCCAGTCCCACCGCTCGCGCCAGGCGGGCTCGTCGCGCTTGCTGCGGTACTTGAACGCGACGGGGCGGAGGATGAGGGCTGCGAGCACGACGAACATCGCAAGATAGAAGCCGGAGAAGGAGACGGCGTAGAGCGGAGGCCAAGCGGCGAAGATCGCGCCCCCGCCGAGGATGAACCACACCTGGTTACCTTCCCACACCGGGCCCACGGTGTTGATCGCGACCCGCCGTTCGACATCCGTCCGGCCGACGAAGGGCAGCAGCATGCCGACCCCCATGTCGAACCCGTCCGTTGCGGCGAAGCCGATCAAGAGCACGCCCACCAGCACCCACCAGATGAGGCGAAGAGTCTCGTAGTCGATCAGCGTATGAAGCGTTATGCCACGTCACTCCGCTGCGACGACACCGCGCAGCCCTGCAGGCTTGGCGGATGGAATGTGGCTTGGTCCGACCACATCGGCAGAAGCGGGCGGCCCTTTGCGGATGGCGCGGACCATCAGCCCAACCTCGATCAGCGCGAGCACAGTGTAGAAGGCGACGAAGCCGGCAAGCGTGAGCGCCACCTCCCAGATGCCCAAGGTGGAGATGGCGACCGCGGTCGGCAGCACGCCTTTGATGATCTAGGGCTGGCGGCCGACTTCAGCGACGAACCAGCCGGCTTCGGCGGCGATCCACGGCAAGGGGATCGACCACACGGCCGCCCACAAGAGCCAGCGATGGCGATCGAGCCTCTGGCGGCTGGCAAGCCAAAAGAACACTGCGAACAGCAGGATAAAGTAGAACCCCAAGCCCGCCATCAGCCGGAACATCCAGAACAGCCAACCCAAGGGCGGAACAAGGTCCCACGCCGCGCGCTGGATGTGTTCGGCGGTGGCCAAAAGCGAGTCGTCGACATGGCGCTTGAGTAAGAAAGCGTAGCCCAGCGACCGGCCGTTCTGGTCGAACGCGTCACGAACGACGGACAGGCCCTCCCCCCCCTGCGCCGAGGTTCGCATCGAGCCCGCCGGGTCAGGCGCGCACAACGTCGTCGAGCCCGGCGGCGACAAGTGCCCGCCAGAGCACGCCATCCTCGACGTTGGCGCGGCCGAGCGTGAGGTTGCCGCGCATGCCGTTGCGAAAGAGTTCGACGCGCTGGCCGAGCACAGCAGCAGGCAGGGCGGCGATGGTGCCAGCATCGGGAGCGATCTCGCCGAGGATGAGGGCGAAGGGGGTGGATTTGCCTGCGCCTGAAGGCCCGATCAGCGCGACATGCTCGTCTTCGGCGATGGTCAGGGTAAGCCCTTCGAACAGCGGCGTGGTGTGGCCAGGCGGCGTATAGCGCAGCCCCTCGATGCACACCGCTCGCCCCGGCGGCGGGAGGGGGCGCGCGGCGGGCGGATCGGGGTCGAGCGCGGGCGACAGCCGGGCGGCAGAGCGCGCGCTGCGGCCGAACTCCACAGCGCCGCGGCGAAGGAGAGCAAAAGGCTCGAGTGCCGCGAGAGCAGAGGTAGAGCGTATCCAGAGCATCGACATCGGCGGTAAGGCGGAACAGGAGCCGGGCCGGGCGGGAGGCGAGCGCCCCGCGCGCGTTGTGCCTCGGCGAAGCCGCGCAAGAGCCGTTCGCGTAGGCCGGCGATCAGCCCCAAGGTGGCATCGTGGGTGACAACGCGCTCTCCAGAGCGGGCGAAGGTGCGGGCGATGGCGAGGAAGCGGATCCCCGCCCCCGGCATAAACACGTCGAAGGCGAGCGCTGTCGCCGGCACGAGGCCGGCCAGGGCGGTCGCGGTGATAAACCAGCCGGAGAGGCCGAGAAGGCCGAGGCGGGCAGCGGCAGCGACCGAAGCGAGCGCAATCCCGGCCGCCATGGCAGCGCGCCGTTCGCCCAGGAACAGACGCAGAATGGTGGCGAAGGCGCGAAACGGCTCATGCGAGGCGCACCACCCGGTCCATGCGCGCAGCGAGCTCATCGTGGGTGGCGTGAATGAGGGTACGCCCCTCGGCGGCTGCCAGCAGAGCCTCGGTCGCCGCGACGGCGGTGTCGCGGTCGAGATGCGCGGTGAGTTCATCGGCGAGGATCAGCCCCACCCAAGGCGACACGGGAGCCCGGGCGAGCCCGACCCGAAGCGCCTCGCCGCCCGAGAGCCCCGTCCCGTCCTCCCCGATCGCACGCGACGGCGTGAGGGCAGGCAGAAGACGCTGCCTCCAGGCTTCAGCCTCGCCTGCCAGGTCGCGCCGGCCGAGCAGGATG
>CALLUO010000098.1 GCA_938010425.1 uncultured Elioraea sp.
AGGATCGAGGCGCCGGCTGGTCGGTCCGGGCTTGCGGCACCCTCATGGTGCCCAGCCGTCTGTTGGAACGGCGGAAGCACGCTCGCTCGGCCCTCCGCGCCGTTGCAGGCGAGAAGAGTGGGAAGCACGCACCGCCCTTCCGGGGCGTTTGCCGCTTCTCCGCTTTGCTGGCGTCCTTGGCCAGCGTCGCCGCGCCGCTTGGTTGAGACGGCCATCGGCCGAGGCTGTGTCGGTCGCCGCCACCTGCTGGCTCGCGGCATGAATCTCCGATACGCTAGGCGACGCTATAACCAGTGGAGACGGAGGCGGGGGTGAGACTATGGCAACCACACGCCGAAGCGTGGTTGCAGCGGCGGCCGCTGTGCCTGGCTTGCTCGCCCAAGGTCGCGCAATGAGCCGCCTCGACACCACCCGCCCTGACCTTGCCCTGATCGTGGTCGACGTTCAGGTCGGGTTCATTCCAGGCGGCAACCTGCCGGTGCCGAAGGGCGACGAGGTGGTACCGCTGATCAACCGTTTGGCCGCGCGCTACCGCAACGTGCTGCTGACTCAGGACTGGCACCCGGCTGATCACCTCTCGTTCGCTTCGCAGCACCCGGGCAAGAAACCGTTCGAAACTGTCCAGATGCCCTACGGAACGCAGGTGCTGTGGCCCGACCATTGCGTGATGGGCACACGCGATGCCGAGTTTGCCCCCGGCCTCAACATTCCGCAGGCGCAGCTGATCATCCGTAAGGGCTACCGGCGAGAGGTGGATTCCTACTCCGCCTTCCTTGAGGCGGACCGGATGACGAAGACGGGGCTTGACGGCTATCTCGCCGCACGCGGCATTCGCGAGGTGCATCTGTGCGGTCTCGCCACAGATTTCTGTGTCGCCTGGAGCGCGCTCGATGCACGCCGCTTTGGCCTTGCCTGCGCCGTGATCGAGGACGCCTGCCGCGCCATCGAGCTCGAAGGGTCGCTCTCCCGCGCCTGGGCAGAGATGGACCGCGCCGGCGTGGCGCGGATCTCCTCCTCCGCCCTGTTTTGACACTTGAGGCGGGCGGCGGACTTCTTAGGCAGGCGGCGGATAAAGCCCCGCCGCGCGGGCGCGGGCGCGCAACAGGGCCAGCACCGTGCGGCAGGTTGGTGCTGGAACTTCGGTCAGGTCGGCGAACTCCACCACCACACCGAGGAGGGCGTCGATCTCCATCGGCCGGCCGCGCTCGAGGTCCTGCAGCATGGAGGTGCGGTGCGCTCCCACTTCGGCCGCCCCGGCGATTCGCTTGTCGACATCGATCCCGAAACGAATACCCAAGGCCTCCCCGATCGCCTGCGCCTCCACCATCATCGCGCGGCAGACCGCACGCAGCTCGGGGTCTGTGGTCAGCACGTCGAGAGTCTGTAAGGTGAGGGCAGAAACTGGGTTGAAGGTAAGGTTACCCCAAAGCTTGACCCAGATCTCGTCGCGGATGCGCGGCCGCACAGGCGCCTTGAAGCCGGCAGCGATCAGCGCTTCGGCCAGCCGCAGCACCCGCTCACTCCTCGACCCATCCGGTTCGCCGAGCGAGAACCGGTCACCGTAGGTGTGCTCGACCACGCCGGGCTCGACCACCTCGGCTGCGGGGTAGACGACGCAGCCGATGCAGCGTTCTGGCGGCAGCAGGCGGAGGAGCTTGCCGCCTGGGTCGACGCTCTCGACCGGGCGACCATCGAACGGTCCGCCATGTTTATGGAAATACCACCAGGGAATTCCGTTCACACCAGAAACGATCGTAGTGTCTGGACCAAATAAGGGCTGCATCGCCTCCGCCACCCCGGGCAGCGCATGCGCCTTCAGGGTGACGATAACGTGGTCCTGCGGCCCTGCCTCGGCTGCGGTGGCCACAGCGCGCGGGTGAACGACGATCTCCTGCCCCTCAGACCGCAGAACGAGACCCTTCTCTTGTATCGCGGCAAGGTGCGGCCCGCGCGCGATCACCGTCACCTCATGCTCGCCCTTCTGCGCAAGGCGGGCCGCCATCAAACCGCCAATCGCACCCGCCCCAAAGACGCAGATTCGCATCAGAACCGTACCCCGAGCTTCTCGGCGAGGCCGATTCGTTGCAGCTTGCCGGTCGCTCCTTTCGGAATTTCGGGCACGAACACGATCCGCCGCGGCACCTTGAAGTCGGCGAGGCTCTGTGCGGCGAAATCGCGCAAGCCCTGCTCGCTCACCTCCATGCCCTCGCGCAACACGACCGCCGCCGCCACCTCCTCGCCGAGTTTCGGGTGGGGGGCGGCGAAGGTAAGCGCCTGCGCCACCGCCGGGTGGGCGGAGAGAACGTTATCGACCTCGAGCGGGCTGACTTTCTCGCCCCCGCGGTTGATCAGCTCCTTGAGCCGCCCGGTGAGCGTGAGATAGCCGTCGGCATCGAAGGCGCCTTGATCGCCTGTGCGGAACCAGCCGTTGGTGAAGGCCTTGACGTTGGCCTCGGGGTTGTTCTCGTAGCCTTTGGTCACGTTCGGGCCGCGGATCACCACCTCGCCCTTTTCCCCTGGCGGCAGGAGGTTGCCCTCCTCGTCCATGATCGCGATCTCGGGCCCCGCAGGGAGGCCGACGGAGCCAGGCTTGCGCGGCCCCGCCAAAGGGTTGGAGGCCATCTGGTGCGAGGCCTCGGTCATACCGTAGCTCTCGACGAGAGGGCAGCAAAACGTCTCCTCCAGTTTCAGCATGACCGGCGCGGGCAACGAGGCTGAGGAGGAACGGAGGAAGCGCAGTTTCGCCCGCGCAAGGCTGTGCACGTTGCGGTCGGCCCGCGCAAGGATCGCCTGGTACATGGTCGGCACGGCTGTGATCCAGGAGGGCCTCTCCTCGTCGAGCTGGCGGAAGAAGCGCAGCGCGTCGAAGCCCCCCGTGCAAATAACCGCACCCCCGCCGTGCATCGATGCGAGCACGGCGGCAACCAGGCCATGAATGTGAAAAAGCGGCATGATGTTCAGGCACGCATCCTCGGGCGAGAGCGCGAGCGTGGACGCAATGTGGAAGGCCGAGGCGCAGAGATTGGCCTGGGTGAGCGGAACGATCTTTGGCCGCGCTGTGGTGCCTGAGGTGTGCAGGACGAGGGCGACATCGTTTGCTCCAGCCGGGCCTGGGTTTGCCACTGAGCCGGACAAACCGCCGTCCAGCGTGAACTCGCCGGCGGCCTCGCCAGGAACGAGCTCGAGAACTGGCACTTTCAGCCGTGCTGCCGCCGCCCGCGCCGGTGTGTCCTTCCCCTTTAGCACGATCAGCGCCTTCGCCCGCACATCCTCGAGATAATAGGCGAACTCGTCCTCACGATAGGCGGGGTTGAGGGGGGCGGTGGTGGCCGCAGTGGCCACCGCGAGGAAGGCAGCCGCCATCTCAGGCCCGTTCGGCAACACAATCGCCACCCGATCGCCCCGACCGATGCCCAGCGCATTCAGCCTCGCGCGCGTGCGCTCGACCAGCGCCATGAGGGCAGCGGAGGTCAGCGGGGCACGGCCGGGCGCGCGTAACGCGACCGAGGCAGGGGCACGGGCAGCGAGCAGGTCGGTAAGCGTGGCGTGGGCTGGCATGGGGCGAGTTCCGACAGGACCGGGCGGCACGGATGCAGCGGGACCGGCAGCGACGCAAGCCCCAAGACGGGCCCTCAGCCATTCTGTTGCGCTGCAGTGTAAATTGGCGACAGGAGTTTTCGTTTGATTTACCTATGCCGCAACTCTATGAGCCGCGATTGCCCGATAGGAGCCCAACTCGATCACACGCTAGGGGATGGCATGACGTCTCGACGCACCCTGCTCGGCGCGGCCGCGCCTCTGTTTGCGTTCTCAGTCGCGTTTACTGCACTGCCCGAGCGGGCAGCAGCGCAAGCCTGGGAGCCATCGCGGCCGATCACCATTCTCGTGCCCGCGGGCACAGGCGGCGGGGCGGATCAGATGGCGCGCGCCATCCAAGGCATCGTCTCCAAGCACAACCTCGCCCGCCAGCCGGTCGTGGTGCAGAACAAGCCAGGCGGAGCCGGCGCCGAGGCCTTCCTCGAGGTGAAAAACAGCCGCGGCAACCCCCACCTTTTGGTCATCACGTTATCGAACCTGTTCACCACACCGCTCGCCACCGGTGTGCCGGTATCGTGGCGCGACCTTACTCCGATCAAAATGATGGCGCTCGATCAGTTCGTGCTCTGGGTGCACGCGGAAAGCCCCTGGCGCACGGTGCCCGAGTTCATCGCCGCTGCGCGCGAAGGAAGGCTGCGCATGGGCGGCACCGGTTCGCGCCAGGAAGACCAGATCATCACGGTAGCGATTGAGCGCGCCACAGGAGCCCGTTTTACCTACGTGCCGTTCCGCGGCGGTGGCGAAGTCGCGGTGCAGCTCGTCGGCCGGCACGTCGATGCGACTGTCAACAACCCAATCGAGGCGGTGCAGCACTGGCGCTCCGGCACGCTTCGCCCGCTTTGCGTCTTCGACAGCAAGCGCCTGACCGTAACCGACAAGGTGACGGAAACGATGGCTTGGTCCGATATCCCGACCTGCAAGGAAGCGGGGCTTGACGTCGAGTACCTGATGCTGCGCGGCATTTTTGGCGCGCCCGGCATCGCGCCCGCTGTGGTGCAGTATTATGTGAACCTGCTCGATCGCGTGCGCGCCACTCCCGAGTGGCAGCAGCTGATGACGGAAGGCGCGTTCAATCTCACCACCATGACAGGAGAGGCCTTCGCGCAGTGGGTGGCGCGCGAGGAGGAGCGGCATCGCAGCTTGATGGCAGAAGCGGGCTTCCTCGCCCGCTGACCCCTGCCCACGCGTCGGATCGCTTGCCGTGAGCGAAGTGCCGCGGGGCTTGCGCGCGCGCCCCGTCGAAATCGCAACCGCGCTTGGCTTCGCCGCCTTGGGCGGGCTTGCGATGTTCGATTCTGCCCGTGTCGGCTTCGGCTGGGACTTTGATGGTCCGCAATCGGGCACTTTTCCCTACTGGGTGGGCGCGCTCCTCATGCTCGCCTCGGGCGCGGTGCTGGCAGGGGCGGTGCTGCGTCGCACCCGTGCCATGTTCGCCACCAACGAGCAGCTCGCCTCGGTCGCGCGCGTCTTCATCCCTGCCACCCTGTACGTGGCAGCGATGCACCTCGTCGGGCTTTACGTCGCCTCCGCCGGCTTGCTTGCATGGTTCATGATCCGCCTCGGCGGCTATTCGTGGCTTGCCGCCATCGCCTCCGCGGTCGCGATGGCCGTCATCATCTTCGTCGTCTTTGAATTCTGGTTCCTCGTCTCGCTGCCCAAGGGCCCCCTCGAAGAGCTGCTCGGATTTTAAGCGATGGAAAACCTCGCCGCGCTCGCCGCCGGATTCGCGGTCGCGCTCACGCCGTCCAACCTCGCCTTGATGCTGGCGGGCGTGCTGGTCGGCGTGGTCATCGGTGTTCTGCCGGGGCTCGGCGGGGCGAACGGCATCGCCATCCTTCTGCCGCTTACCTTCGCAATGGAGCCGGTGAGCGCGATCATCATGCTCTCTTGCATTTACTGGGGCGCGCTGTTTGGGGGCGCGATCACCTCCATCCTGTTCAACATTCCGGGCGAGCCATGGTCGGTCGCCACTACGTTCGATGGCTACCCGATGGCGCAGAACGGCCGTGCGGCCGAGGCGTTGGTGGCAGCCTTCACCGCCTCCTTTTTCGGCGCCTTCGTCGCCATTGTCATGATCACCGCGATCGCCCCGCTCGTTGCCCGCTTTGCTCTGCGCTTCGGCCCGCCCGAATTCTTCGCCGTCATGTTCCTCTCCTTTGCCGCCTTTGTCGGCCAAGGCCGCGGCTCCGCCTGGAAGACAATCGCATCGATGATGGCGGGCTTCCTTCTTGCCTGTGTTGGCTTGGATACGGTGACGGGAGCGCTTCGCCTCACCTTCGGTTCGATGGAGCTGATGCGCGGCTTCGACTTCCTGGTTGCGGTGATCGGCCTGTTTGGCATCTCGGAGATACTGATCGCGGTCGAGGAAGGGTTGACGTTCGAAGGTGCGAGGGCGCGTCTCGACCTCGGTGTGGTGTTCCGGGTGTGGAAGGAGTTGCCGCGCTATGCCGCGATCGCGCTCCGTTCTTCCATCATCGGCTGCTGGATGGGGGTCACACCAGCGGGTGCGACACCAGCGTCCTTCATGTCCTATGGCATGGCGCGCAAGCTCTCGAAAGATGGGGCTGCCTTCGGTACCGGGCGGATTGAGGGTGTAATCGCACCGGAGGTGGCGAACAACGCAGCGGGTGTGTCCGCGCTCCTGCCAATGCTCGCGCTAGGCGTGCCAGGCTCTCCCACCGCCGCCGTTTTGCTGGGCGGCCTCATCATGTGGGGCCTGCAGCCGGGGCCGATGCTGTTCGTCGAACAGAAGGATTTCGTGTGGGGCCTCATCGCCTCGATGTACTTGGGCAATGTCGCCGCCTTCCTGGTCGTGCTCACCCTCGTGCCCGTCTTCGCCGCGATTCTGCGCATTCCCTTCGCCATCATCGCCCCCCTCATCCTCATCGCCTGCGCGATCGGCGCCTATACGGTCAACACTGCGATGTTCGACGTCGTGCTGATGCTGGTGTTCGGGCTGATCGGCTACGTGATGAAGAAGCTCGACTATCCGCTTGCGCCGATGGTGCTCGCGCTCGTGCTCGGCAATCGGACGGAGCAAGCCTTCCGCCAGTCGCTCCTGCTCTCAGAGGGGTCGCTTTCGGTCTTCTTCCACGGCTGGCTGTCCGCCACGATCATGACGGCGGGTCTTGTGCTGCTGCTTTGGCCGATCATGGGGCGGCTCGCGGCGGCTGTTCGGGCGCGGATGGCGTGAGAACGCATCCGGCCCCGTGCGTGGCCTTTCCGTGACAGAAGGCGGCAGCGGCTTCCCTACCGGGCCAATCCGCGCGAGATTTCACCCGCTTAAGCAATGATCAGTGAGGACGCCATGGCTGTCCGCATCGCCGCCTTCAACGTCGAGAACCTGTTCGACCGCGCGAGGGCGCTCAACGCCGAGCAGCCCGGCGCGCATCAGGACGTGCTCGAAGCCTACGCCAAGCTGAACAGTCTCTTCGAGAGGGAGACGTATGATGCGGCCTCAAAACGAGACATGCTCGCGCTGATGGAGGCGCTCGAGCTTCGTCCGCCGCGCTACGCTGGGCCCTTCGCGCTGATCCGACGGATCCGCGGCAAGCTCGTGCACGCGCCGCGCGGCGGAGAACCGACGATCGTCGCCAGCGGTCGGGCGGACTGGGTCGGTTGGTGCGAACTCGTCACCGAGGTGGTCGACGAGATCGCGATGATGAATACCGCGCGCGTGATCCGCGACGTCGCCGCCGACATCCTCGCCGTGGTAGAGGCGGAAAGCCGCCCCGTTCTGCGTCGCTTCCACGACCTGTTGCTGCCCAAGGTGGGGCTGGCGCGCGGCCAGGGCTACCAGCACATGATGCTGATCGACGGCAATGACGACCGCGGCATCGATGTCGGGCTCGCTACCCGCCAAGGCTTCCCGATCGGTCTGATGCGTTCGAACGTCGACCTCCGCTCCCCATCAGGCGAGGTTGTGTTCAGCCGCGACTGCCCCGAATACCTAGTCACCACGCCCTCGGGCGAGCAACTCATTGTCTTGCCGAACCATTTCAAGAGCAAGTTCGCCCAAGGCAGGGACGGCCAGCGCCGCGCCAACGAGAAGCGACGCCTGCAAGCGCAGACGGTGGCGGACATCTACCGCCGACTGCGCCTGGACGGGCACAACAACATTGTTGTGCTCGGTGACCTGAATGACACGCCGGACAGCGACCCGCTTTCGCCGCTTCTGCGTGGCACCGACCTTAAGGACGTATCGGATCACGCTGCATTCACTGAGTTTGAGTATCGCGCGCGTACGGGAGGCCGAGGCATCGGCACCTATGGCAACGGACGCGACAACGAGAAGATCGACTACATCCTCCTTTCGCCCGCTTTGTTTGCGCGCGTCACCAAGGGCGGGATCTTTCGCAAGGGCGCATGGCCGGGGCTGCGACCGCAGCGGTGGGACGTCTATTCCGAGCTCACTGCCCCCGTGCACGCGGCCTCTGATCACCACGCGATCTGGGTCGATCTCGACCTTTGACCACCCTAGGGCGTTCGGCCGGCAACCGCGTTCGCCGCCCCGTACCCTCTCCTGTGGCTTTAGCGCGGTTTGCCCGGTTCGCCACGACACCGAGAGAGAGCGTGCGTGGTAGCGGCGGGCGGACTTGAACCGCCGACCCCGGCATTATGAGTGCCGTGACAACCCTCCGGAATCCGTCACCCTCCGAGTGCATTGTCCGTCTAATCCATTGATATTACCTCTTACTTCATTGCGACAGGTTTCTGGATGTTGCTGGGCATCGCGTGTATTTTGTGCCCCGATTGTGCCCCCGGCGCTTGGGGCACACCGCGTCCGGAACGATGCCGATGCGACTCAACCTCACCGATGCCGCCCTCCGCGCGCTGAGGCCGCCGAGCTCGGGCCGCATGGAACTCTGGGACACCCGCGTACGCGGACTGCACCTCCGCATCACGGCGCGGGGGAAAGCGACGTGGGCACTGCGCGCTCGCACCGTAGCCGGCAAGCACTCCCGCATCAGGCTTGGCACCTACCCCGCGCTCGGACTCGCCGAGGCGCGCAAGGCCGCGCTCACCGCGCTCGCCACCATCGCCCGTGGCGCCGATCCGGTGGCGGAACGACGCCAAGCCCGCGAACGCCGCCGCGCCGAGGCAGCCGAGCCGACCGTCGCGCAACGCTGGCAGGAATGGACCGAGATCGCAGCGCGCACCGCGCTGCGCGGGCGCGGCTGGTCGGACGCACACCGCGAGCGCGTCGAGCGCACGCTCCGCCTGATCGTCGATCCCGCGCTCGGCAGGCGCGCGCTGCGCAACACCACGCGCGCGGATTGGACGCGGCTCATTGCCGCCGCGCACCGCGAGCGTGGCCCCGCCGCCGCCGGCAACGTGGCGCGCGTCATCGGCGCGTTCCTTGCTTTTGCCGAGACGTCGGGATGGAT
>CALLUO010000099.1 GCA_938010425.1 uncultured Elioraea sp.
GCCGAGCGCGCTCAGCGTCGCTGAGCTTCGGCGAGGGCGAACAACCTCAGTGCCGAAGCGAGCGGCACGGTGGGATCGGTGCGGGCGGCGTCGATCTCAGCGACGAGCGCAGCGAGGGGGAGGGAACGGCGTCGCGCAGCCTCCTCCAGCACCGCCCAAAAAGCCGGTTCGAGAGCGACCGAAGTGCGGTGGCCTGCCAAAGAGAGCGAGCGTTTCTCTAGGTGGCGCGCTTGCCTCACGCGTAGGTGGCGATCTCGATCAGGTTGCCGTCCGGATCCCGGCAGTAGACGGAGGTGATCGGGCCGAGCGCCCCGTCGCGCTTGACGGGACCGAGCTCAATGGCGACGCCGAGATCGTGCAGGTGGGCGATCACCTCCTCGATCGTGACCGTCACGACGAAGCAGAGATCCTGACTGCCCGGGGTTGCGTTCACACCGCTCCACCACTCTTGCTGGGTGCAGTCAGCCGGCCGAAGATTGATCTTTTGCCCGCCGAAGAAGAGAGCGGTGCGAAGCTGAGGGCCGTAGGTCTCCACCTCCATGCCCAGAACGCGCGCATACCAGGCGGTTGCGATCTCGACATCGCGCACCGTGACGACGAGGTGATCGAGGCGATCGACAGCGAAACGCATCAAGCGGTGTTCGGCAAGCGGGCGGTAACTTCGATCTCGATCCGCATCGCATCGTCTTGCAGCGCGGCGTGGATCAAAGTGGAGGTTGGGCGGGCGCGGCCCAGATGACGCTTGATGACTGGCCAACAGGGCGGCCAGTCTTCCCGCCGCGGCACGATGAACAGGGCACGCACCACGTCGTCGAGCGTGCAACCTGCTTCGCGCAAAGCGGACTCGATGTTACGGAACGCTTGCTCTGCCTGGGCAGAGACATCGTCAACGATGGACATGGTTGTGTAATCGTAGCCCGTGGTGCCGGACACCCAGACATAGTCGCCGTCGACGACGGCACGGGAGTAGCCGATTTCCGCCTCGAAGCGGGAGCCGGAACTGATGTGGCGGCGCATGGGTCTCCAGGAATGGGGGCGGCAGAGGCAGGTTGGCCTTTCGTGATGGGTGGTCTGTACGGTCCCGTTCACTCGAGCCCGTCGTAGAAGTCGTTGCCCTTGTCGTCGATAACGATGAAGGCCGGGAAGTCTTCGACCTCGATCCGCCACACCGCCTCCATGCCGAGTTCGGGATATTCAAGGAGCTCGACCTTGCGGATACAGTCCTGGGCAAGCCGTGCGGCAGGCCCGCCGATGGAGGCGAGGTAAAAGCCGCCATGCGTGCGGCAGGATTCGCGCACGGCGCGCGAGCGGTTGCCTTTGGCCAGCATGACGAGGGAACCGCCTTTGGCTTGGAACTCCGCGACATAGGAATCCATGCGCCCTGCCGTGGTCGGCCCGAAGGAGCCGGTGGCATAGCCGGCGGGCGTCTTAGCTGGGCCGGCGTAATAAACGGGATGGTTCTTCAGGTACTCGGGCATCGGCTCGCCGCGATCCAGCCGTTCCTTGATCTTGGCGTGCGCGATGTCGCGTGCGACCACCATGGGCCCTGACAGCATGACGCGCGTCTTCACCGGATAGCGGGAGAGGGTGGCGCGGATCTCATCCATCGGCCGGGTGAGGTCGATGCGCACCACCTCGGTCCCGAGTTCCGCATCTGTCGTCTCGGGCAGGTATTTCGCCGGGTCCGTCTCCAGCTGTTCAAGGAAGACGCCCTCGGGCGTGATCTTGGCGAGGATCTGGCGATCGGCCGAACAGGAGACGCCGATGCCGATGGGCAGCGAGGCACCGTGGCGCGGCAGGCGGATCACCCGCACATCATGACAGAAATACTTGCCGCCGAACTGGGCACCGATGCCCAGGCGGCGGGTCATCTCCAACACCTTCATCTCCGCCTCGAGATCGCGGAAGGCGTGGCCGGCGACCGAGCCCTGGGTTGGCAGCCCGTCGAGGTAGCGGCAGGAGGCGAGCTTGACAGTTTTTAGCGTCGTCTCGGCTGAGGTGCCGCCGATGACAATGGCGAGGTGGTAGGGCGGGCAGGCGGAGGTGCCGAGCGTCTTCAGTTTTGTCTCGATAAAGGAAAAGAGCCGCTCGGGGTTAAGCAGGGCACGCGTCTCTTGGAAAAGGAAGGTCTTGTTTGCGCTGCCCCCGCCCTTGGCAACAAACATCAGGCGGAACTCCTCGGCATGATGCTCGCCCGGGGCGGCGTGAATGTCGAACTGGACGGGAAGGTTGTTGCCGGTGTTAACCTCCTCGAACAGCGACAGGGGCGCCATCTGCGAGTAGCGGAGATTGGTTTCGGTGTAGGTGCGGAAGACGCCGCGGCTGATCGCCTCCTCCTCATCTCCTTCCACCCACACGCGCTGCCCTTTCTTGCCGAACACAATCGCCGTGCCAGTGTCCTGGCACATCGGCAGCACGCCGCCGGCAGCGATATTGGCGTTCTTCAAGAACTCAAGCGCAACGTAACGGTCGTTCGCCGACGCCTCTGGATCATCGAGGATGGCGCGCAGCTGCGCGAGGTGGGAGGGACGAAGCAGATGGGAGACATCGCGGAAGGCGCGGAAGGCGAGCTCTGTTAGAGTCTCAGGGGCGACGAGCAGGACCCGCCGTCCGGCAGCCTCGATGGTGCGCACGCCGTCCAACGCGAGCTTGGTCCACGGCACTTCGGGTTCGGCGAGCGGAAACATGGGGCTAAACAGGAACTCGCCCGCACGCGGGGCGAGCGGGAAGGGCGCGTTCACTAGAGGGGCGCTCCTCACTCTCGCGTCTGGTCGGACCGCTTATGCCATGGCCGTGGCGCGTGGACCATCCAGGCCTGCGGTGCGCGATGGCGTAGCACGAGGGTCAGGTCTTGGGAGGGCGTTTTCGGAAGGCGTCAAGGCTGACCACCTGAGCGGGGCGGTCAGCTTCTTTCGCGGGATCTCCCGCCGGTGGCGCAGCTTCTCTGGTGGTCTCACCTTCATCCGGCCGTTCTGTCCCGTTGGGCTGCCCCAGTGCAGGCTTGAAGCGCAGGCCGAAGCGGACCGAGGGATCCGCGAACTGTGTGATGGCGTCCCAACAGACGCGCAACCGAGCCGGCACGCCGCCAAAATAGAGCGTGACGGAAAAACCGGTCTGATCGGTCTCCAGCGCGTCGAACTGGTGCTGCAAAACAATCGTCATCTCGTGCGGATACTGCGCGCGCAACCGCGCCGGCAAATCCACATCCGGGTGGTCGGTTCGAAAGGTGAGGTAAAAATGATGGTCGCCGGGCAGCCCGTGTCGGGCGACGGCGGTGAGGGCACAGCGCACGACGTGGCGTAGGCTCTCTTGGATCCATGTCTCGTATGGAAGGAGACTATCGCCCAGCCCCGGCTCTTCAGCGCCCATCCCGTCGCGGCCCGCTTTCCCGTTGCGACTTGCTCCTCACCGTGCGGTCATGCTCTGTCCGCCCGCCTGAGAGTGGGGGGCTTCTGTTGCCCGGTGCCCCCCGAACCGCGCTTGCCTAGACTAGGTCAGGCAGCGAGCGCCAGACGGCTGTTGTCGTTGGCACTTATGGATCGGCCCGATAACGGCGGTACCATGCCGGGCGAAAAGCGAACCTTTACTGCGCGCGTCGAGCCTGTTTCGCCCCCGCTTGGCCGCCACAGCCAGGCGGTTCTTGGTGGAGGCGCCGGGCACTGCCCCCGGGTCCGCGACGCTTATTCCGTTCGCCGTTTATCGCCATAGCTGGGTTGCCCCAGCACCACACAATATAGAAAACGCAGGCGTCATACGGAAGGCCGGTACGAAACGGGCGTGAGGACAACACCGCATGGAGCTGACGGAGGCACAGGGGCGTGAGATCGAGGAGGCGCGCGCGCAGCCGCACCCAACCCTGCGTGCGACTGTGCCGGCGATGGAGGCCCTTCTCCACCGCCCGATTCCCGTGCTCGACCACGGATTCGTCCGGGTCGTCGACTACATGGGGGATGATGCGGCGGTGGTGCAGGCGGCGCGCGTGTCCTTTGGCCGCGGCACCAAGCGGGTGCAGGACGATGAGGCGCTGATCCGCTACCTGATGCGGCATTGGCACACCACGCCATTCGAAATGGCGGAGATCAAGCTGCACGTGAAGCTGCCCATCTTCGTTGCCAGGCAATGGATCCGCCATCGCACAGCGAGCGTAAACGAATATTCCGCCCGCTATTCGGTGCTCGATCGCGAGTTTTATGTGCCGGCTCCCGAACATCTGGCGCAACAGAGCACCGCCAACCGTCAGGGCCGGGGCGCAGCGCTGACGCCCGAGCACGCCGAGGCAGTGCTCAGGCTCCTGCGCGAGGACGCTGCCCGCTGCTACGACCATTATCTCTGGCTGCTGAACGAGGCCGACTGCGGCGACCCGCCCGACCCGGGCAGGCCGGGAATTGCGCGCGAACTGGCGCGCATGAACCTGACCCTAAACGTCTATACGCAGTGGTACTGGAAGACGAACCTGCACAATCTGATGCATTTCCTCAGGCTCAGGGCGGACGCTCACGCGCAATACGAAATCCGCGCCTACGCCGAAGCCATCCTGGGCGTGCTTGAAGCCTGGGTGCCCATCACGGCGCGGGCCTTCCGCGACTACCGGCTCTCGGCGGTGACGTTCTCGGGCCCGATGCTCGCTTGCCTCAAGCGCATGCTGGCAGGAGAGGTGGTGACGGCGGAGACAAGCGGCCTTGGCCGTCGGGAGTGGAGGGAATTCCGCGCTGCCCTGGGCCTGCCCGCATGAGGTGCTGCAGTGTCGCCGGCGTGTTCGCCCCAGGCTAGGCCCGGGGCAGCGAGAGTTCCGTGGCGATGCGGCGCAGTAGGCGCTGCGCGGCCCAAATGTCTGCGGCAAGCCGGGTATGCCGGTCACTCACGGGGATGCCGCAGCGCCTTGCTTCGCGCAGCCTGCGGTCCATCGTCGCCAGTGCTCCGCTGAGTTCGGCGAGCCGGATTTGCAGGAACAGCGGGTCTTGCTCGTCCTTCGCGCCCAGCCCAGACGGCGGATCATCGGCCGTGTCGAACACGGCCCACGTTGCCGACGCTCCCGACACGGGCGTTATTTGTTCTGAGGCGAAGCCGGGTGTGATGGCGTGTCTTTGGTTCATCGACGCCTCCTCCGCAGCCCGCGCACGCACCCATCGCGCGCGTGTGGCTTTGATTGTTGAGAGAGCACCATGGGCAAGACAAACGCGTTCTGCTTTGCGCTAGCGCAAGCGGAGTGGGGGTGGTGAGCGTTATCGTTTTCGGCTCCGTCAACCTCGACCTTGTCTTTGCGGTGCCCCGCCTGCCAGCCCCCGGTGAGACGGCACTGGCGCCTTCGCTTCGCTTCGAGCCGGGTGGAAAAGGCGCGAACCAGGCGGTGGCGGCGGCGCGCGACGGAGCCTCTGTTGCCCTCGCCGGGGCGGTGGGGAGCGATGCTTTCGCTGAACGAGCGCTCTCGGGTTTGCGCGCCGCCGGGGTCGATCTGTCTCGGCTCGCCGTCGTTGACGAGCCAACGGGCTGTGCGGCCATTGGAGTGGATGGTTGGGGGCGGAACCAGATCCTTGTTGCTGCTGGGGCGAACCGAGCTGCGCGGGCGTCGCAAGTGGCCGATCAGGATCTCGGTTCCAGAACGGTTCTACTGCTGCAGGGCGAATGCGACGCGGGCGAGACCGCTTGCTTGCTAAAGCGCGCGCGGAACTTGGGAGCGCGCGCCGTGTTGAACCTTGCTCCCTTCATCGCCCTGCCGCGCGAAGTTCTGATGGCGGCCGAGGTCGTGGTCGTCAACGAGAGCGAGGCGGCATCGCTCGCTGCGCATCTTGCGGTTGAGGCCGAGGCTCCCGCCCTGGCGGCAACGTTGGGTGCGGCTGTCATTGTCACCCTTGGTGCCGAGGGCGCTGTGCTCGCTCGTGACTGTCAAACACTCCGGCTTCCCGCGCCGCCGGTGGATGCGCGGGACACCACAGGTGCCGGGGACGCGCTCGTCGGCGTGCTCGGGGCGGGGCTTGCCCGCGGCCTTGATCTGCCCGAAGCCTTGCAGCGCGCCGTCGTCGCAGCCTCCATCGCGTGCACGCGGCCTGGCGCTCAGTCGGGCGTAGCGACGGCAGCGGAGATCGACGCCGCCCTCGCTCGCACGTTCACTGCCCGCTAACCCCGACCGCGCGACACCCTCGGCATGCGTCCGCTTGACCGCCTGGTCGCGACGAGCCTCATGGTGGCCCAGGGTGCTGCCGTGTCCAGCTTCGTCTGGCTCATCCTCGCTCCGGCAGTGGCGGCAGGCGCCTTGGCCGCCTTTCTCGTCGCGACCGTGAACGAACTCCCCCGCGCAGCCCTAAGCAGCATCTACTCAAAAACGATCCGCGGCGCCTCTGCCTCGCGCTCAGCGAGCACTTTCTCGCATTTCTCCCACACCCGACGCGCGATCGCGCGATAGAGCCGCGCTTCCGCCCCGTCCGGGAGAGTGGCGGTGATGGGCGTTCCCTCATCCGAAGTGGTGCGGATATCGAGCGCGATCGGAATCTCGCCCAGGAACTCCGTGCCCAGCCGCTCGGCCTCGCGACGCGCACCGCCGTGGCCAAAAATGTCGCTGCGGTGCCCGCAGTTGGGGCAGCAAAAGAAGCTCATGTTCTCGATCAGCCCCAGCACGGGCACTTTGGTGCGGGCAAACATGGCAATGCCGCGCCGTGCGTCGATGAGCGCCACGTCTTGCGGCGTGGAAACGATCACCGCTCCCGTCAGCGGCACACGTTGCGCCATGGTCAACTGCGCATCCCCGGTCCCCGGCGGCATGTCGACCACCATGATGTCGAGCGGGCCCCAATCGACCTGGCCCATCATTTGCTCGAGCGCGCCCATGACCATCGGCCCGCGCCAGATCATCGGCGTCTCCTCATCGACGAGGAACCCGATGGACATCACCTTCAGCCCCCACTTCTCCATCGGCTGGATCAGGTTGCCCGAGGCGAGCGGGCGGCCGCGGATGCCGAGCATGCGGGGAAGCGAGGGCCCGTAGATGTCGGCGTCAAGGAGGCCTACCGCGAGCCCCTCTTGGGCGAGAGCAATGGCGAGATTGACTGAGGTCGTCGACTTGCCGACTCCGCCTTTGCCGGAAGCGACAGCGACGATGGCGCGGGCGTTGGACAGCAGCTGGGAGGGTTTTTGCTGCTGCGCGGCGCCTGGCGAGGGGGCGGGGGCAGGGGCGGGGCGGTGCGCGGTCAGCACGGCTGATGCGTTCAGCACGCCAGGTAGGGCCTGGAGCGCCGTCTCCGCTGCGCGGCGGACGGGCTCAAGAGAGGCGGCTCGTTCCCTTGGAACCTCGAGGGTGAGGCGTACCAGGCCGTCGCGGATCTCCACGCCGCCAACCCAGCCGAGCGAGACGACGTCCCGGCCCGTTGCCGGATCGCGAACAGAGGCGAGAGCAGTCCGTACCGCCGCCTCGGTTACCTTCGCCATCGCTTGAAACTCCCTTGGAACCTGTCCATATCCAGCGCATGTGCCGGGGGCGAGCCCGAGTGGCCGCTACGCGCTCCTCCTGATCCGTGACGACATCGGGAGATGGGGTGTGGTCCGGCAACTTCCAACGGAGACCGGGGAAGGGCAACGCATGCCTTGGACCAACAACACCGGTGGCGGCCCCTGGGGAGGTCGGCCAGGCGGACCTTGGGGTGGTGGCGGCGGCGGCATGCCGCAGCCCCCCAACCTCGATGAGCTTCTGCGTAAAGGGCAGGACTTTGCCCGCCGATTTCTGCCGCGGGGCTTCGGCGGCGGCCGCGCGCTCGCGATCGTGTCAGCCGTGCTCGTCGGCGCCTGGCTACTCTCGGGCTTCTATCGCGTCCAGCCAGACGAACAGGGCGTGGTGCTGCGCTTCGGCGCCTTTCATCGAACCACGCCTCCCGGCCTGAACTATGCCCTACCCTGGCCGATCGAGAGCGTGACCACACCGCGCGTCACCCGCATCAATCGCATCGATGTCGGCTTCCGCAGCGAGGTCGAGGGTGCGCGTCCTGTGCCCACTCGCGTTGTGCCAGAAGAGAGCCTGATGTTGACGGGCGACGAGAACATTATCGACATCAACTTCGCCGTGTTCTGGCGTATTCGCGACGCTGGCGACTTCCTCTTCAACATCCGCAACCCTGAACAGGCGGTGAAGAGCGCGGCCGAGTCCGTGATGCGTGAGGTCATCGGCAAGACGCCGATTCAGCCCGCGCTCACTGAGGCCCGTGCACAGATCGAACAGGCCGTGCGCGCCGGCACGCAAGCGATGCTCGACCAGTACCGTGCCGGCATCGAGGTCGCACAGGTTCAGCTGCAGAAGGTCGACCCGCCGGCGGCGGTGATTGACGCCTTCCGCGACGTGCAACGCGCCAACGCCGACCGCGAGCGTCTGCGCAACGAGGCCGAGGCCTTCCGCAACGACATCATTCCGCGCGCCCGCGGTGAGGCCGAACGGCTGGTGCAGGAGGCGCAAGGCGATCGCGAGGCCCGCATTGCCCGCGCTCGAGGCGAGGCGCAGCGGTTCATCCAAGTCTATCAGGCCTATGACCAGGCGCGCGAAGTTACCCGGCTTCGTCTCTATCTCGAGACGATGGAGGATATTCTGCGCATCTCGCCCACCGTCGTCGTTGACGAGCGCGTACAGAATTTGGTGCCATTCCTACCGCTCGGCGACCTCACCCGCGCCGCACCGCCCGCGCAGCAGCGCCCTGCCACGGGCATCGACCGCCCACTGCCGCCCCCGTCCGGCCCCGCTGCCTCCCCCGGCGGTCCTGCCGCGCGGGTCAGTGGCACCGGCGCCACCATCCGCTGAGCGCGACGCGAGGAGACGCAGGTCATGAACCAAAAGGCACTGATCGGTGGCGCGATCGGCGTTGTCGTCGCCGGCGTTATCACGCTGTCTACGCTGTTTACGGTGCACCAGACGGAGCAGGTGCTGGTGGTGCAGTTCGGTAAGCCCGTGCGCGTGATCACCGAACCTGGCCTGCACGCCAAGATCCCGTTCATCCAGAACACGATCAGCTTCGACCGTCGTCTGCTCGACTTCGAGGGAAGGTCGGAGGAGGTGATTCTGGGCGATCAGCGCCGTCTGATCGTCGACACCTTCACCCGTTTCCGCATTGTCGATCCGTTGCAGTATTTCCAGACGGTGGGTTTCGGCGAAGGCGCGATCCGCGCCCGCCTTTCCTCCATTGTGCCGTCTGCGCTACGCCGCGTGCTCGGCAACGAGCCTCTCTTGTCCGTATTGTCGGAGGATCGGGCGCGCATCATGGCGGAGATACGCCAGCAGGTGAACGCAGAGGCGCGTCGCTTCGGCATCCAGGTCGAAGACGTGCGAATTCGCCGCGCCGACCTGCCGGAGGAGAACACGCAGGCCATCCTGTCGCGGATGCAGACGGAGCGTGAGCGTGTTGCGCGTGAGGCGCGCGCGGAAGGTGCCGAAGTCGCGGCCCGCATCCGCGCCTCTGCCGAACGCGAGCGCACCGTGATTCTCGCCGAAGCCCAGGCGCAGGCGGACATCATCCGCGGGGCGGGCGAACAGGAGGCGATCCGCATCTTCGCCGACGCGTTCAACCGCGACCGCGAGTTCTTCGCTTTTTGGCGTTCCATGCAGGCCTATCGCGAGGCCTTTGGCGAAGAGGCACAGTCGCGTCTCGTGCTTACGCCCGACAGCGATTTCTTCCGCTTCTTCCGCGAAATCCCGAAGGACGTGCGGGCGGCCGAGGCGCGCTGACGCGACCAGGCGGGAAGCAAGGCTCAAGGCTGGGGCGGGCGCTTCGGCAGGCGGATGAGCATCGCCGGTCTGGTCGCGGGGCTTGGGCTGGTCCTCGCTCTCGAAGGGCTCGTCTACGCAGCGTTTCCTGACGCAGTAAGGCGAGCTCTCGGTGCGCTGGCGGAACTGCCCGAAGCGACGCTTCGCAGGCTTGGCTTGGTCGTCGCGGCAAGTGGGGCTTTTTTGGTCTTCGCCGCCGGCCTACTGTGACAGCGACGGGCAAGCCCACGCCCTTCGCGTGACTGACGATCAGAAGCGCGGGAGCCGACCGCGGCCCATCTTTCGGTGATGAAACTGTTGCCCGAAAATTGCACAGCGAAGACCGAGGCGGGCTTTCACCCCGGCCTTTTGAGAGGACGCGACACGACATGATCCGTACAGTCCGTAGCCTTGCCGCCGCCGTTGCCATCGGGCTTGCCGCTCCACTCTCCGTCCTGCCTGCTTTCGCGCGCTCGGTTCCGGAGAGCTTCGCCGACCTGGCCGAGCGGCTGTTGCCTTCGGTGGTGAACATCTCCACGACGCAGACCGTGCTTGCCGGGCGCGAGCGCCAGGGGCCGGAGACACCGCAGTTCCCGCCCGGTTCGCCGTTCGAGGAGTTTTTCCGCGAGTTCTTCGATCGTCAGCAGAGACAGGGACAGGGCCCGCAGCAGAGGCCGCGCCGCGCGCAGTCGCTTGGGTCGGGCTTCATCATTGCCTACGAGAACGGCGAAGGCTTCATTGTCACCAACAACCACGTCATCGATGGCGCGGATGAGGTGAACGTCATCCTACACGACAACACGAGCCTGCGCGCCGAGGTGGTGGGGCGAGATCCGCGCACGGACCTCGCGCTGCTGAAGGTGCGAAGCGAAAAGCCGCTCACTCCGGTTCGTTTTGGCAACTCCGATGCCCTGCGGATCGGCGACTGGGTGCTTGCCATCGGCAACCCGTTCGGCCTCGGCGGTACGGTGACTGCCGGCATCGTCTCTGCCCGCGGGCGTGACATTCGCATCGGGCCCTACGACGACTTCATCCAG
>CALLUO010000100.1 GCA_938010425.1 uncultured Elioraea sp.
TTGCCCGCGCACGGCTTGACGCCCTCACCGGCACGCAAGGCGAGTTCGGCTTCGCCCCCGAACTGCGCAGCGACCCCATCGTCTTTCTCGAACGTGCGCGCTCCTTACGCCGCCAGGACCGCGACCTGGAAGCCGCCCGCCTCTGGCTCGAGGCTGGCGCAGACGCCCAGGCCGCAGCCGGCGCACCCCGCCAGCAGGCCTTCTGGGACGAACGGCAGATCCTCCTCCGGCGCCTCATTCGCCTGGGCGAGGACCGGCTCGCCGACCGGCTCGCCGCCGCGCACGGCCTTTCGCCGCACCACGACGTCGCCTTCCTCGAAGCCGAGTTCCTCGCCGGCTGGCTTGCGCTTCGCCGCGCGGGCGACCCCGACCGCGCTCTGCGTCACTTCGCCGCCCTAGAGCGCGCCGCCCTTGCACCGATCAGCCGCGCACGCGGAGCGTATTGGCGGGGCCGTGCCCTACTCGCTGCAGGGCACGAGGCGGAGGCACGCGCGGCGTGGGCCGAAGCCGCCCGCTTCCCCTTCACCTTCTACGGCCAGCTCGGTGCCCTCGCCGCGGGCGAGAGCGAGACGGAGCTTCGCGCCCGGATTCGCGCCGCGACCGACCCTTTGCCCGACCCCAACCACGCCGCGCTTTGGGAACGGCGTGACCTTGCCCGCGCCGCTATCTTCCTCGCTGAACTGGGAGATGCGCGGCGGTCTCGCCAGCTGCTGCTGCGGCTCGCCGATCTCGCCCCAGACGAGGGCGACCGTGCGCTCGCTGCCCGCCTCGCATCACGCTTGGGCCAGCCCGACACCGCGGTCTGGATCGCGCGCCGCGTGCAAGCGCGCCACGGCACGCTTCTGCCCGAGGCGGGCTGGCCCACGCCCTTTGTCCCCCCGCCCGGGGTCGAGCCGCCTCTCGCCTTGGCCCTGATGCGCCAGGAAAGCAACTTTGAGGTTGGCGCGATCAGCCCCGCCGGCGCGCGGGGCCTGATGCAGCTGATGCCGGCGACCGCGCGCGCCATGGCGCGGGAGCTGGGCGAGCCCTCACTCGCCACCCGGCTCTTCGACCCGCTTGCCAACATGACGTTGGGCACGGCCTATCTCGCCAAAAGGCTGGAGGAGTTCGACCGCGCCGTGCCGCTCGCGCTCGCTGCCTATAACGCTGGGGCGCATCGGGTGCGGCAGTGGCTGGGCCAGTTCGGCGACCCCCGGGTGGGCGAGATCGACCCTCTTGATTGGATCGAGCTCATCCCGTTCTCGGAGACGCGGAACTACGTGATGCGGGTGATCGAGAGCATGACGGTCTATGAAGCGAGGACAGGCGGAGGGGCGTCTCCCCACCCGGTCCTGGCGATGCGGCGATGACCGGAAGTCTTGCTGGCGCCAAAGCGATCGTCCTGTCAGGGCACGGCACGGTGTTTGACGCGGCTGGAGCCGTACGCTTTGCTGCTGATGTTCTGGGCGAGGCGACGGGGCCTCTCGCTGCGCTGTGGGAAGCCAAGCGCTTTGAATATACGTGGATGTCGCAGCTGACCGGCCGGCGCACGGACCTTTGGGAACTCACCGGCGAGGCGCTTGATCACGCCATGAGCGCGCTCGGCCTGCCCGCAAACCCGCTTCTGCGCGCGCGGCTGATGCAGGGCATGCTACAGGCCCCGCCCTTCCCCGATGTTCGCCCGGCTCTCACCGCGCTGCGTGAAGCGCGCGGCCGGCCGCTCGCCCTGCTGTCCAACGCCTCCGTCTCCATGCTGGTGGCGGCGGCGAAGGCCGGCGACCTCTACGCGCTGTTCGATGCGCTGCTGTCCGCCGAACCGACAGGCTCATTCAAACCGGCGCCGGATGTCTACGCTCTTGCGCCCGCGCGCTTCGGCCTGGCACCGGCGGACATCCTGTACGTGTCCGCCCAGCCTTGGGACGTCGCTGGAGCCGCTTCGGCGGGGCTGACCGCGGTTTGGCTCGATCGAGCGCGGCGGGGGCGTGGCGAGTTCGCCTGGGCGCCTCCGGCGGCGGTCATCACGTCACTCGCCGACCTTCCTGCCCTTCTCTGCGACACGGCGCGGGCGGCGTGAGCCCCCGCCTCACGCGCCTTGCCGCTTCAGACGGGCTCCGGCTTGCAGTGCGTCTGTGGGGGGAGCCGACCCAACGCACGCCTCTCCTCTGCCTGCCAGGCCTTGTGCGCACGGGCGGGGACTTTGCCCGTCTTGCCGCCCGACATGCGACGAGTCGCCTGGTGGTCGCGCCGGACTACCTCGGACGCGGCCTCTCCGACCGCGCTGCGGATTGGCGGCGCTACCGGCCGGAGCGAATGCTGGCCGACGTGCTCGACCTCTGTGCAGCGCTGCATCTGCACCGTGTGGTGATCATCGGCACGTCCATGGGAGGCCTGCTGGCCATGGGGGTTGCAGCGGTGCGCCCTCGCCTCCTCTCCGCCGTGCTGCTGAACGACATCGGGCCTGAAATCGGGCCAACGGGGCTTGCGGCAGTGAAGGCGCTGGTCGGGCGCGAGCACGTCTTCCCCTCCCTCGAGGAGGCGGCCGCTTGGCTTCGGCTCAACCTCCCCTGGCTGTCGCTGGCCACCGCAGAAGAGTGGCGGGAGTTCGCCGCCCTCACCGTCGCCCAAGCCACCGATGGCACTTGGCGCAGCGTCTGGGACCCGCGCATCGCGCGCACCCTGAAGGAGGCCGACGGGCGTGACCTCTGGCCATTGTTCGGAGCGCTGGCTCACCTGCCGGTGCTGGTCGTGCGCGGCGGCGCATCAGACGTTCTGTCAGCGGCGACGGCGCAGAGGATGAAGGAGGCCAAGCCCGATCTTGTTGAGGTCGTGCTCGAGGGCGTGGGGCACGCGCCTACTCTGTCGGAACCCGCCATCGCCCTGGCGGTGGACAGCTGGATTGCCGCCGTCCCATGACACGCGCCATCGCCTCCCTGTTCGGCGCGGGCTTCCTGCGCCCTGCCCCTGGCACTTGGGGCTCTCTTGTCGCCCTTGTTCCCGGCGCGGTCGTGCTGGCGTTGGCCGGGCCGATCGCTGTTCTGATCGGTGCGCTGCTCATCGCCGGCCTCGGCTGGTGGGCGGTAGCGGTGGAACTCGCCCGCTGCGACGAACCCGACCCAGAATGGATCGTGGTCGACGAGGCGGCAGGCCAATGGGTGTCGCTCGCTGGGCTTGGGGCCTTCGGGTGGGTTGGGGTCGCTTCGGCCTTCGCCTTGTTTCGCTTGTTCGACATCGCCAAGCCAGGCCCTGTCGGCTGGGCGGACCGCCAGCCCGGCGTGCGCGGCGTGATGCTCGATGACTTGGTCGCCGGCGCGCTTGCCGCCCTCGTCCTCCTCCTGGCGGGCGCGATCCTGCCCTGGCGCTTGCTCCCATGATCGACCAGGCTCTGGTCGCCGAAGCCGAGGCCCTGCTTGAGGCGTTCCGCCGCGCAAGGCTCAGGCTCGCCACCGCTGAGTCCTGTACGGGGGGGCTGATCGCCGCCGTGCTCACCGCGATCCCTGGCTCTTCGGAGGTGGTGGAACGGGGCTTCGTCACCTACTCGAACGAGGCAAAAAGCGACCTGCTCGGGGTTGAGCCGGGGTTGATCGCGCGCGTCGGGGCGGTATCGGCCGACGTGGCTGAGGCCATGGTGCGCGGGGCGCTCGCCCGCTCCCGGGCAGAGCTTGCCTTGGCCGTCACCGGCATCGCCGGGCCAGGGGGTGGGACGGAGGCGAAGCCTGTCGGGCTCGTCTTCCTCGCTGGGCTCAGGGCCGGCGGCGAACCTCGGGTCGAGCGCCACCTCTTTTCCGGCGACCGAACCGCCGTGCGGCTTGCCTCCGTCCGCGCGGCCTTTTCCCTCGCGCGCGGCCTCATCTGATCCAGGATCCTAGGACCAGTTCGGCGCGCGCTTTTCCAGGAAGGCACCGATGCCCTCGATAGCGGCGGGGTCGAGCAGCTGGTCCACCATCACACACGCCGCGTCGCGATAGGCTTCGGCGAGCGGGCGGCCTTCCTGGCGCAAGAAGGCCGCCTTGCCGCCTTGCACCACTGAGGCCGGGCGAGCAGCGATGCGCTGCGCCAGCGCCTTCGCTTCGGCAAGGGCAAGCCCCTGCGCGACCACGCGGTTGACAAGGCCGATGCGATGGGCATGGGCGGCGTCCACCATGTCGCCTGTGTAGAGCATCTCGAGCGCATGCCGACGCGATACCACACGCGAGAGCGCGACCGCGGGTGTCGCGCAAAAGAGGCCGATCGCAACCCCGGGCGTGCAGAACTTCGCCCCCTCCCCCGCCACCGCAAGGTCGCAAGTGGCGACGAGCTGGCAGCCGGCAGCGGTGGCGATGCCCTCAACCGCGGCAATGGTGGGCTGAGGCAAGCCGGCGAGCGCCTGCATCACCGCCGCGCACTTGGCCATGGTGGCCTGGAAGAAGGCCCTGCCGCCGTCCGCATCCGCCCGATGAGACGTGAGCTCGCGCAGGTCGTGCCCAGCACAGAAGGCAGGCCCTTCGCCCGCCAACACCACGACGCGCACCGCACTGTCACCGCGGATCTGCGCGAACTCGGCCTCCAGGTCCTCGAGCAGGGCGAAAGACAGCGCGTTGCGTGCCTCCGGGCGGTTCAGGGTGACAAGTGCGACCGCCCCTTCCCGCTCAACCTTCAGTCGGCGCTCAGCGACGACGCTTCCCTCCGCCATAGCCCCACCCTCCCTGTTTGTTCAGCGCCCGAGGATAGCGCGGATTTCGGCCACCGCCTCCTCCACCATCTCCGACGTGATGTCGAGATGGGTGGCCGCACGGCAGCGCTCGCCAAGCACGCTTATGCGGACGCCCCGCACAGCGAGCCGCGCGGCCAGCTCTTCTGGGCCCATGCCGGCATCGGTGGGGTCGAAATAAACGAGGTTCGTCTCGGGCGGTTGCACGGCCATTCCCTCAATGCTGGCAAGCTGCTCCGCGAGTAGCTGGGCATGGGCGTGATCGAAGGCGAGGCGCTCCACGTGGTGGTCGAGGGCATAGAGGCAGGCAGCGGCGATCAGGCCCGCCTGGCGCATCGCCCCGCCCATGCGCTGCTTCCACCGCCAGGCCTCGTCGATGAAGCGGCTCGAGCCGCACAGCACAGCACCGACCGGCGCGCCCAGCCCTTTCGAGAAATCGAGCCAGACGCTGTCGAAGCCGCGCGCGATCTCGGCCGCTGGCACGCCAAGCGCGACCGCGGCGTTCAACAGCCTTGCCCCGTCCATGTGGGTGGCGAGCCCCGCGGCGTGCGCAACCGAGACCACGGCTCTCAGCTCCTCTGGCCGCCACACCGTCCCACCCGCGATGTTCGCCGTCTGCTCGACCGAAACGAGGCTTTGCGGCGGCGCGTAGCGGCTTTTCGGCCGGAGCGCAGCGCGCAGCACATCGGCCGAGAAGATCCCCCGCTCGCCGGGAAGCCCCCTTACGGCAGCACCGGCATTCGCCCAAGGCCCACCATGTTCGGAGGTGACGATATGCGCTGTCTCGTGGGCGAGGATCTCGTCGCCCGGCCGGCAGTGGACGCGGATCGCGATCTGGTTCGCCATCGTGCCTGAGGGCAGGAAGAGCGCCGCCTCGGTGCCGAGGAGGGCGCACATGCGGTCGCAGAGCGCCCAGACGGTGGGGTCGTCACCGAACTGCTCGTCGCCGACCTCGGCGCGGGCCATTGCCTCCCGCATCGCCGCCGTTGGCTTGGTTTGGGTGTCCGAAAAGAGGTTGATCCGCGGCGGAGGAAGGCGCGGGTCGGGTCGGGGTGGGACGTAGGAGACGGTGGTCATGATGCTCTCGCGTGCGGTCGGATAGAGGCGAAGGGGTCTCTGCCTGCAAAGGCGTGCGTCGTCGACGGGGGTACCGTCATACAGGCATCAAATCGTCCACCATGGCTTGCCGAGGGCGACATCGTTCCGTCACACTGTTCACTCGGCTCGAAACGGTCGGGCCGTGAGAGGAGGCGCCGTATGAATGTCCAGCAACGGCTCGCGACCCTGAGCGGCCGCCACGCTGCCCTCGAGGAGAAGCTCGCATCCGAACTCGGCCGCCCCCGCGCGGATGAGGCCGAGGTGGCGCGGCTCAAGCGCGAGAAGCTGCGCCTGAAGGAGGAGATGGAGCGGCTGAAGCGCGAGACGGGGAACGGCTGAGGCGAGGCCGGGCGGCAGCGCGTTCTGCCGCCCCCCACACACGTCACGTTCCAGGCGTGGGCAGCGGCGGTGTGACAACTGGCGCGGCAGGGCGCGCCACGGCGGGACCATAGACCTTCGCTGCTCGACGCTCGAAGGCGGAGACCATCAGCCGCACGGCCTCATTAAACACCACCCCAATCGCCGCCTGCAGCACGCGCGAGCGGAACTCGAAATCGACATAAAAGTCGATCATCGTGCCACCGCGGTCGGGTTCCGGAATGAACCGCCAATGGTTGTTGAGATACCGGAATGGCCCATCCAAGTGCCGAACATGGATAGCGTGCGGTCGTTCGAGCGTTACGTGGCTCGTGTAGCGCTCGCGGAACATTTTGAACCCAACCGTCAGGTCGGCGATCATGAACCCATCCTCACGGTGACGCACCCGCGTGGCCAAGCACCAAGGCAGAAACTCTGGGTAACGCGCCACGTCGGCGACCAGGTCGAAGAGCTGATCGGGTCGATAGGGCAGGAATTTTGTTTGCGCGTGCGTCGGCATGCGCCTTCAATCTAAGCGCAACACGGGTGAAAGAAAGCGGAAACGTGACCGTCAGCCCGTGCGGGCCAGAGTTGCGTCACGCGCGGCACGCAGCCGGGCAAAATCCTGATCAGCGTGGTAGGAAGACCGGGTCAGAGGCGAGGCAGCAACGAGGGCGAACCCCTTGCCGCGCGCGAGGGCCGCAAGCTCTTCAAACTCCTCCGGAGGGACGAACCGCACCACAGGGGCGTGTTTCGCCGTCGGCTGCAAATATTGCCCCAAGGTCAGGAAATCGACTTCGGCTGCACGCAAATCGTCCATGACCTGGACGAGCTCCAATCTCTCCTCCCCGAGGCCCACCATAAGCCCAGATTTGGTGAAAATCCTCGCGTCCATCTCCTTGACCCGCGCGAGCAGGCGCAGAGAGACATAGTAGCGTGCTCCCGGGCGTATGGTCGGATAAAGCCGAGGCACAGTTTCCAGATTGTGGTTGAACACATCAGGGCGGGCGGCGACCACGGTTTCGATCGCGCGTTCGCCCTTGCGTAGGAAATCCGGGGTCAGCACCTCAACCGTGGTGGCCGGCGAAGCAGCGCGGATGGCGCTGATGGTGGCGGCGAAGTGGGACGCGCCCCCATCCTCGAGGTCGTCGCGATCGACAGAGGTGACGACAACGTGGGTAAGCCCCATCGCCGCCACCGCCTCCGCCACGCGGCGCGGCTCGTCTGGATCAAGCGGGGCGGGAATGCCAGTGGTGACATTGCAAAAGGCACAGGCCCGGGTGCAGACCTCGCCCATGATCATGACGGTGGCGTGGCGTCTGCTCCAGCACTCGCCGATGTTGGGGCAGGCTGCCTCCTCGCACACCGTGACCAGGTTTTTCGCCCGCATCAGCCGGCGGGTTTCGAGATAAACCGGGTGGGTGGGCGCCTTGACCCGAATCCAGGCCGGCTTGCGCGGGATCTCTGTCGGCGCGCGCTTTGCCTTCTCCGGGTGGCGGTCTGCGCCGACGCGCGGGCGGCGATGGTCGATGTCGATTCGCACCGTCATGTTCCGGAGGTGGCGGCTGAGGGCGGCGTTGGCAAGCGTCGGCCAAGCGCCCTTTGTCTCTCAGTAATGGATCGCCCGCCCGTAGGCGGCCAACACCGACTCATGCAGCATCTCGGACAGCGTGGGGTGAGGGAAGATGGTGTTGGCGAGTTCGGCTTCCGTTAATTCGCCGGCGCGGGCGATGGCGTAGCCCTGGATGAGCTCCGTCACCTCAGCCCCGATCATGTGCGCGCCGAGAAGTTCGCCGGTTTTCGCGTCGAACACTGTCTTCACCAGGCCCTCCGCCTCGCCAAGCGCAATCGCTTTGCCGTTGCCGATAAAGGGGAAACGGCCCACCCGCACCTCGTACCCTTTCGCCTTAGCTACCGCTTCCGTCAGTCCAACCGAGGCCACCTGCGGCCGGCAATAGGTGCAACCCGGAATTTTCGTCACGTCGAGAGGGTGAACGTCGTTTAGCCCGGCAATCGCTTCGACACAGACGATACCCTCATGCGAGGCTTTGTGCGCGAGCCAAGGCGGCCCGGCGAGGTCGCCGATCGCATAGATGCCAGGCTCCGCGGTGCGGCCGTAGCCATCAGTGACGACGTGGCTCTTCTCCACCTTCACCCGCGTGCCTTCGAGGCCGATGCCCTCGACATTGCCGACGATGCCGACAGCTGAGATGACACGCTCAACCGCAATCTCGCGCACCACCCCACCCTCCTCCTCGACGATGACGCGCACCCCATCTCCCTCGCGCCCGATCCTCTGCACCTTTGCCCCTGTCAGAATGGTGATCCCCCGCTTCTCGAAGGTCTTGCGGGCCAAGGTCGATATTTCCTCGTCCTCGACGGGCAGGATGCGCGGCATCGCCTCGACCACCGTCACGGTGGCGCCCATGTCGGCGTAGAAGGAGGCGAACTCGATGCCGATCGCGCCTGCGCCGATCACAAGCACCGAACGCGGCATGGTGGGGGGAACCATCGCCTCCTTGTAGCTCCAGATCACCGCTCCGTCCGGCTCGATCCCCGGCAGCGTGCGGGCGCGGGCGCCGGTGGCGAGCACGATGTGGGCGGCCTTCAGCTCCGTCACCGTGCCATCGTTGCGGACAGAAACGGTTTCGGGCCCTGCCAGAGCGCCGTGCCCTTCGAAAACGGCAACCTTGTTCTTGCGCAACAGGTGCTTCACCCCGGCGGCGAGCTGCGCCGCCACTTTGCGCGAACGCTCCACAACTTTTTTCGCATCGAAACGCGGGTTGTCGGCGGCAAGACCGAAGGCGTCGAGCGTATGGAGGAGATGGTTGACCTCGGCCGTACGCAGGAGCGCCTTGGTCGGGATACAACCCCAGTTGAGGCAAATTCCGCCCAAATGCTCACGCTCGACAAGCGCCGCACGCATGCCGAGCTGGGCGGCGCGGATGGCGGCGACATAGCCCCCCGGCCCTCCGCCGATCATGATCAGGTCGAAACGATCCGCCATCGATTGTCTCCGTCGACACGGCAAGTTCAACTCGGGAGGCCGATGGGCACCCCGCTCCCCCCATCAGTGCGCCCCTCCCGATGGTCGGTGGGTGCATCGCGACCAGCACAGACGAAGGCCCCTCAGCGCCCCGCGGCGTCACAACATCATCTGCAGCGGGTCCTCAACGATGCCCTTGAACACGCTAAGCCACTCGGCGGCGAGTGCGCCATCGACCACCCGATGATCCACGCTGAGAGTGACCGTCATCACCGTGGCGATGGCGAGCGCGTTCTCTCTCACCACTGGTCTTTGCTCTCCGGCCGCCACCGCCAGGATTGCCGCCTGCGGGGGGTTGATGATGGCGGAGAACTCTTTCACGCCGAGCATGCCCATGTTGCTGATTGAGAACGATCCGCCCTGAAACTCCTCGGGCTTGAGCTTGCCCGCGCGCGCGCGTGCGGCGAGATCCTTCATTTCGTTCGAGATCGCCGCGAGCCCTTTGCGGTCGGCCTGACGCACGATCGGCGTGATCAGCCCGTCGGGAATGGCGACCGCAACAGAGATGTCAACGTCGTCGTAGAGCACCATCCCCTCGTCGCGCCAGGATGCGTTCACCTTCGGCACGCGGCGCAGCGCGATCGCCGCGGCCTTGATGATCATGTCGTTGAGAGAGAGCTTGAATGCGCCTGGACCTTCCGCCGGCGCCTTGGCGTTGAGCTCGGCGCGCAGTTTGAGGAGGGCATCGAGCTCGACATCGACCGAGGCGTAGAAGTGCGGAATGGTCGCCTTGCTCTCGGCAAGACGCCGCGCGATCACCTTGCGCATCGTTGTGTGCGGCACCAGGCGGTGTGGGGCCTGACTGGGCGCAAGGCCAGCAGGTGACGGCTGAGCAACGGGTGCAGCAGCGGGAACCGGTGCGGATGCGACAGGTGGCGCCGCCTCGGCTGGGGCAACAGAGGCGACAGGGGGAGCTGGGGCAACGGCAGCAGCGGGCGCAGCCCCTTTCGCCATCGCCGCTTCGATGTCGGCCTTGATGATCCGACCTCCCGGCCCCGTGCCTTTGAGCGAGGCGAGGTCGATGCCGGCGAGCTTGGCCATCCGCCGCGCGAGCGGCGAGGCGAAGATGCGCTCCCCCGCAGACTGATCCGCAGAATGATCTGCTACGGAAGCATCCTGCCCGTTGCCGCGCGACGCCGCGTCCGCCGGGCCAGGGGGGGAAGGTGCGGCAGCAGAGACTTTCGCCGCGGGCGTGGGTGGCGCTGTGTCCGTCGTCGCTTCGCCCTCCCTCACCAGCTCCGCGATCGGCGCATTCACCGCCACCCCCGACGTGCCCTCGGGCACCAAAATACGGGCGAGAATTCCCTCGTCGACCGCCTCCACCTCCATCGTTGCCTTGTCGGTTTCGATCTCGGCGATCACGTCTCCGGCTTTGATGCGATCGCCCTCCTTTTTCAGCCAGCGGGCGAGCGTGCCCTCCGTCATGGTCGGGCTGAGGGCGGGCATCAGGATCTGCGTGGGCATGGCTCCCCCTGTCTTAGCGATAGAGTACGCTTTTCGCCGCCGCCACCACCTTGGCAGCGTTGGGGAGCGCCAGTTTCTCGAGGTTTGCCGCATAAGGCATCGGCACATCCTCGCCGGTAACGCGCAGCGGTGGCGCATCGAGCCAGTCGAAGCACGTCTCCACCACCCGGGCAGCGATTTCGGCGCCAATGCCGGCATACGGCCAGCCTTCTTCAACCGAAACGATACGGTTCGTCTTGCGCACCGAGGCGAAGATCGTCTCCGCATCCAGCGGGCGGAGGGTGCGAAGATTGATCACCTCCGCCTCGATGCCCTCCTCGGCCAAGATCTCAGCCGCTTTCATCGCGTAGCCGACACAGATGGAGAAGGCGACGATGGTGACATCGCGGCCAAGCCGCTCGATCTTCGCCTTGCCGATCGGCAGCACAAACTCGGGGTCGGTCGGGCAGGGAAAGGTCTGCCCGTACATCACCTCGTTTTCGAGCACGATTACCGGATTGGGATCGCGAATAGCAGCGCGGAGCAGGCCCTTGGCGTCCTCCGAACTCCAAGGTGCTACCACTTTCAGCCCGGGGCAGTGCGCGTACCAGGAGGCGAAGCACTGCGAGTGCTGGGCAGCTACGCGCGCAGCGGCACCGTTTGGGCCACGAAACGTGATCGGGCAGCGGATTTGCCCGCCCGACATATAGAGCGTCTTCGCCGCCGAGTTGATGATCTGGTCAATCGCTTGCATCGAGAAGTTGAAGGTCATGAACTCGACGATTGGCTTGAGCCCGGCGAAGGCGGCGCCCACGGCAAGCCCAGTGAAGCCATGTTCGGTGATCGGGGTGTCGAGCACACGCTTGGGGCCGAACTCGTCGAGCAGGCCCTGGCTCACCTTGTAGGCGCCCTGATACTGGCCCACCTCCTCTCCCATGAGGAACACGTCAGGGTCGCGCCGCATCTCCAGCGCCATCGCCTCGCGCAGTGCCTCGCGCACGGTCATCGGCGCAGAGGGGCCGGTCTCGGCGGTCATGGCGGGCTCAGATCGTTTCATGTCCACAGCTGTCTGCGCCGGCGGAGGAGATTTTTCCATTTTGGGTGCGGAAGGAACAGGTGCGGCGGGCGCGCCGGCAGGCCTGGCGGGGGTAGTTGCCGGCGGCCCGTCCAGCACAGCGATCACGCTGTTCACCGCCACCCCTTCCGTGCCTTCAGGCACGAGGATCTTGGCGAGCACCCCCTCGTCCACCGCCTCTACCTCCATCGTCGCTTTGTCAGTCTCGATTTCAGCGATCACCTCGCCTGGGCGTATCGGGTCGCCTTCCTTCTTCAGCCAACGCGCGAGCTTGCCCTCCGTCATCGTGGGCGAAAGCGCGGGCATCAGGATTTCCGTTGCCATCGCATCCCCTCCCTCAGGCGCGGGTTTCCACCAGCACGTCGGTGAACAATTCGCTCTCCGGCGGTTCGGGGCTCGCTTGGGCGAAGTCGGCTGCATCCTGCACAATGCGGCGGACCTCCTCCTCGATCGCGCGCAGGTCGTTCTCCGCCACCCCGTAATGCTCAATCAGAAGCTTGCGCGCGCCCTCAATGGGGTCGCGCTCCTCGCGTATCCTCTGCACTTCTTCGCGTGTGCGATACTTCGCGGGGTCCGACATAGAGTGGCCCCGGTAGCGGTAGGTGAGCACCTCCATCAGGTAGGGCCCGTGGCCCGCGCGCACGGAGGCAAGCGCCTCTTCCGCCGCCTCGCGCACTTTCAGCACGTCCATGCCATCCACTTGGCGGCCGGGAATGCCCCAGACCGCTCCGCGCTGCGAAAGGTCCTTCGTCGGGGTGGCACGCTCCACCGCCGTTCCCATCGCATAACGGTTGTTCTCGATAACGTAGAGAACGGGAAGCTTCCACAGCGAGGCGAGATTGAAGGACTCGTAGACCTGGCCCTGGTTGGCCGCACCTTCGCCGAAATAGGTGACGCAGACATGCCCGTTCTCGCGATACCAGTTGGCGAAAGCGATGCCTGTGCCCAAGCTCACCTGCGCGCCGACGATGCCGTGCCCGCCATAGAAACCCTTCGCGGCGGAGAACATGTGCATCGACCCGCCTTTGCCCTTGGAGTAGCCGCCGATTCGGCCCGTCAGTTCCGCCATCACGCCGCGCGGGTCCATGCCGCAGGCCAGCATATGGCCGTGGTCGCGATAAGAGGTGATGACCTGATCGCCCTCGCGCAACACGCTTTGGATGCCGACAACCACCGCCTCCTGCCCGATGTAGAGATGGCAGAACCCGCCGATCAGCCCCATGCCGTAGAGCTGGCCTGCCTTCTCCTCGAAGCGGCGTATCAAGAGCATCATCCGCCAGGCAGCGAGCAATTCCTCGCGCGTCATCGCCAGCGCCGCCTTGCCCTTCCTCCTCGGCGTTGTCTCGGCCGTGGCCATGGTCCCTCCCCAGATCAAAGTCGCGATGTGCTTGCTCCGACCTAGCCATCACGCGGCGGCTTCGGCAAGCGGGGCACCTGAGGTTGCGGCGACACCCGGCACCACGCAACGGACGAACTGAAAGCAGCCTCAGCGCTTATCACTTGCTGCGCAGCGCCAGCCGGGCGGGCGTTTCAGTGCAGGGCCAGGCAGGCGGGCGTCTTAGTACAGTCTGCGGCCAGGGCCGTAGGGGATGACGATCTCCTCCGGCGAGGCGAGGTTCAGCATCAACCGCGCACGCTCATCCAGCATGTCGCGATCGAGGCTGCCGGGGCGAAGCGAGGAGACGCGGCGCTCAGCCCGCTCCTGTTCCGCCTCGAGCCGAGCCAGTTCGGCCCGAGCGCGCGCGATTTCCTCTTTGATCTGCGCGAGCGCGATCAGCCCCCGCGTGCCGTGCAGCGTGTGCCACGCGAAGAACGCAACGAGCGCCAACCCGATAAGCGGGGGGATCACGCCGAACAGCAGCGACTTGACCTCGCGCGCAAGACCCATGGCGGTAAAGAAAGCACTCCTTAGCGCGTCGCGGCAAGCGGGCTCCAGCGGCGAAGAATGGCGCGGCGGCCGCCGAAGCGCGCTGTCTCGCCAAGCGCCTCCTCGATGCGGATCAACTGGTTGTACTTCGCCGTGCGGTCGGACCGCGCGAGGCTGCCGGTCTTAATCTGTCCGCACTGGGTGGCAACCGCGAGGTCGGCGATCGTCGTGTCCTCCGTTTCCCCAGAGCGATGGCTCATCACGCAGCGCCAGCCCGCTCGGTGCGCCGCTTCGACTGCAGCTAAAGTCTCCGTCAGGGTGCCGATCTGATTTACCTTGATCAGCACCGCGTTCGCCGCCCCATGCTCGATGCCGCGTGCGATCCGCTCCGGGTTGGTCACGAACAGATCATCCCCAACGATCTGCACGCGGGCGCCCAGCGTGCGAGTGAGGTGCACCCAGCCCTCCCAGTCGTCTTCGGCGCAGGGATCCTCGATGGAGATAATGGGGAAACGATCGCAGAGCCCGCCCAGCCAATCCGCCATACCGGCGGCGTCGAAGGACTTCCCCTCACCGTCCAGCCTATAGCGGCCGTCCGTAAACAATTCGCTCGCTGCGCAATCGAGCGCAAACGCGACATCCTCGCCGACGCGGTAGCCGGCTTTCTCAACTGCGCGCGCGAGGAACCCCAAGGCCTCCTCCGTCGAAGCGAGGTTCGGCGCGAAACCGCCTTCGTCGCCCACATTGGTCGCGTGCCCTGCCGCGGCCAGCTCCTTCTTAAGCGTATGGAACACCTCAGCTCCGATGCGCACAGCATCCGCGATCGTGCCGGCGCCGAGCGGGACGATCATGAACTCCTGGATGTCGATTGGGTTGTCGGCATGCGCCCCGCCGTTGATCACATTCATCATCGGCACAGGCAGGGTGCGCGCCGCCACACCGCCCACGTAGCGGTAAAGCGGAAGCCCAACCGCCGCGGCCGCCGCCTTGGCCACCGCAAGCGAGACGCCGAGGATGGCGTTCGCGCCGAGGCGCGACTTGTTCGGCGTGCCGTCGAGATCGATCAGCAGCTCGTCAATCTTTACCTGCGCTGTGGCATCGAGGCCAGAGAGAGCGTCGAAAATCTCGCCCTCCACCGCCTCCACCGCGCGGCGCACGCCCTTGCCGTGAAAGCGCGCGGCGTCATCGTCGCGCAGCTCCACCGCCTCGTGCGTGCCGGTGGAGGCGCCTGACGGCACGGCAGCACGGCCCTTCGCCCCGCCGTCGAGAGTCACCTCAACCTCAACGGTCGGGTTGCCCCGCGAATCAAGGATTTCGCGCGCGACGATGTCGGCGATTGCGGTGTCGGTCATCGAGCGAAGGCTCCGGCAACGGAAAGACCGCGCCCCGGTAGCGCGCCGCCCTACGCGGAGCAACCCCTTTGCCCGCCGGTGCTGGCCGTCTGAGCATGTCCTCGGCATACTCGGTCCGCCATGAGTGGTCCCGCCTTCCTCTTCCGCCTCTCCCTCATCACCCTAGCCGCCATCCTCGTCGCGCTCGCTTGGCAATGGGCGCCGATGATCCAGTCGATGGTGCTCGCCCAGCGTGCAGAGCCACGTACCGTGACACCGCGCGGAGAGCTCGCCGAGATCGAGCGGGCAACGGTCGAACTGTTCGAGGCAGCGCGCGGGTCGGTGGTGCACATTACCACCACGGAACGGGTGATCGATCTATGGACTCGCTCCGCGCTCCAAGTGCCGCGCGGCACAGGCTCTGGCTTTTTCTGGGACGAATTGGGCCATGTCGTGACCAACCACCACGTCATCGCCAACGCCTCTGCGGCCTTTGTGCGGCTGGCCGACGGTCGGTCCTATCGCGCGGCGCTGGTTGGGGCGAGCCCCGCGCATGATCTTGCCGTGCTGCGCATCGGGGTTGCGCTTGCCCGCCCGAAGCCTTTACCCATCGGTACTTCAAACGACCTGCGCGTCGGGCAGAACGTGTTCGCCATCGGCAACCCCTTCGGCCTTGACTGGACATTGACCACCGGGATCGTGTCCGCCCTTAACCGCGACCTGCGCACAGACGGGCAGGTGCTGGAGGGGCTGATTCAGACCGATGCGGCGATCAACCCCGGCAATTCTGGAGGGCCACTGCTCGATTCGGCAGGGCGCGTGATCGGGGTCAATACCGCCATCGTCAGCCCCTCGGGCGCGTTTTCGGGTATCGGCTTCGCGGTGCCAATCGACGTCGTCAACCGCGTCGTGCCGCGGCTCATCGCTACGGGGCGCTACGTGCGTGCAGGCCTTGGCGTGCGGGTTGATGAAGCGCTCAACGCCGCACTCGCGCAGCGCACCGGGGCCACAGGCGTGTTCGTGCTCGGCGTCGAGCCCGGTTCAGCGGCGGCGCGAGCGGGACTTCGACCCGCCCAGATTGATCGCGACGGCACCATCCGCCCGAGCGATGTCATCCTCGCTATCGACGGCCAGACAGTGAGCCGACCGGCGGAACTCATCGCGCTGCTTGAGCGCCTTACGCCTGGGGCGCGCGTCACGGTGGCACTCCTGCGCGAGGGAAAGCGAGTCGAGGTCCTGGTCGAGCTCGACGCGGTGCACTGACGCCGCGCCTGGTCTTGCTCAGCCCTGCTTGGCAAGGCGATCGAAGCCCATCAGCCGCTCGATCAAAGCAGGCATCTCTGCAAGCGGGATCATGTTCGGCCCATCCGAGGGTGCGCGATCCGGATCGGGGTGGGTCTCGATAAACACCGCCGCCACGCCAACCGCCACCGCGGCGCGCGCGAGCACGGGGGCGAAACGACGATCGCCCCCTGACGCCGCGCCTGCCCCGCCAGGAGATTGCACCGCGTGCGTTGCGTCCATCACCACCGGGTAGCCCAGCTCGGCCATGATGGAGAGCGCGCGCATGTCGGCCACCAAAGTGTTGTAGCCGAATGAGACCCCACGTTCCGTAAGCAGGATCGCCTCGTTGCCGGTGGCCGCGATCTTCGCCGCCACATGGCGCATGTCCCAGGGCGCGAGGAACTGGCCCTTCTTCACGTTCACCACCCGCCCGGTGCGACCGGCAGCGAGCAGAAGATCGGTTTGGCGGCAGAGAAAGGCTGGTATCTGGATCACGTCAACCACCTCTGCCGCGCGCAGGGCCTGCTCCTCAGTGTGCACGTCGGTCAGCACTGGCACGGAGAGCTTCGCGCGAATCTCGGCCAGAGCGGCAAGGCCCTGCTCAAGCCCGACCCCGCGCGCACCGCCAAGCGAGGTGCGGTTCGCTTTGTCGTACGAGGCCTTAAAGATCAGCCCGATACCGGCCCGTGCGGCGATCTCCACCAGCGCCTGGGCCACCTCGAAAGCATGCGAAGCGGATTCGATCTGGCAGGGCCCGGCGATCAGGACCAGCGGAAGATGATTTCCGATCGCAACATTACCAACGCGCACCGTACGCGGCGCGCCCGCCATCGGCGGCATTTGGGGTGCGTTCACACCAGCCTCGCCTGCTTCACGGCTGCCTCGACGAAGGAGGCAAAGAGAGGGTGCGGCTTCCAGGGGCGCGACTTCAGTTCGGGATGGAACTGAACGCCGACGAACCAAGGATGGCCGGGCAGTTCGACGATCTCAGGCAAGGTGCCGTCAGGGCTCATGCCGCAGAAAAGAAGCCCAGATTCCTCGAGGATGGGCTTGTAGCGGATATTCACCTCGTAGCGGTGGCGGTGGCGTTCGGAAATCCGCGGCGCGTCGTAGATCGAACGCACAAGCGAGCCCGGCTGCAGCACGCACGGATAGGCGCCGAGCCGCATCGTGCCACCCAAATCTCCCCCCACTGCGCGTCGTTCCACCTCGTTGCCGCGAGTCCACTCCGTGAGCACCCCCACGATCGGATGCTCGCAGGGCCCAAACTCGGTAGAGGACGCACCGGAGAGGCCAGCGAGATTGCGCGCTGTTTCAATAACCGCCATCTGCATGCCAAGGCAAATGCCGAAGAAAGGAATGCGCCGTTCGCGCGCGAACCGCACAGCAGCGATCTTGCCTTCCGTTCCGCGCTCTCCGAAACCCCCCGGCACCAAGATGCCGTGCACCCCTTCAAGGCGATGGATCGCGCCCGGTGTCTCGAAAATTTCGCTATCCACCCAATCGAGCTTCACCCGCACGCGATTCGCGATGCCGCCATGGGTCAGGGCCTCGGCAAGCGACTTGTAAGCGTCGAGCAGCCCCGTGTATTTGCCGACGACGGCGATGGTGACCTCGCCTTCGGGGTTGCGGATGGTCTCGACGATCCGTTCCCAAGCCGAAAGGTCTGGCTCATCAGCGCAGGGCAGGCCGAAATGGCGCAGAACCTCGCAATCTAGCCCCTCGCGGTGATAGGCGATGGGCACGGCGTAGATCGTGTCGACGTCAAGCGCAGGGATAACCGCCTCGCGCCGAACGTTGCAGAAGAGCGCGATCTTGCGTCTCTCGCCCTCCGGGATCGGCCGATCCGCCCGGCAGAGCAGGATCTGCGGCTGGATGCCAACACTGAGCAGTTCCTTTACCGAATGCTGGGTGGGCTTTGTCTTCAGCTCGCCAGCGGAGGCAATCCAGGGCACCAGCGTGACATGGATGAAGAGGGCGCGCTCGGGACCGAGTTCGTTGCCGAGCTGGCGGATCGCCTCAAGAAACGGGAGCGATTCGATGTCGCCCACCGTGCCGCCAATTTCGACGATGACGAAATCAGGCTCCGCCCCATCCGGCATCGTGGCGGGTGCGGTGATCATCTCCTTGATCGCATCCGTCACATGCGGGATCACCTGCACCGTACCGCCGAGATAGTCGCCACGGCGTTCGCGCGCGATCACAGTGGAGTATATCCGCCCCGTCGTCGCATTATCCGCTTTCGTCGCATCAACACCCGTGAAGCGCTCGTAGTGGCCGAGGTCGAGATCGGTTTCCGCCCCGTCCTCGGTGACGAATACCTCCCCGTGCTGGTACGGGCTCATCGTTCCGGGGTCGACGTTGAGATACGGGTCGAGCTTGCGCAGCCGGACACGAAAGCCTCGCGCCTGCAGGAGTGCGCCGAGGCTCGCCGCTGCGATTCCCTTGCCGAGGGAGGAGACCACGCCGCCCGTAACAAACACGTATCGCGTCATGGGCCCTCGTGATACGCGCAAGGCAGCAGTCGCCACAACCGCGGCGCGCGCAAGTCTCGCGAACGCGCGCTCTCAGTTGATCGGGACGATGGGGGCGGGAGCAGGAGCCGGAGCGACGGGTCCCGAAGCCGGAGGCGAATCGAGCAGTGACGGCGCTTGGCGGCCGCTCTGATTGATCAGAGCGAGGCCGAGGCTCAGCGCAAAGAACAGCGTCCCCAGCACCGCCGTGGTGCGGGTGAGGAGGTTGGCGGTGCCGCGCCCCCCCATAAAGGCGCCCAAGCCCCCTGAGGTGCCGATGCCCAACCCTCCCCCCTCGCTCCTCTGCAGGAGCACGACGATGATCAGCGCGATGGTGACGAGAAGGTGCAGGATAAGAAGGACGGTGAACATGGCGACCCCAGGCTAGCGCAAGGGCTTTTAGCGCCGCCTGCCCCGCTGCGCCACCCTGCCTCACGCCAAGGCAACAGGAGCGGCGGCAACGATGGCGAGGAACTCTTCAGCGTGGAGAGAAGCGCCGCCGACGAGCGCCCCGCCCACCTCTGGCACGGCAAGGATCGGCTTTGCGTTCGCTGCCTTCACCGACCCGCCGTAGAGGATCCGCACGCCTTGCCCGCCCGCTCCAAACCGGGCAGCAAGCCGCGCGCGAATAGCGGCATGCATGGCGCCGATGTCAGCCTCTGACGGTGTGCGCCCCGTGCCGATCGCCCAAACAGGCTCATAAGCGACCACACCTTGGGCCGCGGCGAAGCCTTCCGGCAGGCTGCCAGCAAGCTGCGCCTCCACCACCGCCTCGGCTCGTCCGGCGTCACGCTCGGCCAGCGTCTCGCCGACACACACGATGGGGGTGAGCCCGGCGGCCAGAGCGGCCTCGGCCTTCGCCCGCACCAGGGCGTTGGTCTCGCCGTGATCGGCCCGCCGCTCCGAGTGACCAAGGATCACCCAGGTCGCTCCGGCGTCCTTCAGCATCGGCGCTGAAACGTCGCCGGTGTGCGCGCCAGACGTTTTTGGGTGGCAGTCCTGCCCACCGACCGCAACCGCCGACCCAGCCACCGCACGCGCCACCCGCTCGATCAGGGTGAAGGGCGGGCAGAGCAGCACGTCGACGTGGGTGTACCCCTGGCCCAGGCCCTCGCATACGGCCCTGGCCAGCCTGATTCCTTCGCTGCCGAGCCCGTTCATCTTCCAATTGCCGGCGATCAGTGGGCGCATGGCGGTTCCTCCTTCGGCCCGCGCCCTTTCCACGCCCGTGGGGGCTTCGCAACCCCCCGCGTTGCAGCCCTCCCCCCCCTTCTGTAGGGTCCGCTGCCCTAATCTGCACTGGAGACCTACCCCCCATGCTTGCCGCGATCCGCAACTCTCTGAACAGCTGGATCGTCAAGGCCCTGTTTCTGCTTCTGATCGCCTCCTTCGCGGTATGGGGAATCGGCGACTTTGTCAGCGGCGGCGGCCGGGAACGGATGGTGGCGCAGGTCGGCGACGCCAAAATCTCGCTCACGGAAGCAACCGAAGCCTACCAGCGCGAACTCGCTCAGCTTCGCCGCTCGCTCGGCGGGCAGTTTGAACCGACGGGCCCTATCCGCCAGGCGATCGCGGACGCCGCTCTTAGGCGGTTGACCGCGCTGCGCGCGCTCGATCTCGAGGTCGAACGGCTCGGCGTGGTGGTACCGGATGGCGCGCTGCGCGAGGCGGTGTTCGCGTCAGAGCTGTTCCGCGGCGCGGATGGGCGGTTTTCGCGCATCCAGTTGCAGGCCTTCCTGCGCAACCAAGGGCTGACCGAGCAGCGCTTCCTCGAACTCTTGCGCGGCGATCTCGCGCGCGGGCAGGTGGTGGGCTCGGTTCGCGTCGGTGCCCTCGCTCCGAATGCGCTCGTCGCCGCCCTTTTCGCGCACCGCAACGAACGTCGGGTGGCCGACCTTGTCGAACTGCCCTTCGTCGCCGCCCCACCCCCGCCCGAGCCAAGCGAGGAACAGTTGCGGCGCCATTACGAGAACAACCCGGATCTATTCACCGCCCCAGAGTATCGAGCCGTCACCTTTGTCTTGCTCACGCTCGAGGACGTCGCACGCGAGGTCGAGATACCGGAAGCGGCCCTGCGCGCCGCGTACGAGGAACGCCGGGCAGAGTTCTCCACACCCGAACGCCGAGTGATCACCCAAGTGGTGCTGCGTGAGGAGGAACGGGCGCGGGTGATCGCTGAGGCCTGGGCGGCCGGCGCGCCGCTGGCGAACATCGTCGCCGAGGCCGAGGCTGCTGGCGGCAGCGCTGGGGTGCTGGGTCGCCTCTCCCGCGAGGAGGTGCCCCTGCCCGCGCTGGCCGCTGCCGCCTTCGCCCTGCCCGCGCGGCAGGTGAGCGAACCGATTCGCAGCCCCTTCGGCTGGCATGTGGTGCGGGTAGAGGAGATCGAACCAGCGACGGAACGCACCTTCAACGAGGTGCGCGAGGAGCTTTCTGCGCAGCTCGCGCGCGAACGGGCGGCAGACCTGATCTACGGACGTGCCAACCGAGTGGAGGATTCGCTAGCCGCCGGGATGACGCTCGAGCAGGTGGCACGCGCGCACGGGCTTCGCCTTCTCTCCTTTCCGGCCATCGACTCCAATGGGCGCGGGCCTGAGGGCGAGCCGCTCGACCTTGATGGACTGCCAGAGGAGGCGCTGCAGGGCGCCTTCGACGCCGGTCCCGGTGCCATGCCCCGCCTGACGGAGGCGCGCAATGGCGTCTTCTACGCGCTCCGCCTCGACGGCGTGACACCACCTGCGCTGCGCCCGTTCGAAGCTGTGGTGGCCGAGGTGAGAGCCTCCTGGGAGCGCGAGCAGCGCCGGCGCGCGATGGAGGAGGAAGCGGCTGCCTTGCTTGCTGCGGTGCGGGATGGCTTGGCACTGGACGAAGCGGCACGTCGTCGCGGCTGGACGCCACGCCGCACGCCCCCTTTTCGCCGCGACGGCAGTGAGGTCGGCGCGCCGACGCCGCAGATGAGCCAAGCCCTGTTCGCGCTTGCTCGCGGCGAGGCGACGATGATCGAGACGGCAACGGGCTTCCTGGTGGGCGCCGTGGTGGCCATCGAGGCGGCGGGTGATGATCGCGCGGGGCGCGAGCACTTGGCCCGCGAAGTCGCGGGCGCAATCGCGGACGATCTCGAAACGCAGTTCCTCGAGGCTCTGCGCATGCGGGCCGGGGTGAGGATTGACGCCAGAGCTGTGCGACTGATCGCAGGCGACACCCCATGACCCCCGCCCCTCCCGACCGCGACACGTTCCGCGCCGCCTACGAGGCGGGCCAGCCGCAACTGCTTTGGACGACGACGGTCTCCGACCTCGAAACCCCCGTCTCCGCCTTCCTCAAGCTCGCCTCGGGCCGGCCGAACGCAGTCTTGCTGGAAAGCGTGGAAGGCGGGGCGACGCGGGGGCGCTACTCCATCATCATGCTCGACCCCGATCTTGTGTGGCGCGTGCGCGGCGACCGGGCCGAGATCAACCGCTTCGCGCTCACCGACCCCGAGGGCTGGCGGGTTGAGGACGTCGGCGCGCTCGCCTCGCTCCGTCGCTTGATTGCAGAGAGCCGGGTCGACATCCCCCCCGGCCTGCCGCCGATGAGCGCCGCTCTTGTCGGCTATCTCGGCTACGATTTCGTCCGTCGCATCGAGCGCATCCCCGAGACGAACCCTGACCCCTTGGGTCTGCCAGACGGTATTCTGCTCCGCCCCACGGTGGTGGCGGTGTTCGACACGGTGGCCGACACCCTCACCTTCGCCACCCCCGTCCGTCCGGCCCCGGGGGTGACAGCAGATCAGGCGCGAGAGGGAGCCGAGGCCCGTCTCGCTGCCGCCGTCTCCGCCCTTGCTCGGCCTTTGCCGCCTCCACCGGCAGCCCGGCCGGCAAGCCCCAATCTTGGCCAGGTCGCCTCGAACATGACGCGCGAAGCGTTTGTGGCGGCGGTAGAGCGGGCGAAAGCGTACATCCACGCCGGCGACGCGTTCCAGATCGTGCTTAGCCAACGCTTTGCCGTGCCCTTCGCGCTGCCGCCTTTCGCGCTTTACCGTTCTTTGCGTCGCCTCAACCCCTCCCCTTTCCTTTTCTTTCTCGACTTCGGCGGCTTCGCCGTGGTGGGCTCCTCGCCCGAGATTATGGTCCGGCTGCGCGACGGCACGGTGAGCATTCGCCCTCTCGCTGGCACGCGCCCGAGGGGGGCGACGCACGAGGAGGATCAGCGGCTCGAGCGCGAACTGCTTGCTGACCCAAAGGAAAGGGCCGAACACCTGATGCTGCTGGACCTCGGCCGCAACGATGTCGGCCGGGTGGCGGAGATCGGTAGCGTCACTGTGAAGGAGCAGTTCGTCATCGAACGCTATTCCCACGTCATGCACATTTCCTCGCATGTCGAGGGCCGGCTGCGCGCAGGGTGCGACGCGGTCGATGCCTTGATGGCTGGGTTTCCCGCCGGCACGCTCTCTGGAGCGCCGAAAGTTAGGGCGATGGAGATCATCGAGGAGCTCGAGCCGGAACGGCGCGGGCTATACGCAGGCTGTGTCGGCTACTTCGCGGCAAACGGCGAGATGGACACTGCGATTGCGCTGCGCACAGCGGTGGTGAAGGATCAGGTGGTGTACGTGCAGGCCGGGGCGGGGGTGGTGGCGGAGTCCGACCCTGAGGCGGAGTGGCGCGAGACAGTGGCGAAGGCGCGCGCGCTGATTCGCGCTGCCGAGGAGGCGGTGCGCTTCGCCGCCGGTGCGAGGCGTTAAGGCGCGCGCGGCGTGAGACAGCGCGGCTGCCGGTGAAGGGCTGCGACGGTTGGGCTGGCCGGGTCAGCTGCGGCGCGCTCTCCTATGGCTGCTGAGACGAGCGCGGTGCGGAATGGAAGGGCTGGGTCGGCGCGGACCCCCAGGCCAGCGCCGCAGCGCAGCAGCATGGTGATCAACCTTAATCATCAGCGCGAAGGGACCAGGGAACTGGCTGATGCCGCAGAGCGAAACGGCGCCATCGCCGACCGTGGTATAGGCTCGCCAGACTCCCACCTCCTCGAGCACCGTCGTTCCTGCACAAGCCTGCCCGCTGCACAGGGTCAGTCTTGCCGGCAGTGTCGCTCGCCACCACCCCGCGTCCATGTCGGCCTCCAGAACACCGGTCGCAGGCCATGCGACGTCTTATGGTGGGTGCCTTGCGCCGACACGTTCTGACGCGCGCTCTCCTTGCGTTCAGATTTGAGGCGCTCACTCAGCGAGCCCGAGCGCCTCGGCCACGCTTTCGGCCAGCGCGAGCAGCGCGCGGTCCCTGCCAGGGGCGGCGAGGAGGCTCAAGCCTACGGGAGCCCCATCGACCTTCGCTGCCGGAATCGTCACTTCACAAGCCCCGGCAAAACCAGCAAAGGCCGTGACGCCAATCGTCCGCTCGCGCACCTCCAAAATCTCCTGCGGCGTGGCGGTGAGCAGCGGGGCGGGTATAGGTGACGTGGGAAAGACGAGCACCGCACCGCCGCCGAGGAGGCCCCGCAGCCGGGCGGAGGCTTGCGCACGGAACGTGCGTCCCCACGCGCTCTTCTGCGGCGTCTGATGCCGGGCGAGTTCGAAGCGCTGCGCCACAGCCGGGGAGAGTTTCGGCTGCACCGACGCCACCCACGGCCCGAGTGCCGATAGGTTCTCCTCGTTGTTGCAGGCACGGAACGCATCGAACCAAGCGTGCAACCCCTCAACCGCCACCTCCACCTGCACGGAGCGGCCGACCCGCGCTTCTAGCCGCTCCAGGACAAGGCCGAGCGCCTGCGCCACGGCTGGTTCGGCGTTCATCCACGCCTCCTCCGGCTTGAGCAATGGACCCAAGGAGCCTCCGCCGCCCGGTGGCAACAGAACCTCGCCCACCCGACGCAGCACAGAGGCTGAGCGGGCCAGCCAACCCACCGTGTCGAAGGAGGGTGCGAGCGGCATCACGCCGCAGGCAGTCACCGCGCCCCAACTCGGGCGAAAGCCGTAAAGCCCGCAATAGGAGGCCGGAATCCGCACCGATCCTGCCGTGTCAGAGCCGAGCCCGATGTCGAACAACCCCGCCGCGCAGCCGGCCGCAGAGCCGCAGGAGGAGCCGCCGGGGTAACGATCAGGGCAGGCCGGGTTCTTCGGCGTGCCGTACCAAAGATTCTCACCCGTCAGCCCCGCCGCGAGTTCCACCGTCTTTGTCCGCCCTACCAGGTCAGCGCCCGCCTCGCACAGCATCGTCACCGCCGGAGCGGTAACCAGAGCCGGTGGGTGGGTGCGCGCCCAGTCGGGGTTGCCGTAGCCCGTGACGTAGCCCGCAATATCAAACACGTCTTTCGCAGCGACAGTAAGGCCGGCAAGAGGCCCCGAAGCGGCGCCGGCCAGCGTGATTCGTTCGCCTGGGACAAAGGCCCCGACAGGGTCATCCTGCGCAGCCGCCCGGTGCGCTGCCTCGGTTTTCGCCATCGTGCGTCCTCCTTGCTCGCCGCGGACTTTAAGGCGGCCGGCCAACGACGGAAGCCCCAGCCGTCAGCCAAACATCAGCTGCAGCAAAGCATCGGCGAGGAAAGCGCCGGGATAGGCAAGCAAAGCGCCGAGCAAAAGCAGGATCAGCACTCGCCTGCCCCGCCGACCGAGCCCCGCCAGCGCGCGGACGATGTGCGACGACGCCCGCCTTGCGCCACCCCGTGCCCGCCGCAGTGGCCGCGACGCTCCACGCCGAACCGGGCGTTCCGCCACACGGGCGCGGGCTGAGACGGGAGGACGGCGACTCGGACGGCGGCTCACCCGGTCCCGATAGCGCGACCACGGCGCGCGAGCAGCACCGCATTCCCCACGACGGAAACGGAGGAGAGCGCCATCGCCGCACCCGCGAGGGCGGGCGAAAGAAACCCCGTAGCCGCTAAAGGCAGAGCAGCGACGTTGTAAGCGAAAGCAAAGACAAGGTTGCTGCGAATGGTGGCAAGCGTGGCGCGCGCGAGCGCGATCGCTTCGGCCGCCAAAACAGGCTCAGTCCGCAACAAGGCGACAGGCGCGACGGCCAAAGCCGAATCCGCCCCGCCACCCATGGCGATGCCAAGATCGGCCTCTGCCAGCGCGGCGGTATCGTTCACCCCGTCGCCGACCATCGCCACGCATCGACCAGCGCGGCGCAACGCGGCGATGCAGTCGGCCTTCGCCTCAGGGTCGACCTCGGCCTCGACCCGCTCGATCCCCACTGCAGTGGCCACAGCGCGGGCCGGAGTCGGTGCGTCGCCCGTGAGCAAGATCGGCTCGCAGCCCAGCGCACGCACCCGCGCCACCGCCTCCGCCGC
>CALLUO010000101.1 GCA_938010425.1 uncultured Elioraea sp.
GGGTGATGTAGCGTAGTTTCAGCCGCCGCCCCTCCACCAAAGGTGGGGGGTGGCGCTCCAGCGCCTGGGCGAACCAACGGTTTAGCGCCGCCGTCGGCACGCGCCGGTTCCACGCTTCGTAAACCCGCCACACCGCGGGCAACACCTTCTCTACCCCCTCGCCGGTGAGGGCGGAGATCGGCACGACCGGAACTGAGGCGAGCTGGGCAAGCCCCGTGGCGAGACGGTCGCGCAGGAGCTGCCGCACGGCGGCGCGCCGGCCGCGTGGGATCAGATCCCACTTGTTCAGGGCGAACACCAGCGCCCGCCCTTCGCGTTCGGCAAGCGCAGCGATGGCGATGTCCTGCGCCTCGAGTGGGGCTTCGGCATCCAGCACCAGCACCACCACCTCGGCCTCGCGCAGGGCAGCGATGGTCGCGCCTACCGCAAGCTTCTCCGGGCCAGCGGTGATGCGGGATTTCTTGCGCAGACCCGCCGTGTCGACGAGGCGCACAAGCCGCCCCTCGGAGTCGCGCCAGGGCAGCGCAATCGCATCGCGCGTGATCCCCGGCTCTGGCCCTGTCAGCTGCCGCTCCTCGCCGATCAAGCGATTGACCAGAGTGGATTTGCCCGCGTTCGGACGACCGACGATGGCAAGCCGCAAGGGCCGTGCGGCTCCGGCCTCGCCGTCCTCTGTCGCCTCGTCCCCAGCCGCGGCCGGACCGAGCAAGGCGGCCACGCGCTCGTGCAGCTCGCCAAGCCCCTCGCCATGCTCGGCCGAGACGGGCACGGGCTCGCCGAAGCCAAGCGCGAACGCGTCCAGCACGCCCGCCTCTCCCGCCCTCCCTTCCGCCTTGTTGGCGACCAGGATCACAGGCTTGCCCAAGCGCCTGAGCCATGCGGCGAAAGCGCGATCGGCCTCCGTCACGCCGGCGCGAGAGTCGATGACGAACAGGACGAGATCCGCCGTCTCGGCCGCCCGCAGGCTGCCTTTCGTCATGCGCGCGGCGAGGGTTTCGGGCGGCGCCTCCTCCAATCCCGCGGTGTCGATCAGCGTCACGTCCCGCCCGCCCAGCAAAGCCTTGGCCTCCTTGCGATCGCGCGTCAGCCCGGGGGTCGAGTCGACCAGGGCAAGCCGGCGCCGCACCAGCCGGTTGAACAGGGAGGACTTGCCGACATTGGGACGGCCGATGATGGCAACGACAGGCCAGGCGCGCGCGCCCTCGGCAGCCGCAGACATGATGCTCAGCGCAAGGCGACGAGGGTGGCGTCGTCGGTAAGGAACACCACCGTCCCGTCCGCCGCCACAGGCGGCACGGAGCAGGCACTGCCGAGCCTCTGCCGCCCCAGCACCTCGCCCGTGTAGGGGGAGAGGGCGACGGCTTGGCCGAGAGAGCCGGCGAGGATGAGACGGTCACCGGCGAGCAGGGGGCCTGTCCAGGAGATGGGGTCGCGACGGCGCTGCGGGTCGCGCCAGCGCGGCAATTCCGTGGCCCACTTCACCCGCCCGTCGCCTCGGCGCAGCGCGATCATCACCTCCTCTGCTGACAAGAGGAAGAGCCAATCTCCTGCGAGGCATGGACCTTCGCGGGAGGCGATGGCGCGCTCCCAGACGCGCCGGCCGGACCGCATGTCGATCGCCATGGTCACACCGCCCGAGGAGGCGAGGAAGCCGCGGCCGCGGTCGATCGCCGGGCGGCCGCGGACGGCGGCAATGTCAGCGATAGAGGGGCGGCTGCGTACGCCCCCAAGCCCCTCGGTCCAGATCAGGCGCCCGGTGTCGAGCCGCAGTGCGGCAGCATCGCCGTTGGGAAAGCCGACCAAGACGAAGCCCTCGTCCACCGCTGGGGCGGGAGCGCCGAGCAGGGTTGTGATCTCGCTCGGGCCTTTGTGCAGCCAGCGCCGTTCGCCGGTGCTGGCGTCGAAACAGACCACCTCACCCTCGATGGTCAGCACGATCACCCGCCCGTCGGAGACGGTGACGGCTCCGCGCGAGGGCGAGGGTAGGGGCGAGCGCCAGAGTTCGGCCCCATCGCCCGCCGCCAGTGTCACCACCTCGGCGAGCCCCGTGGCGACGTGCACGCGCCCCTCTGCGAAGGCCACGCCGACGCCGAGCAGGGTGCCGCGCGTGCGCTCCGCCCGCACGGGGCGTTGCCACAGCTTGCGCCCATCCCGCAGGTCAAGCGCGGTGACATCGCCGGTGGCGTCGGCGGCGAACACCCGTCCCTCCGCGATCACCGGAGGCGCGAGCAGGCGGCGGCGCGAACTCGCACCCGTGCCGATGCCTGTGCGCCAGGCGACACCGAGCGTGTCGGCGGCGGCGACGTGGCCCGGCACGTTGTTCGGCCTGCCTCCCGGCACGGGCCAGGCGGCGTTTTGCACCGGCGGCGGCAGCTCGATAGGCACCTCGGCGAGGCTTGGGTCAGGGTCGGCGGCGGCTTCGCGCGGCAGCACGGCGAGGCGCTCGCCGGGCAAGGGCGGCTTGGTGTCGGCGAACACGCTGTCCCAAAGGCTGCACCCGCCCAGGGCGGGAGCAAGACCGGCAAGCAGGCTCCGTCGCGCGAGGCGGCGCATCAGCGCGCGTCAGCCCCTCAGCGAGGCGAGGAGTTCGGCCGCTCGGCGCCGCGCACCGTCCGGCGCGGCCGGGTCTTCGGCGAGGCGGCCGAGCAAGGCCTCAGCAGCGGCGCGGTCGCCGCGGCGGAGCGCGAGCGCAGCCTGCAGCTCGCGCGCGGTGTGGCGGAAGGGGGCCCCGTCTGCGGCAAGTGGATCGAGCCGTGCGGCGAGCGCCGCGGCATCGCCCTCGTTCGCCTGGTGCAGAACAGAAAGGAGCACAGCGAGATCGCGATAGAGGGCTGGGAGCGCGGTGTCGGCGGCGAGGCTCTCATAGAGCCCGACGGCACCCGCCCGGTCTCCCTGCGCGCCGCGCCCGGCCGCCTCCTGCAGCCGGGCGAGCAGGCGATACCCGGCTGGGCCGTCCTGGCTGAGGGCGGCGAAGGCCTCGATCGCCGCTGCATGCTCGCCGCGGGCGGCGGTGGCGAGAGCTGCGGCGAAGCGTTCGGCCGCCCGTGAGCGCTGCTCCCGCTCGTACCACCGCCAACCCTGCCAGCCGGCCAAGGCGAGGGCGAGGACGAGCAGGCCGCCAACGAGGAAGAGCCCGTAGCGGTCCCACAGGCGTTTTATCCGTTCGCGCCGGAGGTCTTCCTCGATTTCCTGGAAAATGTCGGCCATCGTTCCTTCGTGCCGGCGAGGCAGGGGCGATCCAGCCGCGCTTTGGCCTGCCTGCGCCCGGCTGTTTAGCGGCCAGGGGGCGAAGGCGCAAACCCTGCTTTCCGCCAGTCCCCGCGCCTTTCGAAGGCGACCACGCGCCCCTCGGCATCGAGCACGAGTACCACCTCGAGCGATCGCCAGCGCAGCGTGGCGCGGGTCCGCCCCCGATCCTCGCCCTCGCCGCGCTCGACCACGCCGTGCACGCGCCCCGCGCGCAGTTCGGCCCGCAGGGACTCGGGGTCGAGCCCCAGCGCTTCGCCCATTTGCGCGGGGGTGAACACCGGTGCGCCGTTCTCAAGCGCGATCAGCGTGCCGATCATGACTGTCAGCCCGTAGGGCCGGGGGCGAAGGTGAAGGCGCTGTCGGCTTTCACGGCGGGGTCGAGCACGAGGCGGTGCGCCACCGGTGGAAAGGCGCGGCTACGGCAGTTCGGCCGATCGCACAGCCGGCAGGAAAGTCCGATGTCGGTCACGGCGCGTTCAAGGTCGAGCCCGTCAGCGTAAGCGACGTCGCCAGCATGCGCGACGTCGCAGCCGAGCGCGATCACGTGCACTTCGGGCGGTTCTGGCCAGGGACCTGCCGGGCGCGAGAGGGCCTTGGCGAAGCAGAGGAAGGTTGCGCCGTCAGGCAGGCGGGCGATCTGCACCACCACCCGCCCGGGCGAGGCGAAGGCGAGATGCGGCACCCAGCGCGGGCAGGAGCCGCCGAAGCGGGCGAAGGGGAACCCCGCCGCAGCATAGCGTTTGGTGACGTTGCCAGCGGCGTCGGCGCGGAGGAAAAAGAAGGGGATACCGCGCGCTCCGTCCCGGTTCAGCGTGGCCAGTCGATGGGCGGCCTGCTCGAAGGAGACACCGAACCGGGCAGCGAGGCTGTCGACGTCGTGGCGAAGCCGTCGCGCCGCCTCGAGGAAGGGCTGGTAGGGCATGAGCAGGGCGCCGGCGGCGTAGTTGAGCAGGCCGACGCGGAGCAAGGCGGCGGCCTCTTCGGTGGAGGGCGCGATCGCCGCCACCTCCTCCTCTACCGCCTGCGCTGCCTCAAGCAGCATCAGCTGAAAAGCCATCTGAAAGCCGCGGGATTCGCGCGGCAGCAGGTCGGAGAGGGCGAGGGTTCGGGTCTCGGCGTCGTAGCGGCGCAGCGCCCCGGCGAGGTCGCCGACCGTGATGCGCAGCCCGTGCGCGCCTCTGAGCCGTTCGGCGATGGCGTGGTTCATCTCCGCCGGCAGGGCGGAGCCAAGCTCGCGGTGGATGGCTTCGGCAGCGGCTTCAAGGCGAGGAAAGTGGTTTTGGCGAGCGTGGAAAGCGTCGCGAACTTCCTCGGTGGGCAAGAGGATCCGCCGTCCTGAGGGGAGAGCAAGGCCCGAGGCGTCTTCGCGCGCCGCCCGCCAGGCCCGATACAGCGCCAGCACGGCGCGGGCCGCGGCCGGAGCCGCATCGACCAGAGCGGCGATCTCGCTCTCAGGCACGGGGTCGGCGCCCAAAAGCGGGTCGGCGAAGGCCTCACGCAAATGCGCCTCGGTCTGCCGCTCCTCGGCTCCGCCCAGCGCGGCGAGGTCGACCTGGAAAAACTGGGCGAGTTTGAGCAGGAGCGAGGCGGTGATGCCGCGCTGATCATGCTCGATCAGGTTGAGATAAGAGGCCGAGATGCCAAGCGAGGCGGCGAGCGCTTGCTGGGTGAGGCCGCGTTCGGTGCGCAGCCTGCGGATGGTGCGGCCGATGCGGGGTTTGCTGGCGATGGTGTCCTCCGATTTTCCGGTTTTCGGCCGGGCGGCCTTTACGCACTTTACATATTCGCGCCATTTTCGGCAAACCGGATAACCGATTTGCTAACGATCTTGCGCAAAGCCCCTTCCTTTTCGCAGGCGCAGTGTGAAGGATTGACGAGAGGCCCCGATGAGATTCCAAGGGGTTGGATCGAGGAGCGAGACCGCCCATGTCCATGCAAAACTATCCGCGCTGCTATGCCCCCGAAGGCACACCCGGCACCTCAGACTGGCTGCGCGAGCGTTTTGAAGGCATTCGCCGCGACTACACCCCTGCCGATGTCGAACGCCTCTCAGGGTCGGTGCGCATCCGGCATACGCTCGCTGAAATGGGCGCGCGCCGGCTTTGGCATCTTTTGAAGACGGAGCCTTACATCGCCGCGCTTGGCGCGCTCACCGGCAACCAGGCGGTGCAGCAGGTGAAGGCCGGGCTGAAGGCGATCTACCTCTCCGGCTGGCAGGTGGCGGCGGACGCGAACCTCGCCGGCGAGATGTATCCCGACCAGTCGCTTTATCCCTCGAATTCGGTTCCCTCGGTGGTCAAGCGCATCAACAACGCGCTGCGCCGCGCTGACCAGATCGCCAAGATGGAGGGCAAGACCGACACCTATTGGTTTGCCCCCATCGTTGCCGACGCTGAAGCGGGCTTCGGCGGCCACCTCAACGCTTTCGAGCTGATGAAGGCGATGATTGAGGCGGGTGCCGCCGGCGTGCACTTCGAGGACCAGCTCGCCTCGGAGAAGAAGTGCGGCCACATGGGCGGCAAGGTGCTGATTCCGATCAGCCAGCACATCCGCACCCTGACCGCGGCCAGGCTTGCCGCTGACATCGAAGGCGTGCCGACGGTGCTGATCGCGCGCACAGACGCGCAATCCGCCCAGCTCATCACCTCTGACGTCGATGAGCGCGACCGGCCTTTCCTCACCGGCGAACGAACCGCGGAAGGCTTCTATCGGATCAAGCCCGGGGTGGGGAACGAATATGCGATAGCGCGGGGCCTCGCCTACGCGCCCTACGCCGATCTGATCTGGTGGGAGACCTCAGAGCCCAATCTCGACGAGGCGCGGGCCTTCGCCGAGGCGATCCACCGTGAGTTCCCGGGCAAAATGCTCGCCTATAACTGCTCGCCCTCGTTCAACTGGGCAAAGAAGCTCCCTCCCGAGAAGATCGCCTCCTTTCAGCGCGAACTGGGCGCGATGGGCTACAAATTCCAGTTTGTTACGCTGGCCGGGTTCCATAGCCTGAACTACGCGATGTTCGAGCTCGCGCGCGGCTATCGCGAGCGCGGCATGGCGGCCTATTCGGAGCTACAGCAGGCCGAGTTCGCAGCCGAGGCGTACGGCTACACCGCGACCAAGCACCAGCGCGAAGTTGGCACCGGCTATTTTGATGCCGTATCGATGGTGGTGACAGGCGGGCAATCCTCCACCACCGCGCTGAAAGGCTCCACCGAAGACGAGCAGTTCTTCGAGGGCCGCACGGTGCAGCACACACCGCACCACGCGATCGCCGCGGAATGACGCGGGGTTCGTAACACAGCGATCGAGGGAACGTCCGTCCAACCCCCGCGCGCGGCTTCGGCCTCGCGCGGGGGTTTGCTTAAGAACTATCGCCTTTCGTGCCGGCGGCGCCGTTCAGGGTGGCGCGGCAAAGGCGCGCTTTGCTCATTGCGCGTACGGCTCGTGACATCTGTCGCATGTGCGTCGAAGTCCGACGCAGGCGAGTGGCTGCTAATAAGAATCAACCGCTGGTCTCTCGCGCGAGGTGAGAGTTTGTCGTCACACTCGCTGCGCATCAGGAAGGGGGGGCATGCCATGCCTCAGCTGCGCACTGGTTTCGTGACATCCGCTTTGGCTTTGGTCGCGGTGGCGTGGGCGACCGCCGCATCAACGCGAACGATCGTGCTCGATCTCGACAGCTGGAACCAGGTGATTGCCAGCGGCTTCGCCAACGGTGCGGTTGTGGAACGTCGCTTGCGGATCGCGAACATCGTGTATTATGACACGGCGGGCGACGGTGTCGCTTACCACGACCCGAGCGAGACGGCCTGGGTGTCCCTGATGACGGGGGGCGAAAGGAATGAACTCAGGCCAAGAAGCGACGTCTTTGGGCTCAGACCACCCATTTTTCTCGAAGACGGTGACCTTCACGGTCGCTTCGGCTGCCACCCAGCGGTGTGGCCCTGTCTTGGCCTTACCCGAGCGCAGATTTTCTTTCCGGAACGGATTTGGGGCCTGGCCGGCTTCCTCGAATACGACTATGGCGACGTCCGGTTCAATGGTCACCCGGTTGGGGACCAGCTCATGGTGGACCCTTTTCGAAGCGGCTGGCGGCAAGCGAGCGAGGCACTGGGGTGGATTGACACGCGAATGTCGTGGCAGACCTTCTTTGGCGTGATCTATTTCAACGAACCGGTTGACAGCCTGTTATTCGACTGGCGCCCAGAAGGATGGGACGGGACGACCGCATTCGTTTTGCGCTCAGCCCGCATGCTCGTCTCTGACGATGGCAGCGGCGGCGGGGCTGATCGTTTCGACGGCCCGATAGGCGTGTCCGAACCATCCCCGCTTGCCCTACTCGCGCTTGCTTTGTTTGGCCTTGTCGTTGGCTCTCTTCCCGTGCGGTTGCGCTTGCGCCCACCCTCTTTTACCTAGCGGCATCGAACCGGCCGCGGCCGGGAGGAGAGGGCACGTCGCAAGGGAGGACCCAGGAATGCTGAGCCGTCGCACGCTCATTGCCGTTGCCACTGGCACGCTCGCCGCACCCGCCATCGTTCGCGCGCAGGCGCAGCAGGCACGCAGCTATATTCTTGCCACCGCCACCATCGGCGGCACGTACTACCCTGTCGGCGTCGCGCTTGCGACGCTCACCAAAATCCGCCTGCAGGCCTCGCGCGGCATCGACATGTCGGCGATCTCCTCTGCCGGGTCGGGCGAGAACATCCGCCTGTTGCGCGAGGGCCAGGCGCAGTTCGCCATCTTGCAGGGGTTGTTCGGCGTCTACGCCCGCGACGGGTCAGGGCCCATCCAGGCGGATGGTCCGCAGCGCAACATCCGCTCTATCTGCTCACTTTGGGCCAATGTCGAGCACTTCACCATTCGCGCCCGTTTCGTACAGACTGGCACCATCGATGACATCCTCAACCTGCGCGGGCGGCGCTTCTCGATGTCGGCGCGCAACTCGGGCACCGAGTTCTCTAACCGCTTCATCTTCGCCAATCTTGGCATCGACCCCGACCGCACCTTTGAACTCGTCTTCCAAGGCTTCGGGCCGTCGGCGGAAGCCATGCTCGCGGGGCAGATCGACGGCTTCAACCCAGGCGCTGGCGTTCCGGTGGCCGCCATCACGCAGCTCTTCGCGCGCGGAGGCAACGAGTTCCGCATCCTCGAATTCACCGACGAGCAGCTGAAGAAGGCGGATGGCGGAACAGGCCTGTTTACGCGCTACGTTATCCCAGGCGGCACCTATCCGAACCTTCCTCAGCCCATCAACACCATCGCTCAGCCGAACTTCCTGGCGGTGAACGCTACCGTTCCAGAGGCGGATGTTTACGAGATCACTAAGGCAATCTTCGAGAACCTTCCCTTCCTCAATGGCATCCATGCGGCGACGCGCGAAATCCAGCTCGAGACGGCGCTGAAGGGCATTGTTAACCCTGTCCATCCTGGAGCGGCGCGCTACTACGCCGAGAAAGGGGTGAGCATTCCGGAGGCGATCCGCCCGGCCTGATCCGCGGCTGTGCAGGCGAACGGTTGGACGGAGCGCGACCTGCGCGGAGAGGGGAGCTGGGTCGCCCGCGTCGTCTTCGCGGGGGGGGCGGCGCTGTCGCTGTTCCATCTCTGGCTGAACACCTTTGGCGTTTTGTCGGAGCTGCGCGCGAGCGTGATCCATTTCGCGGGCTTTGCCGCCCTCGGCGCTCTCGCCTGGCCGGCCTGGCGAGGGGGTGGGGCGCGCGGGGCGGCCGCCCTTGTGCTCGATGTCGCGATCGCGCTCTTCTCGCTCGCCCTTCCGTTCTACGTCTTTCTCGGCGAGGACGCGTTCTACGCCCGCTCTTCGCGCTTCCTCTGGTACGACTGGCTGTTCACCGCCGGCGCCTGCCTTGTTGCTCTCGAACTCATGCGCCGCACCACTGGCATTGTGGTGCCGATCCTCTGCGTGGCCGGCTTCACCTACGTCACGCTGTGGGGGGCGTGGCTTGGGGGCCTGTTCCGGTTCCCGGGGCTTTCGGTCGAAATCACTCTGTTTCGCGTTTTCTATTCCGATGACGGAATGCTCGGCAACGTCGCCCAGATCTCCTGGAACCTGGTGGCGATGTTCATCATCTTCGGCGCTTTTTTGCAGGTGTCGGGAGCAGACCGTTTTGTCATCGACCTCGGCCGGGCCTTGGCGGCACGTCTCGAGGGCGGCCCGGGCTTCGTTGCGGTGATTGCTTCCGCACTCTCGGGCACGATTTCAGGTTCGGCGGTGGCCAACGTCACCTCGACTGGCGCGGTAACCATCCCGCTGATGATCCGCGCGGGTTTCAAGCCGCACTTCGCCGCCGGGGTGGAGACCGCCGCCTCCACGGGGGGCGGGATTCTGCCGCCGATTATGGGGGCGGGCGCCTTCATTATGGCCTCCATCACCGGCATTCCCTATCTCACCATCGCTGCCGTCTCGGCCATTCCGGCACTCGTCTATTTCGCGGGCGTGGCGATGGGGGTGCGCATTCACGCGCGTCGCCACAATCTGCGCTTCATCGACCACGACGCCCCGCCAGTGTGGCAGACGGTGCGACGGCGTGGCCTTGCCTTCATCGTTCCCTTCGCGCTGCTCCTTTGGCTTCTGTTCGACGGTATCGGGCCCGCCTACGCTGCCGGGGCGGCCACCGCGGCGGTGGTCGCCGTTTCTTGGGTGACGGATACGCCGATGACTCCGCGCCGCCTGGTGGAGGCGCTGGCCGTTGGCGCGCGATCGATGGCGCCGACGGCGGTGCTGCTGGTTGGCATCGGGATCCTCATCTCGGCGGTCGCCACCACCGGGCTTGGCAATGTGTTCTCGCTGATGGTGGAGAAGTGGGCGGCGGGAAATCTCGCCCTTGCGCTTCTGCTCATCGCGGCTGCCTCGCTCGTGCTCGGTGCCGCCCTTCCGGTCACCGCCTCCTATGTCGTGCTCGCCACACTCTCCGCACCGGCTTTGTCAGACATGATCCTCGGCGAGGCGGTGCGTGCGGCCTTTGCCGCCGGCGAGATCCCCGATCTTGTGCGCGCGCTCGCCACACTCGTTGCGCCCACGCTTGCCTTGCCCACGCCGGGTGCCGGCTGGAACGCAGCCGATGCCGCCACCCTCTTCGCCGCCATCCCGCCTGAGATGCGCCGCCAGGTGGTGGACGCAACGCTCAGCCCCGAGGCCGCCTCGCTCGCGCTTCTCTCCGCACACATGATCATTTTTTGGCTCAGCCAGGATTCCAATGTCACGCCACCCGTGTGCATCCCTGCCTATGCAGCGGCGGCGATCGCGCGCGCCTCGCCGGTCGCCTCTGCCATGGTCGCCTGGCGGCTTGCGAAAGCGATGTACTTTGTGCCGCTGATCTTCGCCTATCAGCCGTTCCTGGCGCAGGACCTGCTGGTCCAGCTCGCCATCGCTGCCTTTGCAGTGCCCGGGATCTACGCGCTCTCCGCTTCGATTGAAGGCTACGCCGAGGCACCGCTTTCTTGGGCCGAGCGGATTGTCTTTGGCGTTACTGGTTTCGTGCTGATCGTGCCCTTTGGGCAGGGTGCGAACTGGGCGGCGATCACGGTCTTTGCCGTGATCTTCGGCCTCAACCTCAGTCGATCACGAAGGCTCTCGGCTGCCTGACGTGTCTGTGACGGCATCGGATCATTCGCCGAGGGGATCGAGATCGACGCTGACCGTGAGGCTGTGCCGCCCGCCACCGAAGAGGATGCCGCGCACCGTTGAGACGTCCGCGTAGTCCCGCCCCCAGCCCAGCACCACGTGTTCGTCGCGCACCACGAGGTCGTTGGTTGGATCGAAATCGACTCAGCCGTGATCCGGCCCGAACCAGACGCCAACCCAAGCATGGCTGTGATGAGCCCCGCGCCGCTGTTCTGCGCCGTGCTTGGAGCGAGTTCGGATGTCGCGAAGACGGAGCGGGCACGAATTCCCAAGGCGCGCAGCGCGCCGATGATCAGATACGCGAAGTCCTGGTAGACCCCTGTCCGATCCTGCATAAGCTGCGCGATTGGGATGGCGAAGGTGGTGGTGCCGCGCTGGAGAATAGCGACGGGGCCGTAATGATCCGTCGTTGCCACGGACCGTGGGGGTGCGGTGTCGGCGGTGATGGTCGCCAAGACCACCCTCTGCCGCGAGTGCCCGCTCAGGCAGACCGAGCGGCAGGTCGGTTCCAGCACGCGCGCAAGCCCTCCCAAAGATTCTCGAGCAAGGCAGCGCTCAGCTGCGCGCGCTGCAAGAGACCCTCGGCGAGGAGGGCGAACCCGGCCGCGCTGAAGACAACCGGCACGGGGTCAAAGTGCCAGGGCGGCCTGACCCGACCGCTCGCCCTCTTGGACGGCGGCAGAGCGGCCACCCCCCCCTTTCGGCTTAAGCCTGGTCGCGCCCAACAGCGCGGGCGGCACACCCCCCGCAGAGGTGAAGGCAAGCGGGGTGGCCGCCCCCGGCCAGGCCGAGCGCACCGTGCCGTGGCGGTCCCCGATCCCGCCCCAGACGGCGGATTCGGGCGGAGCGGGAGGAAGAGAGTGAGGCGGCCTGAGCGTCCGCGGGTCTGGCGCGCGCGGGCCCCCCCTCGCACCCCCTGCCCCCCAGTCCCCTTTGCCGATTGCGCCGACGGTCTATAGTTCCCGCTTTTAAGGGAGAAACGCGCGATGAACGTGATCAGCCCCCCCGCCAGGACGGCGCAGAAGTTCCTTTGGGACGACCCTCTCCTGCTCGAGGACCAACTCACCGAAGAGGAGCGGATGATCCGCGACACCGCGCGCGACTATGCTCAGTCACGACTGATGCCGCGCGTGCTCTCGGCTTTCCGCGAGGAGCGCTTCGACCGCGAGATCATGCGCGAGTATGGCGAGCTCGGCTTTCTCGGTGCCACGCTCCATTCTCATGGCTGCGCCGGCGTCTCCCATGTCGCCTATGGCTTGATCGCGCGTGAGATCGAACGCGTCGATTCCGGTTATCGCTCCGCTTTCTCGGTGCAATCCTCGCTGGTGATGTACCCGATCTCTGCCTTCGGGTCGGAGGAGCAGAAGGACCTTTGGCTGCCGGGTTTGCGCACGGGCGAGATCGTGGGCTGCTTTGGCCTGACCGAACCCGACGCTGGCTCCGACCCGAGTGCGATGCGCACCCGCGCGCGCAAGCTGCCCGGCGGGTGGGTCATCTCGGGATCGAAGACCTGGATCAGCAACGCCCCGATCGCCGACCTCTTCCTGGTCTGGGCGAAGGATGAGGAGGGCAAGGTGCGTGGTTTCCTCATTCCGAAGGGAACGAAGGGGCTTAGCGCGCCAAAAATCGAAGGTAAGTTCAGCCTCCGCGCGTCTTCAACCGGCATGATCATGCTCGAGGACGTGGAGGTGGCGGACGATGCCCTATTGCCCGGCGTGGTCGGGCTGAAAGGGCCTTTCTCCTGCTTGAACAAGGCGCGCTACGGCATCGCCTGGGGCGTGATGGGCGCGGCCGAGTTCTGCTGGCACGCTGCACGCAGCTACACGCTGGAGCGGCGGATGTTCGGCCGTCCGCTCGCGGCCACGCAGCTGATCCAGAAAAAGCTTGCCGACATGCAGACGGAGATCGCGCTCGGCCTGCAAGGCTGCCTCAGGCTCGGGCGGCTGATGGATGAGGGGCGTGCCGCGCCAGAAATGATCTCGCTGCTCAAGCGCAACAACTGCGGCAAGGCGCTGGAGATCGCGCGCGCCTCTCGCGATATGCACGGCGGTAACGGCATCGTCGACGAGTATCACGTCATCCGCCACCTGTTGAATCTCGAGACGGTGAACACCTACGAGGGCACGCACGACATCCACGCTCTCATCCTGGGTCGGGCACAGACGGGGTTGTCCGCTTTCGGCAATGCCTGAGCGGGAGCAGAGGGCGGAGGTCAGGCCTTCGCGTGCCAGGCGGCCAAAAGCACGCTGTGCGTCAAGAGATCCTCATCGCTGCGCTGTCGGAACGTTGCGTTCAGCGCATGTCGCGGGGTGGGAAGCGAGGGCCAGGTCGTGCGATGGATCTCCTCCGTCTTCAGTCCAGCGGCAGAAAAGAGCGCCAAGAGCTCGGTGAAGGCGATTCGGTTGGTGTAGAAGCCCGAGCGGGGCGCGAACCACTCTGCCTCCCACAGCCGCGGGGAGAAGCGGAGATGGTTCAGCGCGCCCCCGAGATGGTCGGAGAAGTCGACGCCGTGCACCATCACGCCATCGGGTTTCAGCAACCGCGCGAGTGCGCCGAGGGTCGCAGCCATCTCTGCCAGCCGCACATGCTCCAGCACGGCAGAGGACCAGATGAAATCGACGCTCGCCGCGGGCAGGGCGCGAAGATCGCCAAGCCCGCGCGTGAGATAGCGCACGTTCATCCGCGCCAGCACCTCCTCCACTGTCGCTGGCCGATCAAGCGGCAGAGGGCGCAGCCCCTTCTCGCGCAGCAAGGCATCAAGGCGCGTCAGCCCCTCCAGCGTGGTGGTGGCAAACGCGCCTACATCGCAGGCAAGGATGCACCCTGCCCCAAAGCCCCACGCAGCAACCGAGCCCAGCAGCGAATCGCCAGGGCCGAGCTCCAGCACCGTGAAGCCTTCGGGCAGCGAGGCGCGTGCGGTGGCAATCCCGTGCATCCATGCGAAGGTGGCGAGCGCACGGTCGGGACGGTCCATCGTGCCGTGGCGGAAGAGGTTTGCACGCGCCCAGGACTGGTAGCCGAGCGGAAGCCGTGACAGCACGAGTTTCGCCGCGATTTTCGCCCACCAGGGGACGGCGGCCTTCAGGCGGTCAGAAATCACGCGCGTTCGCTTCGCATGGGTCTGCTGCGCTGTCCATCGCGGTCACCATCGAGCGGCTGGGTAGCGCAGGCGACGGCGTGGCGCGGGGCGAGGACGGACGCCCGCTTTACGTGCCGGGCGCTTTGCCGGGCGAGCGTGTCGCGGTCGCAGTCGAGGGGCGGCGTGGCGAGGGGTGGGGCGGCCGGCTGGTCGACATCCTGGCGCCCTCGCCGGATCGGGTCCGTCCGCCTTGCCCGCATTTCGGTGCGTGTGGCGGCTGCGTGCTGCAACACCTCGCGCCAGAAGCCTATCGGGATTGGAAGCACGGGCTCCTCGTCGAGGCTTTGGCTCGCGCCGGGTTCGCCGACGCGGCTCTCTCGCCGCTCATTCCCGCCTACCTCGGGACGCGGCGGCGGGCGGAGTTCGCCCTCCGCCCGCCTGTCGCGGGCTTCCATGCGCGCGCGAGCGGGGTGGTGGTGGACGTGCCGGGCTGCCTCGTCCTCGCGCCCCCCCTGCTCGCTCTGGCCGAGCGGCTGCGCGAACCTGCGCTTGGCTGCCTCCGCCCGCGCGCCGAGGCGCAGGTCAACCTCACCGAAACGGGGCTCGACCTGGTGCTGCGCCTGCAGCGGGAACCGGAGCAGGCGGAGAAAGAGACCCTGGCCCGCTTCGCCGAAGCCGCCGACCTCGCTCGCCTCTCGCTCGATCTCAGCGATGGTCCGGTTCCGCTCGTGGTGCACCGCACACCGCGTTTGACCTTGGGCGGGGTGGAGGTTGAGCCGCCGCCCGGCGCCTTCCTGCAGGCGACGGCGGAAGGCGAACGGGCGATCGTCGCTGCGGTGCTTGAGGCACTGGCCGATCTGCCGGAGGATGCGCGCGTGGCCGACCTCTACGCCGGCATCGGCACGTTCACCCTTCCGCTCGCCAAGCGCTTCCGCGTGATGGCCGTCGAAGGGGACGAAGCGGCGGCGGCAGCCCTCGTGACTGCCGTGCGCCGGGCTGGGCTTGCCTCCCGCATCACCGTCGAGAGGCGGGACCTCTCGCTTCGTCCCCTTGCCGGGGCCGACCTTGCCCAGCTCGACGCGGTGGTGCTCGACCCGCCGCGCGAAGGGGCGAAGGTCCAGGCCAAAGCGCTGGCCGCTGCGCCATCCTCCCTCCGACGTCTTGTCTTCGTGTCCTGCAACCCGGCCGCGCTGGCGCGCGACTCGCGTATCCTCGGGGCAGGGGGCTGGCGCGCGGTCCGTGGCGTCCCCATCGACCAATTCTTGTGGGCACCGCATCTCGAATCCATCGTGGTCTTTGTGCGCTAAGCCTCGCGTTCACGTTGGCCGGGTGCAGCGAGGCGGCGCTTCTCCTTGCCGACATCGAGGCGGGGCCAGCCCCTTCGGCCCTCAAAGACGCGACTCCATCGCCGACCCTCGCGCCCTGGCCAGTGCCCGGCACAGAGGCCGATCTCTGGCGGCCTGGCCCTGGGGCGGCAGCGCGCGCGCGTCTCGTTCTCGTTCCTGGCTTGTCCGAGGCAGGGCGGCGCGACGCGCGGCTCGTGTCCTTGGCGCAGACCCTGGCGAGGGCGGGGTTTGTCGTCCTGGTGCCCGACCTGCCAGCCGCGCGCCGGCTTGCGGTGTCCGCATCTGACGCCGAGGCAATCGCCTCTGCGATCCTCGCCCTGCCAAACCATCCTGGCCCAGCGGGGCTTGCTGCCATCTCCTACGCTGCGGGCCCTGCCGTTCTCGCCGCGCTTCGTCCTGAGGTTGGGGGCCGGCTTCAGTTCGTCGCCACCCTCGGTGCCTATCACGACCCCGAGTCGTTCCTCACCTTCCTCATCACCGGCGCTCATCGCGACGGCGAGGTGTGGCGTTTCGGCCGGCCGCGCCCCGAGGCGCTGTGGCTGTTCTTGCTCGCCAACGCTGGCAACCTCCCTGACGCGCGCGAAGCCTTCTGGCTGCGTGCGGCAGCGGATGCCCGTCTGCGCGGGCTTCCCCTGCCGGGCCCACCACCCGGCCCCGGGGCAGCAGCGGTGCTCGCCCTTGCTGAGGAGCGCGATCCGCAAGCGATCCCGGCCCGCCTCGCCGCCTTGCCTGCGCCGATCCGTGCTGAGCTCGCCAGCCTTTCCCTCGCCGGCGCGCCGCTCGAGCGCTTTGCCGTCTGTACAATCCTGATACACGGCGAGGCCGACCCTGTGATCCCTTGGACAGAAAGTCGGCGCTTGGCCTGGCGTCTGCCGCGCGTGCGGCTGCACCTCATCCCCGGGCTCGACCACGTTGAACCGGCAGGCCTGCCGCTACCGGGGCAGCTCGCTCTGTTGCGCGCGGCGGAAGACCTGTTGGCGGCGCGGGACGGGCGCGATCCCTGCGCCGATGCCTCACCCTCACGCCCGCGCGAGGGTTTGGTTGACCTCTCTAGTCGGGAACCCAAGCTAACCAAGGCCGGTTCGGGCCCACGTTCGGGGCACCGGGCGTGAGACGCACAAGAACGGACATCCCCCAAACTCCGTGCCATGAGGTAGAGTGATGAACGTGAAGACCCCTGCTCCGCTCGCTAAGGCCCCGCTCAGCCGCCGTCGCCCGACCCGGGAAGAGGCTGAGGCCGCCGTGCGCACCCTGCTGCTGTGGGCGGGTGATGACCCAGACCGCGAAGGGCTGGTCGACACCCCAGCGCGTGTCGTACGCGCCTATGAGGAATTCTTCGCCGGCTATGAGATCGACCCCGTCGAGCTTCTCGCACGCACCTTCGAGGAGACCGACGGGTACGACGAGATGGTTCTTTTGCGCGACATCCGGCTCGAGAGCCACTGCGAGCACCACATGGTGCCGATTATCGGCCGCGTTCACGTCGCCTACCTGCCGCACAAGCGGGTGGTCGGCATCTCCAAGCTTGCCCGCGTTGTTGAGGCCTACGCCAAGAGGCTGCAGATCCAGGAGAAGCTCACCGCACAAATTGCCAACACGATCAACGACGTGCTGCAGCCCAAGGGGGTGGCGGTGGTGATCGAAGCCGCGCACCAATGCATGACGACGCGCGGCATTCACAAGCCGGGCGTGTCGATGGTGACCTCCCGCATGCTGGGCGCCTTCCGCGACGACGCCGCCACCCGCCGCGAATTCCTCGCCATGATCAGCATGCGCGGCACGGCGGCACGGCTCTCCGAAGAGGGCTGAAGCGTCGCCGGGGTCGGGTGGAGCGGATCCCGCCCCGCCTGCCCCCACCCCGCCCAAGTGATCGCCGCGCGCCCGGGTGGCTGCTTGGCCGGGTGGTTGCGGTCAGGGGTGAGGTGTTGTTGGCCGCAGGCGAGGCGGTCCCTGCGCAAAAGGGGGGGAAGTGTCATCGGCCCTCCGCTACAGCGTAGGGCCATGTGCGGTGCGGGCTCTTCTACCACTCTGGTCGGAGCCCCGGACCAAAGGACAGCGGAGCACAGTCCCGGTTCTCCGGCCGCGCCTCAGCCGCCAGCCAGAACCCGCACGAACGCCGCCCTCGGCGCTGCGCGCTGCTTGCTCTCGAGCACGGCCGCGGCAAGCACGGCGATGGCGAGCAGGGCGGACAGGACGGGAGACACAAGGCGCAGCATGGCCACCCCTTTCCGAACCGATGTGCGGCCGGATGCATGAGGAAAGACTTGAGTTCCACCGCTGCTAGGCTCGCCGGCTGAGGGGCCCGACCGGTGTGAGGAAGCGCACGCCGCCGCTGCGCTGTTGGCTCGTCCGTGGCACGATCGCGCCATGCGGCAGACCTTTCTCTCCGAACCTCCACCCCCCTACGGCACACCTCTCGAGGTGATCCCAGGCATTCGCCGCATCGTCGCCCGCAACCCGAGCCCATACACGTATCATGGCACCAACACTTGGCTGGTTGGCCGAGGTGAAGTGGCGATCATCGACCCGGGGCCCGATGATCCTGCGCACCGCGACGCCATCCTTGCCGCT